>JAGWVC010000121.1 GCA_018971065.1 Sphingomonadales bacterium | reverse complement strand
GATTGGCATCGCCGTTGGCGGCGCGGAAGGCGTGGTGGAACATGTATTCGTCGATCATGTTCGCGAAACGGTCGGCCTGGTCGCGGTTGGGCCAGCCGGCGACCTGCTGCCACAGCATGGTGACAATGCCGCGCACGCGTTGCAGCTCGGGGCGGGCGAGCAGGCGCAGGGCGCGGTCCTCGATGGCGATCTGCGCGGGGGTGGCGAGGGGGTTCGTCATCGCGGGATTCCTCAGTCGAGGCCGAAGCGGCGGGCATAAGGCGCGAACAGCTCTTCCACCCAGGCGCGGTCCAGCCCGAACGCCTCGTAGGAATACGGGTAGCGGCCGAAGCGGTCGCTGGCGTTCTCGGGATCGTCCAGCCACACGGAGACGCGGGTGGCGAAGGCGGCGGTGAAGTCACGGCCCTGCGCGGCGCAGACCTTGCGCACCGCGCCGGCGGGATCGGCGGCGATGTCGCGGAATGAAAGGTGCAGCACGCGCGGATCGTCGAGCAGGTCACTGGCCAGCAGGTTGTCGAACGCGGCGCGCATCGCCTCGACATGGCCGCGCGCCTGCGCGCTCCAGTCCTGCGGGCGGCCGGTGATCGAATCGTACGTGGCGGCGCGGATGGCGACGTTGGAGGCCCAGATCTCGCCGATCGGCCGGTGCGCCCAGACGCACAGCGCATCGGGGTAGACCTGTAGCAGCGCCGCAAGCTGCATCTGGTGCGACGGGCCCTTGCACACCCAGTGGCTTTTGCCGGAATTCCATTGCAGGTGCTGGAGCAGTTCGCGGTGCCATTGGAACGCCGCGACCTGATCGTGCGACAGGATCACCGCGCCGGGGTCGAGCGTCGGCACGCGGTAGTAGTGGAACGGGTAGGCATTGCGGAAATCGAGGGTGAAGGCTTCCTCGTCCTCGATCGGTTGCTGGCCGCGCTTGTCGATATAGGGGTGGAACAGCTTCTGCGCGGGGGCGAAATCCATCCACGCCTCGATCAGCCGGTCGCTCATCGCCAGGCGTTCGGCGGCGATGGGGCCGGCGCCGGGCGGCGGTGAGGGCGAGTACATGTGCCACGAACGCAGCGATTGCGCGGCGGGGTCCTCGGCCAGCAGCGAGTGCAGCAGCGTGGTGCCCGAGCGCGCGAAGCCGATGATGAACACCGGGCGCTCGATCTTTTCGGCGGCGATGGCGGGGAAGCGCTGGCGGTCGAGCGCGATGCGCAGGCGGGCGGACAGCACGCGCTGGACCTGCTGCTGCATGGCGCGCAGGTCATGGCGATCGTAAGGGCCGCGCGCGTTGATCCAGTCGATAAGGGTGGCAACGCGGGCGAACAGCGCATCGTTGTCGTAGCCGTGGGCGCCGGTTTCGCGCCGCGCCAGTTCGATGATTGCGCCGCAATCGAGCGTGCCGGTCATTCCTGCCCTCCCTGTCGTGTTCGCGGCGAGGCTAGGGGCAATCGCCCGGCTGGCAAGGCCGGAACGGGCCGCGGCGGCGATTTTCCGCTTAAGTGCGGGGGCGGGATGGTCTAGGGGCCGACACGATCAAACCGGAGTTCCGCCCATGCCCGCCTATCGTTCCCGCACCACCACTCACGGCCGCAACATGGCGGGTGCGCGCGGGCTGTGGCGGGCGACGGGGATGACCGACGCCGATTTCGGCAAGCCGATCATCGCCGTGGTCAACAGCTTCACCCAGTTCGTGCCGGGGCATGTCCACCTGAAGGACCTGGGCCAGATGGTGGCGCGCGAGATCGAGGCGGCGGGCGGCGTGGCCAAGGAATTCAACACCATCGCGGTGGATGACGGCATCGCGATGGGGCATGACGGGATGCTCTATTCGCTGCCGAGCCGCGACCTGATCGCCGACTCGGTGGAGTACATGGTCAACGCGCACTGTGCCGACGCGATGGTGTGCATCTCCAACTGCGACAAGATCACCCCGGGGATGCTGATGGCGGCGCTGCGCATCAACATTCCGGTGGTGTTCGTTTCCGGCGGGCCGATGGAGGCCGGCAAGGTGGTGCTGAAGGGCAAGGAAGTCGCGCTGGATCTGGTCGATGCGATGGTGGCCGCCGCCGACGAGAAGTACACCGACGAGGAAGTCGCGACGATCGAGCGGTCGGCCTGCCCGACCTGCGGTTCGTGCAGCGGCATGTTCACCGCCAATTCGATGAACTGCCTGACCGAGGCGCTGGGGCTGTCGCTGCCGGGCAACGGGTCGCAACTGGCGACGCATTCGGACCGCAAGGGCCTGTTCCTGCGCGCCGGGCGGCTGGCGGTGGAGCTGTGCAGGCGGTACTACGAGCAGGACGATGCCAGCGTGCTGCCGCGTTCGATTGCCGACAAGGCGGCGTTCGAGAACGCGATGAGCCTGGACATCGCGATGGGCGGTTCCACCAACACGGTGCTGCACCTGCTGGCCGCCGCGCACGAGGCGGGCGTGGATTTCACGATGACCGACATTGACCGGCTGAGCCGCCGGGTGCCGTGCCTGTCCAAGGTGGCGCCGGCCAAGCAGGACGTCCACATGGAGGACGTCCATCGCGCCGGCGGGATCATGGCGATCCTGGGGCAACTGGAGCGCGCCGGACTGCTGAACGCCGGGGTGCCGACCGTTCATGCGCCGTCGCTGGGCCATGCCATCAACCAGTGGGACATTTCGCGCACCAACGATCCGGCCGTGGCCGAGTTCTTCAAGGCGGCGCCGGGCGGCGTGCCCAGCCAGACCGCGTTCAGCCAGTCGCGGCGGTGGGACGACCTGGACCTTGACCGCGAGGGCGGGGTGATCCGGTCGAAGGAGCACGCGTTCAGCCAGGATGGCGGGCTGGCGGTGCTGACCGGCAATATCGCGCGCGACGGCTGCATCGTGAAGACGGCGGGCGTGGACGACAAGATCCTGAAATTCACCGGCCCGGCGGTGGTGTTCGAAAGCCAGGACGCCGCGGTGGCGGGCATCCTGACCGGCCAGGTGAAGGCGGGCGATGTTGTCGTGATCCGCTATGAAGGGCCGAAGGGCGGGCCGGGGATGCAGGAAATGCTGTACCCGACCAGCTACCTGAAATCGAAGGGGCTGGGCGCGGCTTGCGCGCTGCTGACCGACGGACGGTTTTCGGGCGGCACCTCGGGCCTGTCGATCGGCCATGCCTCGCCCGAAGCGGCGGAAGGTGGCGTGATCGGGCTGGTGCGCAATGGCGACGTGATCGCCATCGACATTCCCGGGCGGACGATCGAGCTGCTGGTGGCGGATGACGTGCTGGCGCAGCGCCGCGTCGAGCAGGACGCGGCAGGTTGGCAGCCGGCGAAGGAGCGCCCGCGCAAGGTGTCCACCGCGCTGCAGGCCTATGCGGCGATGACCACCAGCGCGGCACGGGGGGCGGTGCGTGACCTGTCGCAGTTGAAGCGGTGATCCAGCCTTCGGGGCAGGTGCTGACCGTCGCGCAGATGCGCGGCGCGGAAGACGCGCTGATTGCGGCGGGAACCGGCGTCGATTCGCTGATGCAGGTGGCCGGGCGCGGCGCGGCGGACTGGGTGTGGCGCATGGCGGCCGGGCACAAGGTGACGGTGCTGTGCGGGCCGGGCAACAATGGCGGCGACGGCTATGTGATTGCCGAGGCGATCCGGGAGCGCGGCGGGGCGGTTTGCGTGGTCGCGGCGACCGAGGCGAGGACTGACGCGGCGCGCAATGCCGCCGCGCTGTATCGCGGCGCGGTGCTGGGGCCGGATGCGGATGTCCACGGCGAGGTGCTGGTCGATTGCCTGTTCGGCAGTGGGCTGACCCGGCCGCTTTCGGATGCGCACTATGCGCTGCTGGTGCGGCTGGCGGCATCGCACCACAAGCGGGTGGCGGTGGACCTGCCGAGCGGGGTGGACAGCGATAGCGGCGCCGGGCTGAACGATGCCTTGCCGCGCTATGACCTGACCGTGGCGCTGGGCGCGTGGAAGTTCGCGCATTTCCTGATGCCGGCGCGGGCGATCGTCGGGCATTGCCGGCTGGTGGGGATCGGCGTGGGCGAAGTGCCGGGGGCGGCGCAGGCGATTGCGCGCCCGGTGCTGCGGCGGCCGCGCCTGCGCGACAACAAGTTCACGCGCGGGATGGTGCTGCTGGTGGCTGGGGCAATGCCGGGGGCGGCGGTTCTGGCGGCGTCGGCGGCGATCCGGGGTGGCGCGGGCTATGTGAAGGTGGCGGGCGGGCAGGGCCTGCCGCCGGAGATCGTGAGCGTTTCGGGCGATCTGGATGCGGCGCTGGCCGACGCGCGGATCGGTGCGGTGCTGGTGGGGCCGGGGCTGGGGCGCGATGATGCGGCGCGGGCGCGGCTGGCGGGGGTGCTGGCGCATCCGGCGCGGGCACGGGTGCTGGATGCCGATGCGCTGAACCTGCTGGCGCCGGGGATGGACGTGGCCGGCGCGGTGCTGACCCCGCATGGCGGCGAGATGGCGGCGCTGGAGGCGGCGTTCGGGCTGGACCCGGCGCTGAGCAAGCCGGAGCGGGCGCGGGCGCTGGCGGCGCGGTTGCAGGCGACGGTGGTGTTCAAGGGCGCGGATACCGTGGTGGCCGCGCCGGATGGGCGGCTGGCCTGCGGACCGCGTGCGCCGGCGTGGCTGGCGATGGCGGGCACCGGCGATGTGCTGGCCGGGCTGGTGGCGGCGCGTTTGGCGACCGGGGCGGAGGCATTCACGGCGGCGTGCGAGGCGGTGTGGCTGCATGGCGAGGCGGCGCATCGGGCCGGGCCGGCGTTTACCGCTGCGGAACTGGCGGCGGCGGTGCCGCAGGCATTGGCGAGCGCTTTATGATGGACGCGGAAGAAATCATTCGCATTGCCGCGAAGGGCGACGGGTTGACCGCCAGCGGGCGGCATTCGCCGGGCAGCGCGCCGGGGGACATGTTGCTTGACGACGGCACGCTGATTGCCGGGCCGCATCGCGCCGAACCGGCGTGCCGGCATTACGGCAAGTGCGGCGGCTGCCAGTTGCAGCATATCGACGAGGAATCGCTGGCAGGTTTCGTGCGGGACCGGGTGGCCCATGCGGCGATCGCGCTGGAGCCGGAAACGATCACCCCGGCGCACCTGTCGCCACCGCACAGCCGCCGTCGCGCGACGCTTCATGCCGGGCGCGTCAATGGCGCGCTGGTCATCGGTTTCCGGCAGGAAGGCTCGCACGCGCTGGTGGGCATTGCCGAATGTCCGGTGCTGCACCCGCGCCTCTACGCGCTGGTGGCGCCGCTGAAGGCGATGCTGGCGCGCCAAAGTGGTCGGGAGGGCGGGCGGCTGGCGATCGACATCGAGCTGACGCTGGCCGACCAGGGCGTGGACCTGAGCCTGAAGGGGCTGGAGATCACCGGGCTGGAAGCCACCGAGGCGTGGCTGGATTTTGCCAGGGCGGAAGGGCTGGCGCGGCTGGCGTTCGACCAGGGCTATGGCCCCGAGCCGCTGTGGGAGCCGGAGCCGGCGACGGTGACATTATCGGGCGTGCCGGTGCCACTGCCGCCGGGCGCGTTCCTGCAGGCGACGGCGGATGGCGAGGCGGCGCTGGCGGCGGCGGCGTGTGAATGGCTGGCGGGGACGCCGACGGTGGCGGACCTGTTCGCCGGGCTGGGCACGTTTTCATTCGCGCTGGCGAAGCAGGGAGCCAAGGTTCTGGCCGCCGAGGCCGACCGGGCCGCGCATCTGGCGTGCAAGGCGGCGGCGGGCGCGGCGCGGCTGCCGGTTCACGCGCTGCACCGCGACCTGTTCCGCAACCCGCTGCTGGAGGCGGAACTGAACCGGTTTGCGGCGGTGCTGATTGACCCGCCGCGCGCCGGCGCGCGCGAGCAGGTGATCCGCATCGCGCAATCGACGGTGCCGCGCGTGGTCTATATTTCGTGCAACCCGGGAAGCTGGGCGCGCGATGCGGCGCGGCTGGTGGAAGGCGGCTATCGGCTGAAGGAGCTGCGGCCGGTGGGGCAGTTCCGCTGGTCCACGCATGTCGAGCTGGCGAGCCTGTTCGTGCGCGAAGCTCAAACGATCGCCTGATCTGCCGCCGGGCCGAGCGAGTGCGCGGTATCGACGGTTTCGACGCGGCGCATTTCGCGCGGTTCGGCATGGTCGAAGCGGCGGCCGCGATGGACGGTGCTGCGGTTGTCGTACAGGACTAGGTCGCCGGGGCGCCAGTGGTGGCTGTAGACCCGTTCGCGCTGGCCGATGTGCTCGATCAGTTCATGCACCAGCGCGCGGCCTTCGGGCACGGTCAGGCCTTCGATCGCGCAGGTCTTGCTGTCGCACCACAGCACCTTGCGGCCCGAGCCGGGATGCGTGCGGACCAGCGGCCAGCGGGTCTTGGGGAAGGCGGCGCGTTCGGCGTCGGAGTCGCGGATCTTCAACTGGTCACGGGTGTTGTGGGACCAGAACACGCCCACCTTGTCGGCGATGAGGGCTTTGGTGGGCGCATCAAGGGCATCGTAAGCCGCGCGCAGGTCGGCATATTCGGTGGCGCCGCCGTGGCTGACGGCGGTGACCGCGTTGAGGATCGAATAGCGGATCGGCGTGTGCTTGTACGAGCCGTCGGAGTGCCAGAAGCGGTTGCCGACGGTGGTGATGGTCTGCCAGTGTTCGGCGCCGGCGACGTTGCCTTCCGCGTCGAGGTTGGAGATGTCGGTCACCTCGTCGGTGCCGAGCCGGTTCTGGATGTGGTTGAGCAGCTTCTTCTGCAGCGAGGTATCGACTTCGCCGAAGGCGTGGCCGAACGCGACGAGTTCCTCCTTCGACAGGTGTTGGCCGGGGAACACCAGCACGCCGTAGTGGTCGGCGGCGGCGATGATGGCGGCCTTGTCCGCTGCTGACAGCGGTTGGCGCAGGTCGATGCCGGTGACTTCGGCGACGAAGGCGGCGGTCAGGGGCTTGAGTTGCATGCGGCAGGCATAGCACCGGGGCGGGCTCGTGCGGGGCGGCGATTGTTTGGCGAAATCGGCCAAAGCGCAAATTTTGCCGCACAAATTGCTGGTCGCGGCGCGCGGAAGCGGCATGATCGCGACGGATATGGCCGAAAGCAACGCCACGATCGGGGAGATGGGACTGACGCGGGGCCTGGCGGCCTTTGCGGCGTCGGCGGGGGCGTGCCCTGAAACCGTGCGTCATGCCGCGCGGCGGGCGGTGATCGATACCGTGGGCGTGATCCTGGCCGGGCGGGGCGAGGCGGCGGTGCGGGCATTGGCGGCTACGCTGGATAGTGATGGGCCGTGCCGGTCGATCGCGCTGGACCGGGACCTGTCGGCGGGCGATGCGGCGCTGGTGGACGGGCTGGCGGGCCATGTGCTCGATTACGATGACGTGGCGCGGCATGGCCATCCCAGCGTGGTGATCGTGCCAGCGCTGTGGGCCGAGGCGCGGCGGACCGGCGCATCGGGCGGCGCACTGCTGGATGCGCTGGCGGTGGGGTATGAGGCCTGGGGTGAGCTGGCCTGGCGCGAGGGCGATGCCTATCACCTGGGGGCGTGGCACCCGACATCGACGCTGGGCATTGTGTCGGCGACGGCGGCGTTGTGCGCGCTGCACCGGCTGGATGTGCCGACAGGTGTTGCCGCGCTGTCGCTGGCGGCGAGTTTCGCGGGGGGCGTGATCGCCAGTTTCGGATCGGCGGCCAAGCCGTTGCAGGCGGGGCGGGCGGCGGCCGGGGCGGTGATGGCGGTGCGGCTGGCGATGGCCGGGCTGGGGGGGTCTGCGGATGCGCTGGAAGGGGCGCATGGCCTGTTGCGCGGGCTTTCGCCGCAGGGGAGCGTGGAGCTGACGGCGCCGGTGCGGCTGCGGGCCGGGCGCTGGAGTTGGGTGGACGAGGGGCTGTCGGTGAAGCGCTATCCGGTGTGCTATGCCGCGCACCGGGCGATCGATGCGGTGCTGGATCTGGCGGGGCGGCATGGGCTGAAGGCCGGGGAGGTGCGCGCGATCGTCGCGCGGATCGGACCGGCGCCGGCGGCGACGTTGCGCTATGCGCAGCCGGTCACGGGCGCGGAGGCGCGGTTCAGCATGCAGCACAATCTGGCGGCGGCGCTGGTGGACGGCGCGGTGGGGTTCGCGCAGTTGACCGACGATTTTGTGCGGCGCGCGGATGTGGCGGCGCTGTACGGGCTGACGCGGGTGGAAGTGATCGCCGGGGACGACGCCGATCAGCCGGGGATGGCGGCGGCCGATTTCGTCAGAATCGAGACGCGCGATGGCCGCGTGCTGGACAGCGGGTCGGTGCGGCATCCGCGCGGGTCAGCCCGGCTGCCGTTGAGCGATGCCGAACTGGATGCGAAGTTTCGCGATTGCGCGCGGCATGGCGGGGTCGATCCCGAACCGTGGCTGGCGCGGCTGCATGGCATGGGGGCGGCATGATGGGCGGACTGTCGGCGGGCGCGCGGTTCAAGGCGCTGCGGGGCGCGGGGCAATGCCTGGTGACGCCGGGATGCCATGATGCGCTGTCGGCGCGGATCGCCGAGGACGCCGGGTTCGAAGCGCTGGCGATCGGGGGGGTCGGGGTGGAGGCATCGCTGCTGGGGCGGCCTGATGTGGGGCTGCTGACGCTGTCCGAGCTGGTCGAGCAGGCGCGGCGGATTGCGGCGGCGGTGGCGGTGCCGGTGACTTGTGACGGCGAGACCGGGTTCGGCGGGGTCCACAATGTGGCGCGGCTGGTGCGCGAGCTGGAGGCGGCGGGGATCGCGGGCGTGCAGATCGAGGACCAGGCCAACCCGAAGCGCTGCCCGGCGCTGGACGGGCGGGTGGTGGTTTCGTGCGAGGAGCAGGTCACGCGGCTGCGTGCGGCACTGGCGGCGCGGCGCGATGGCGATTTCCAGATCATCGCCCGTTCGGATGCCGATGTGGTGTCGTTTGCCGAACTGGTGGAACGCTGCAACCGCTATCTGGCGGCGGGGGTGGACATGGCGATGCCGATCTGCTTCGTGGTGGATGGGCGGCCGATCGGGGATTTCGATGCCGATGGGCAGATGGCGGTTTACGCGCGGCTGGCACGGGCGATCGACGGGCCGGTGAAGGCGGTGATGATCCCGCACGGCTATACCGCGCGCGATATGGGCGACATCGGCTATGCGGTGGTGGGGCTGACCGGCGGCGCAATCGAGGCGGCGGCGAGCGCGATGCATGAGGCTTATGCCGCGTTGCGCGCCACCGGGAGTGAGGCGGCATATCGCGCGGCGCACCCGCCGGCGGTGGCGGCGCCGGGCGGGGTGATGCGGTTGCTGGGGGTGGACGCGCACATCGCCTTCGAGCGGCGCTGTCAGGGGGATGACTGAGCGATGCGGCGGGTTTCAGGCGGCCAGCGGCGGTTGCCACGCCTCGACCTGTTCGGCGGCAGTGCCGGTGAGCGCGCCGAGCAGCAGCAGGCGGTTGCCGTCGATCATGGTGGCGCGCAGATCGTCGGCGTTGCCGCCGGTGGGGCCGGAGCGCGCCCATTCGTACATCATCATCGTGTTCAGCCGGGTGATGTGGGCGCCCAGTGCCTGGGCATCGACGCCGGGGCGCAGCAGGCCGCCCTGTGCCAGCCGGCGCAGGTGCGTGGACTTGATGGTGGAGCCGTGGCGTTGCGCCTGCGCCAGCGGGCGGGTGCCGGCCATTGCCGACGTGACCATCGCGCGCAGGAACTGCGGGGTGCGGACCGCGCAGCGGTGGTAGAGCCGCGCCAGATCGAGGAACACCAGCGGGCCGGCGGACATGCGGTCCAGCGTGCGCCAGATCGCGCTGGTATGGTCGTTGAAGGCGGCGACCATCAGGTCCTCGCGGCGGCCGAAGCCGTTGCGAAGGGTCTGCGCGGAGACACCGCAGGCATCGGCAACGCGGCCCAGCGTGAACTGGCCGGGCGCCTCCGCCAGCAGGCGGCGGGTGGCGGCCAGCGCTTCCGCGCGCCGGGCGTGCTGGCGGCGTTGCCGGCTGTCACCCGGGGCAAGCAGCGGCGCGAACGGATCGACGGCGGTGCTGTCGTTCAGGCCTGCTCCCGGCATCGCGTGTTCTCCTCTTTGTGGCGAGGATCGGCCGAACCGGGCGGGCAAGTCAAGGTGGCGCCATGCCGGTGCTGACGCTGGGCGGCGCGGCGCTGCATTACGAGGTGGCGGGCAGTGGCGACCCGGCGATCGTGCTGGTGCATGGCGGGATGTGCGATCACCGCGACTGGGACCGGCTGGTGCCGCTGCTGGCGGCGCGGCATCGCGTGGTGCGGCTGGATTTGCGCGGGCACGGGCGGTCGGGCGGCGGGCCGGAAGGGTGCACGGTGGCGGGATGGGCGGCGGACGTGCGGGCGCTGATCGGCGAACTGGGGCTGCGGCGGCCGGTGCTGGTGGGGCATTCGCTGGGCACGCGGATCGTGGTGGAGGCGGCACAGGCGGGCGATGTGGCGGGGGTGGTGCTGCTGGACGGCAGCCGGGCCTATCAACGCGAGGTGCCGGGGGCGGCGGCGACGCTGGACGATGTGATCGCGGATACAATCGGACCGTTTGCGGATGACGAGGCGCGGGGGGCGGTTCACGCGCGCATGGCGGGCGCGCGGCCCGAGGTGATGGCGGCGTGCGTGGCGGCGATGAAGGCGTGGGACCCGGTGCGGGCGGCGGCGGCATT
>JAGWVC010000120.1 GCA_018971065.1 Sphingomonadales bacterium | reverse complement strand
AGCGGCCCGACCGCGTTCGTGGCGGACTGGGCGGGGGACCGGATGGCGATCGGCGCGAACACCCTGGCCGAGGGGATCGTGCGGTATTTCCGGCGGTTTTGACGGCGGATTGGCAGCGCCAGGCTACAGCATCCGGAAGCGCAACACCCGGCCCGGCCCGTCCTCGGGGATGACGTAGAGATCGCGGCCTTCGACGGCCATGCCCTCGCCGGTCAGCGGGCCGCCGCGACCGATCGGCTTCAGACGGCCGACCGCACCGGCACGCAGCGATCGTTTCACGGTCATGGTGGTCAGGTCGATCCAGTCGACCGTGCCGCTCCACCAGTTGAGGTTGCCGCCGGCCACGAGTTGCCCGTTCGCCAGCTTCATGTCCTGGAAATGCGTCGCCGACGGGTTGCGGACGGTGCGCACCAGCGCGCCGCTGGCCGGATCGAACATGTAGAGCAGTTCGCTGTCCCAGTTGCCCGCCACCAGCGTGGTGCCGGATGCCGCGACGCAGCCGAGGTGATCGGGAACCGCGATGCGGCGGCGCACGGTCAGGGTGTCCGCGTCGATCTCCATCAGCACTGCCGAACTGTGCGGCCGATTTTCCGCCACCGGCACCCAGATCGAACGCCCGGACATCGAGATGCCGCCGGCGTGGTAACGCGCGCCGTCGGTCAGTTCCAGCCGCCGCAACGGCCGGCCGGTGGCGCGGTCGAATTCGTGCAGGAAGCCGCGATGCCCGTCGAGGTCCACCGAGGTGACCCAGATCCGCCCCGGCTCCAGCACCAGTCCCTGGACGTGGAACAGGTCGCCCTGCAACGCGAATGCGCCAATGGCCCGCGTGTTCTCGATCGAGTTGAAGAACAGCGCTGGCGCGGCCGCGACCGAGAAGCTGGACAGCATGAGGAACAGCGCGGACATGCCGGCGTGGAAGAGGTGTCGGATCATGCTGACCGAATTTCCCGGAACCGTTGGCCTATCGCGTCGCCAATGGCCGGGAGATGTTTCAGCGAAGCGGCAAATCGGCGTAAGTTTGCTGCACTGCAAAAAAATCGGTGCGGGCGTTAAAGCAGGTGGCCCGCCCGGTCGCGCTTGGTGGCCAGATAGCGTTCGTTGTGCGGGTTGGTGGGCAGCGCGTGGGGGACACGCTCACCGATCGTGACGCCGGCGGCGGCCAGCGTGGCGACCTTTTCCGGGTTGTTGGTCAGCAGGCGGATCGTTCGCACGCCCAGCAATTCCAGCATTCGCGCCGCCACCGGAAAGTCGCGCGCTTCGGCGGGCAGGCCCAGGCGGGTGTTGGCGTCCACCGTGTCGAAACCCTGGTCCTGAAGCTGGTAGGCGCGCAGCTTGTTGACGAGGCCGATGCCGCGCCCTTCCTGACGGAGATAGAGCAGCACGCCCCAGCCCCCGGCCCCGGCCTCTGCCGCCATGCGGGCCAGCGCGGCATCGAGCTGGGGACCGCAATCGCACTTGAGGCTGCCGAGGACGTCCCCGGTCAGGCATTCGGAGTGGAGGCGGACCAGTGGCGCGCGGTCGCCGGTCTGGCGGCCCAGAATCAGCGCGACGTGTTCGCGCAGGTCATCGCGGGCGCGGAAGGCGACGATTTCGGCATCGTCGGTGGCGCTGACCGGCAGGCGGGCGCGGGCGGCGATTTGCAGGTGCGCGGGGTTCGTGAATTCGGCAAGGTCGGCGGCGCTGGTGGCGGGCGCATCGGGCGCGGGTGCCGGCAGGACGAGGAACGCGGGGAGGATGCCGGCGAGCCGGGCGAGTTCCATCGCGGCAGCCGCTTCGGCGGGCGCGGCCATCGGGTCGGCCAGGAACGGGCCCTTCATCGGGTATTCGAGATCACGCGCGGGATCGGCGACGAGGCGCGCGGCGGCAAGGTCGAACGGTTCGGCGCTGCGGATCAGCACCGGGGCTTCGGGGACGGCGGCATCGCGCTGATTGGCCAGCTTGAGCGTGGCGGCACGGGCGGCGCCGATCAGCATGTGGCGCGCCGACCAATCGCCGAAGCCGGTCTCAGCGGGAAGCAGGAACAGGCCGGGAAGCGAAATCGCCCAGCCGTGGCGCAGCGCGTCAAGCGCCTGGGCCACCCGCCGGGTGGCGGGTGAGCCGCCCCCTGCCCTCAAAGGGCGAACTCCGTGACCAGCGGGATATGGTCCGAGGGCGATTCCCAGCGCCGGGTTTCCTCGATGAAGCGGTGCGCGGTGGACTGCGCGGCAAGGCCGGGCGAGGCCCACATGTGATCGAGCCGGCGGCCCTGATCCTTGTCGCGCCAGTAGGCGCGGTAGGACCACCACGAGTAGTTGCGTTCGGGCGCGGGGATATGCTTGCGGCCGAGATCGACCCAGCCGTGGGCATCGGCGAAGCGTTGCAGCGCCTCGACCTCGACCGGGGTGTGGCTGACGACCTTGAGCAGCGCCTTGTGGTCGTAGACATCGCTGGGCAGCGGGGCGATGTTGAAGTCGCCGACGATCAGCGTGGGGCGATCGAGCGCATCGGCCCAGCGGGTCATGCGGTCGAGGAAGTCCAGCTTCTGGCCGAACTTGGGGTTCTGATCGCGATCGGGAATGTCGCCGCCGGCGGGGATGTAGACGTTCTCGATGATGACCCCCTGCCCCGGACCCAGCAGCTCGACCCCGACGTGGCGCGCCTCGCCGTTGTCCTGCCAGTCATGCCGCGAATATTCGCGGAAGGGCACGCGGCTGACCGTGGCGACGCCGTGGTAGCCCTTCTGGCCGTGGACGGCGCGGTGGGTGTAGCCGGCGGCCTCGAACACCTCATGCGGGAACAGGTGTTCGGCGCACTTGATCTCCTGCAGGCACAGCACGTCGGGCGCGTGTTCCGACAGGACTTTCAGCACCTGATCGGCGCGGAGGCGGACGGAATTGATGTTCCAGGTTGCGATCGAGACCATGCGACGGCCTTAGGCACGCGGGGCGGGATTCGCAAATGGGGCGCACAAAAAAGCCCCAAGGTCGGGGGCATTGACCTTGGGGCTTCCGTTTGCGTTCGTCACGCTAGGTAGCAAGCCGTCCACTCTGGAGGACAGGGCAACAGGGGGGAAACCCGGCCTCGGTTCGACTTGCTGACACCGTTCTAGGCGCGGTTGGCTTGCTGCTGGCTGAACGGGTTGTAACGGTTTGTCGCCGGCGGCGCACATTGTTCGGCGAAGCGAGCCGATGGCGCGTCAAATGCCCTACTTGTGCGGGCGGATCGAGGTATCAAGCACGCGGAACTGCGAGTCGGGCAGGTCCATGCCGTATTGCTGGCCGGTGAGGCGGACGGTGGTGCGCTGGTTCTGCGAATCGAGCGCGACCCAGGCGCTAAGCTCCATGCCGCCGGGCGCGCCGGGCTTGCGGGCGAAGACCAGGGTGATCACGCCATATTCGGGATGCTTCGGGTCGCGCACCTCGACCGAGACGATGTTGCGGTCGAACACCGGCTGGAGGTGGCCATACCGGAACACGTCGCGGTTGGGATCGAGCAGGGCGCCGAGCGGGCTGTTCGAGATGGGCCAGCGCTGGATCTGCGGCGGCCGGATGCTGCTGTCCACGAAAGTCAGCGCCTTGCCGTCGCCGACGATCAGCAATGGCACGCCCTTTTCGTACTGGAAGCGGATGCGGCCGGGGCGCTTCATGGTCAGCACGCCGGCGATGCGCTGGCCGTTGCGGTTGGTCTGGATGAAATCGGCGCGCAGCGTGCTGATGGCGCGCAAGGCGCCGACCGCGGCGGTGAGATCGGCCGGCTGGGCCGCGGGCGGTGATTCGGGCGCGGCGCGCAGCGGAGTGGGGGCGGAAACGAAAAAGGCCGCCGCGCCGATGGCGGGCAGCCCGATTCGTGCAAGCATTCGAGCGGTGCGGTTCATGCGCGTGCCTCTATCGGAGCCGCGTTGAACCGCCGCTGAATTACTTGATCTTGGCTTCCTTGAACTCGACATGCTTGCGCACGACGGGATCGTACTTGTTGAACACCATCTTTTCGGTGGTGTTGCGCGGGTTCTTCTTGGTGACATAGAAGAAACCGGTGTCGGCGGTGGAAACCAGCCGGATCTTGACGGTTGCGGGCTTGGCCATAGCTCTTTTCCTGAAATTCGTTTCGTGTCGCGAAGCCCTGCGCACCGCCGGTAAAGCAGATTGCGAAGCCCCGTAAACAACTAGAGCGGCGCGATGGTGCGCCGCCCAGAAGCCCGCGCCCCTTGCGCGAATCGGCCTGCGAAGTCAAGCGCGGATGGAACCTGCCGGCCGGATCAGCGCCGGTGGCCGGGCAGTTCGGGTGCGCGCGCCACAGCGAACTTGACCAGCGCCAGCAGCGCCGCCGCACCCAGCGCCGAGGCCAGCAGGGTTTGCGGGGTGATCCCTTCGAGCAGCGAGACGCTGCTGGCCAGCACCCCGCAGACGAACGCGCCGACGACGCCCAGCGCGACATTGGCCAGCACGTCGCGAGTGCGATCGACCAGCAGCAGGATGCTGGCCAGCCAGCCGACATTGGCACCGACGAGAAGAATGATCAGAAGGCTCATGGCCGCGTTACCCGTGTGTTGCCCGTTGTCCTTGCGAACGGACGAAGGGCCGCGGGGTTCCGCGCAAAATGCGCCGCGGTCAGCCGCCGTGCATCAGGAACGAGATGGCGACCACCCCGGCGATGATGCGATAGACCGCGAAAGGGCCGAAACCGGAGCGGCCGACGTAGTTGACGAACGGCTTGATGACCGCGAGCGCGACGACGAACGAGACCAGCGAGCCGATGCCGATTTCGGTGGCACCGATCTGCGTGGTGCCGGCGGCCAGTTCCTGCCGGTGGTCCCACAACTGCTTGGCGGTGGCGCCGAACATCGTCGGGATCGCCAGGAAGAAGCTGTATTCGGCGGCGGTGCGGCGTTCGATGCCCATCGACAGCGCGCCCATGATCGTGGCGCCCGAGCGCGAGACGCCGGGGATCATCGCCAGGCACTGCATCAGGCCCACGCCCAGCGATTGCGGGGCGGTCAGTTCACCGATGCCGCGCGCCTTGCCAGCCTTGGCCAGCCGCTCGACGACGAGGATGGCGATGCCGCCCAGCAGCAGCGCCCAGGCGATCACGATCGGGGTTTCCAGCAGCGCGTCGATCTTCTTCTTCAGCAGCACGCCGAGGATGGCGGCGGGAATGAAACCCAGCACGACGTTGATGACGAAGCGGATGGCGGTGTTGTCACCCTTCAGGCAGCCCTGGATCACCGCCCAGATCGTCCGCCAGTAGGCGACGACGACCGCGAGGATGGCGGGAAGCTGGATGACGATGGTGAACACTTCCCAGGGTTTCGGATCGTAGCCGAGAAAGCGTTCCGCCAGGACCAGATGCCCGGTGGACGAGACGGGAATGAATTCGGTCAGGCCTTCGAGCACGCCCAGCAGCGCGGCGGTAACGGCAGTGGACATGGCGGCGGGGTTCCTTGGGGTCGCGGTGTGTGGGGGTTATCAGGCTTCGGCGAAGCGGCTTTCGTCGAATTGCAGCGCGGCAAGACGCGCATAAAGCCCGCCGGCGCGCGACAGGCTGTCGTGCGTGCCCTGTTCGACGATGCGGCCGTTGTCCATGACGACGATGCGATCGGCCTGGCGGACGGTGGCAAGGCGGTGAGCGATGACCAGCGTGGTGCGGGTCTTCATCAGGCGGTCGAGCGCGTCCTGCACCAGCCGCTCGCTTTCGGCATCAAGCGCGCTGGTGGCTTCGTCGAGCAGCAGGATCGGCGCGTCGCGCAGCAGGGCGCGGGCGATGGCGATGCGCTGGCGCTGGCCGCCGGAGAGGCGGGCGCCATCCTCACCCAGGAAGGTGTCGAGGCCATCCGGCAGCGCGCGCAGGAAATCCTCGGCATTGGCGGCGCGGGCGGCCTCCCAGATCTGCGCGTCGGTGGCGTCCCAGTGGCCATAGCGCAGGTTATCGCGCGCGGAGGCGGCGAACAGCACGCCTTCCTGCGGCACCAGTGCCATGCGGCGGCGCACTTCGGCGGGATCGGCCGAGGTCAGCGGCACGCCGTCGAGCTTGACCATGCCGGCCTGCGGATCGTGGAAACGTTCGGCAAGCTGGAACAGCGTGGACTTGCCGGCGCCCGAAGGCCCGACGATGGCGACGGTCTCGCCCGGATCGATCGCCAGCGTAAAATCGGCCAGCGCGGCGTGTTCGGGCCGCGAGGGATAGCGGAAGGTGACGCCGGCGAAGGTGAGCTGGCCGCGCGCCGGCACCGGCAGGCTGTGCGGCTGGGCAGGGGCGGCGATGGCGGGCTTTTCGTTGAGCAGTTCGTTGAGGCGGCTGGCGGCGCCGGCGGCGCGGACCAGATCGCCATAGACTTCGCTGAGCGAGCCGAACGCCCCGGCGACAAGGCCCCCGGTCATCACGAACTGGGCGATGATGCCGCCGGTCAGTTCACCCGAGGACACCGCGCGGGCGCCGCGCCACATCAGCAGGGTCAGCGCGCCGAAGATCAGCAGCATGACCACCGAGGTCATCCCGGCGCGCAGCTTGATGCGGCCCCGCGCCACGCCGAAGCTGCGCTCCACGCTGGCGGCGAAGCGATCGGCCTCGCGCTGTTCCTGGTTGAACGCCTGGACGATACGGGTGGCGGCCAGGACTTCGGTGACCATCGCGCCGATGTCGGCAACGCGATCCTGGCTGGTGCGCGAGGCGGTGCGCAGGCGGCGGCCGAACCAGATGATCGGCACCACCACCACCGGCACCGCCAGCAGCAGCAGGCCGGTGAGCTTCGGCGCCAGCCAGAACAGGATGCCAAGGCACGCAACCGCCGTGATCGCATTGCGCAGCGCCACCGAGACGGTGGTGCCGACAACCTGTTCGATCAGCGCGGTGTCCGCCGTCATCCGCGAGGAAATTTCCTTCGGGCTGTTTTCCTCGAAGAAGCTGGGGGCCATGCGCAGCAGGTTGGCCTGAACCGCGAGGCGCACGTCGGCAACAACGCGTTCGCCGAGCCACGAGACGTTGTAGAAGCGGACGGCGGTGCCGATGGCAAGGACCAGCACCATGCCCAGCACGACTTCGAACCAGTGATCGATGGTGCCGGGATCGGACCCGCGCGCGAAGCCGTGATCGACCACCTGGCGCAGGCCCCAGGGGATCGACGCGGTGGTGAGCGCGGTGACCACCAGCGCGCCGCCGGCCATCGCGACGCGACCGGGGTAGGCGGCGGCCATGCGCCAGATCATCCGCAGCGGGCCAAGGCTGCGCGCGCGGGGTGCGGCGGCTTCGGCGGCGGGCTGATCGCCGGTTGCGACAGGGGGCGCGAGCGGGGCGGTGGGGGCTTGGTTCATCGCGCCGCGCTCTAGTCGATTCTGCTGCGAGTGGAAATGCTTGGCGGCCGGTTCTTCCATTCTGATACAATTTGAGCGCAAAACATGCTGCAAGGGCGAAGCGCCGGGGCGCACCTATAACAAATGCGGGCGATGAACGATGACGCATTGCACAATCGCACGAATCGGCGCATCCTTTCGCCGGATTCGCCCGCATCGGTCGCGCCATACGACGGCCGGGCGGCGTCGCGCGGAAGGAATCGTGGCTTGCTGTACAATGCCTATGAAATGCAGCGTTCGTGGCTTTCGGGCGCCAGCGCGATGGCGTCGATGGTTTCGGAATGGGCGACCAATCCGCTGAACCCGCTCAGCTATACCGGCCTTGGCCCGGTGGTGTCCTCGGCGATGGAAGTGTTCAGCCACGCGGCGCAATCGCGCGGCAAGCCGGCGTTCGATATCGAGGCGGTGACGGTGGACGGCAAGGCGATGCCGGTGACCGAGGCGCTGGTGCTGCACAAGCCCTATGGCAACCTGCTGCGCTTCAGCCACGAAGGGTTGCCCGCCGATGCGCCCCGGATGCTGATCGTGGCGCCGATGAGCGGCCACTATGCCACGCTGCTGCGCGGCACGGTGGCCCGGCTGGTGGAACGCGCGGTGGTCTACATCACCGACTGGGCCGATGCGCGGATGGTGCCGCTGGAGGCCGGGCGCTTCGACCTGGACGACTACATCGACTACCTGATCGCGTTCCTGGAGCATATCGGCCCCGGCGCGCACATGCTGGCGGTGTGCCAGCCGTCGGTGCCGGCTTATGCGGCGACGGCGGTGATGGGGGCGGAGCAGAACCCGTGCCGGCCGCTGACCCTGACGATGATGGGCGGCCCGGTTGACACGCGCGAGGCGCCGACCAGCGTGAACGACGTGGCCACCACCCAGCCGCTGTCATGGTTCGAAAATCATGTCATCGCGACGGTGCCGCTGCACTATCCGGGCGCGGGGCGGAAGGTCTATCCCGGCTTCCTGCAACTGGCCGGGTTCATGTCGATGAACCTGCAAACCCACTTGCAGAGCCACTACCAGATGTACCAGCACCTGGTGGCCGGTGACGGCGAAAGCGCCGATGCCGCCAAGGCCTTCTACGAGGAATACCGCAGCGTCTGCGACATGACCGCCGAGTTCTACCTGCAGACCATCGAGCACGTGTTCCAGAAGCATTCACTGCCCAAGGGCGAATTCGTGCACCGTGGCAAGCCGATCGACCTGGGCGCGATCCGCGACACCGCGCTGCTGGCGATCGAGGGCGAGCGTGACGACATTTCGGGAATCGGCCAGACCAAGGCGTCGCTGAAGCTGGCGCATAACCTGCCCGAGGCGCAGAAGCGCTATTTCCTGGCGCCCGAAGTGGGGCATTACGGCATCTTCAACGGCTCGAAATGGCGCAACCGGATCGCGCCGGTGGTGGAAGAATGGATGGCGCAGCACGCAAACCGTCCCGACGCCGGCACGGATACGGGCGCACCGGGTCTGCGCGCGGTGAAGTGACGGGCCGGGCGCGGCGGCGTGAAATCGGCGGCAGAATCTGCCAAACCCGATTGCGCTGGCGCCGGACCCAATGTAAGGGCCGCCCCTGCCCGCCTTGCGGGCGAACCGGTATGCCGCTTTAGCTCAGTCGGTAGAGCACATCATTCGTAATGATGGGGTCACGTGTTCGAGTCACGTAAGCGGCACCATTCCTCCCTCACCTGCACCACCGTCCGGTCAGCCATCGCTGACCGATGAGCGTTCCAGCATCCCGTAAGCGGTCTGGTCGTCCCAGGTGTAGCGGGCGCCGGTCTGTTGCAGGTTGAAGCGGCCACCGGCCAGTTCCGGGTTGTGGAAATCGAAGCTGCTGAACGCGGTGACGCCGGCGATGCGGGTCGTGCCGAGATCGCTTTCCAGTTCCAGCGAGACGTCGTCGCCTTCGGGCAGGAAGCGTTCCAGCCAGGGCATCCGGGTGGCGCGGGCGGGATGGAAGCGGCCGTCGCGGTAGATGTAGCCATCATTATAGGTGCGCCCATCAGGGCCGGGCGGATAGGCGATGTAGCCGAAGGCGCGGCCGTCGGGGAACAGCGCGGATTGCCAGACATGGCCGCGAAAACCGGCCAGCGGGCGCACGCTCTGGCGCTTGATGCGCAGGCCGGTGCCGGTGAAGTCGATCGTCTCGCCATCGACGGTGAGCGTGCCCCGCGCGCGGAACAGGTGTTCGATCCGCCAGCCGATGCCCATCGAGCGGGCATCGTCGGCGTCGGTGGGGCTCATCAGCGCGACTTTTTCCGGGGTGTGGTCCTGCACCCAGCCCGGCGTTGCCATCGTCAGTTCGACATCGAGCCGCAGCGGCACGCGGCGGGCCATGTCGTAAGTGCCGTCGATCTTCTGCTGCGCGGTGCCGCTGGCCACGTCGCCGTCGAAGCGGACGCGCCAGCGGCGGAACGGTTCGATCAGCTCGAAGCGCATCGGCCCGGCACCGAAGCGGGTGGCGCGGCCATCCGGTCCGATCGGCGAAGGCACATCACCGCGACCGACATCGACGTGGAGCCGGTCCGGCCCCAGCGAGAAATTCGCCTGGTAGCTGCGATCGGCATCCCATGACCACGCCTCGGCCTCGATGCCGAGGCGCGGCGCGCCGAAGCGGCCGGCATCGTCGAACAGCCAGATCGAGGTGCTCTCGCGCATCTCGGGATCGGCGGGCCTTTCCGCGAAGAACAGTTCGTGATCCGGGGTGAGGCCTCCGGACAGATCAGGCTGATTTTCGGCCACGGCAATCTCTCCTGCTGGTTGTGCCGCGGAGATGGGAACAGGACGGCGGACCTGGCAACCGGGATTGTGGCCCCGAAGTTTTCCCCGGCAGCCGAACTTCCTTGATTCGGCCAGAATCCGGAAGCCGGTGCGGCTTTGCCGCTACAGACATGCAAAAGCGTTTCCGGATTGGCCGGGCGATGCGGCACAGTCCTGGCAGGCAGGCCAAGGAACAACCTTGCCGCCCGGGATGGAGAGGAAACGGGCGGAAGCCATGACCATCCCCCTGAAAAACAATCAGAACAATCACAGGGAGACCAGGCACATGAACAGGACAACCAGGGCGCGTCTGCTGGCCGGGCTGGCGGCGGCATCGTTGCTGCACGCCGCGCCGGTGCTGGCGCAGGCGGTAAACGGTGCGGGCGGCGGCGAGGTCGCCTCCGACATCATCGTCACCGCGCAGCGCGTCGAACAGCGCCTGCAGGACGTGCCGATCTCGATGACGGTGCTGAGCCAGGACGCGCTGA
>JAGWVC010000024.1 GCA_018971065.1 Sphingomonadales bacterium | reverse complement strand
GCCAGCTTGCGGAACGCCAGCAGGATGCCGATCATCAGCCCCAGCGGGATCGCCAGGCTGGCATATTCGGGCAGCAGGTTGGCCAGCATCCGGAACACCACCGAGACCGGACCGCCCTCGGTTGCCACGAAATCGAACAGCTTGCGCATCTTGTCGAGGATCAGCAGCGACGCGGCGATCAGGAACACCGCCAGCATCGGCATCGTCACCTGCCGGAAGATATAGCGATCGAGATCGGAAAACGGCTTCACGTGGGTGCGGGCAGTCTCTGGTCGCGCGGGCCGACGGGCCGTGGCATGGCGGGCAGCACTATGCGTTCAGGCGCACAACTTCAAGGCGCGCCAAAGCGTTCCGCCAATTCGCGCAGATCGTCCTGCCGCTGCACCCGGCAACTGCGCATGACCCCGGCCACGGTGACATAGGCGCCCACCGTGAACAGGAAGTCCATCATCTGTTCGGGCCGCCATTCGGCCATCAGCGCATCCCAGTTGGCCTGCGAAACCTCATGCCGCTCGACCAGATCCTCGGTGGCGCGGATCACCACTTTCTCGAACGGGGTAAAGTAGGGATCGTCGGCGCCGTGCTTGATCGGTTCGAACAGGTCGGTTTCCAGCCCGAAGCTCTGGCTGGTGTTGAGGTGGCTCGACCACATGTAGGTCGCCTGGGTGATCCACGCGGTACGCATGATCGCGATCTGGCGCTGGCGGACGGGCACGGTGTTCGTCACCAGGATGTGGATGTTGAACTGCGAGAACAGGTCGGCCACCACCGGGTTGTGAATGAACGTGCGCAGCACCGGGTTGGTGTCGGCCCCCTTGAACGGGCCGGTCTTCCAGCGCTCGAACATCGCCTTCATCTCGGGCGTCAGTTCGTCCTCGTTCAGTTCGCGCAGGCGCGGCGGCGGATCGGCAGGCAGCATCGGCATCATTCCCCGGCAGTTCGTTTTCCGCGCCGGTTGTGCCGCCCGCCGCGTGCCGGGGCAAGCTGCACTTGTGGGAAAGCCGCCCGCGCGCTAGGTTGGGCGCAGGTACCCGTCCGCAACCAGGCGGCGGGCTTTTGTGAATTGAGTTTTTGCCATGGCGGATTTCCATCCGCCGGACGCGATCGACATCCCGGCCACCGGGGATTGCGGCGATGATGCGCCGCAGGAAACGCCGCGCAACAGGGTGGGCCGACGGGCCGGCCGGCGCAAGCGTTCCCAGGCCAGGGCTTCGCGCGCTCCCGGCGGTTCCTCGCGGCAACGCGTTGAAACCACAGCACCGCCGACTCCGCGCGACGGAGTCTCCCGTGATGACGGCACTCCTGAGGCCTGGCTGGCCGCCAGCGAGGAAAGCCGCTTCGCCTTCACCGGCCCCGAGGCCGCCCCGCCGACGCCGCCCTCGGTGGCGCGCGTGGTGCCCACCTACCGGCAAAGCTACGCCGCGATCGACCTTGGCACCAACAACTGCCGGCTGCTGATCGCGCGGCCTTCGGGCGACAATTTCGTCGTGGTCGATGCGTTCAGCCGCGTCGTCCGGCTGGGCGAAGGGCTGGCGCAGACCGGCTTGCTTTCCGACGAGGCGATGGAACGCGCGGTCTCGGCGCTGCGCATCTGCGCCGAAAAGCTGAAGCGCCGCAACGTCCACCTCGCCCGCTCGGTCGCCACCGAGGCCTGCCGCCGCGCCGCCAACGGCAACGCCTTCATCGATCGCGTCCGCCGCGAGACCGGCATCGTCCTCGACGTCATCTCCGCGCGCGAGGAAGCGCGACTGGCGGTGCTGGGCTGCCACATCCTGCTGGAACCCGGCCACGGCCCGGCGCTGATCTTCGACATCGGCGGCGGCTCCACCGAACTCGTGCTGATCGAAAGCACCCCCACCGTGCCGCGCATCCTCGACTGGATCAGCGTGCCGTGGGGCGTGGTCTCGCTCAGCGAAACCGTGGGTGAGGAAGGCGACAGCGAGGGCGACCGCCGCGCCCGCTACCGCGACATGCGGCGCCGCGTCAGCGACAGCTTCGCCGCCTTTTCCGAACGCCTGAACGGCTTGCGCGAAACCGCCGCCGCCGGCGACGGCCCACCGCTGCGTCTGCTGGGCACCAGCGGCACCGTCACCACGCTGGCCAGCGTCCACCTCGACCTGCCGCAATACGATCGCAGCGCGGTCGATGGCCTCGTCGTCCCCGCCGCCTCGATGCGCGCGATCAGCGCGCGGCTGTCGAACATGGGCATCGAACAGCGCCGCGAACTGCCGTGCATCGGGCGCGAGCGTGCCGATCTCGTCGTCGCCGGCTGCGCGATCCTCGAAGCCATCCTCGACTTGTGGCCGACCGACCGGCTGGGCGTGGCCGATCGCGGCATCCGCGAAGGCATCCTGCGCAGCCTGATCAGCGCCAATGACGTCGGCGAACGCGCCCGCGCCACGCTGCGCGAACTGAACCTGAGGTAACCCGCATGATCGGCCAGACATCATGACCAGGGGCATGGGCAAACCCAACGAACGCCTGCGCACCGCGAAAAGCCGCACCGCCAGCTCGGCACGCTGGCTGCAGCGGCAGTTGAACGACCCGTATGTCAAGAAGGCCAAGGCCGACGGCTATCGCAGCCGCGCCGCCTACAAGCTGCTGGAGCTGGACGACAAGTTCGCGCTACTGAAATCCGCCCGCCGCATCGTCGATCTCGGCGTCGCGCCCGGCGGGTGGAGCCAGGTGGTGCGCCAGAAGCGCCCGCAGGCCGCCGTGGTCGGCATCGACCTGCTGCCCACCGACCCGATCGCCGGCGTGGTGCTGCTGCAGATGGACTTCATGGCGGACGAGGCCGTGGCCGCGATCGTCGGGCCGCTGGGCGGCGCGCCCGATCTGGTGCTGTCCGACATGGCCGCCAACACCGTCGGCCACAAGCAGACCGACCACTTGCGGACAATGGGCCTGGTCGAAACCGCCGCCGATTTCGCCATCGCCCATCTGGCGCCCGGCGGCGCGTTCGTCGCCAAGGTGCTGGCCGGCGGCACCGATCCCGATCTGCTGGCGCTGCTGAAGCAGAACTTCACCACCGTGAAACACGCGAAGCCGCCTGCCAGCCGCAAGGATTCATCGGAATGGTACGTCATCGCGCAAGGCTTCAAGGGACGTGCCGCAGAACCGGATGAATGAACCGCAGATTAATCACTGCCTCGCAATGAATATCCGCAGCGATACTTGCCCGGTTTAGTATAGCGCGAATCATCGCTTCATCGGTCAATTCACTGCGGCTCGTCCCGTTTGCGGGGAACTGCCCACCCATCGCCGCCATTTATCCGGCATGACCAGACAACACCTCAACTCGCATCGCGCCACCCTGGCGATTGCCGCCATGCTTGCGCTTGGAACCACAACGCCGGTGCTGGCGCAAAGTGCCCCGCCCGCCGATGCCGCGCCGGCGATCCAGTCGGCGCCGCCGGAAACGCCCGCCATCGTGCTGCCGCAAGTCACGCCGGCGCCGGTCACGGCCCCGGTGATGCAGGCCCAGCCGGTCGTCCAGGCCGTACCGCCGCCGCCCGCCGATACCGTAGGAACCACCGCGGCGGCGCAGACACCGCGCCCGTCCGCGCACCCCGCCCGGATCGCCGCAACCCGCGCTGCGCCAATCCCCGCCAACCCGATCGCCACCCCCCCCGCCGCACCGTCGCCTGCCCCCCTTTCAGGCGCCGGCCCGGCTCCCGCGTCGCCGTCCGCGCAAACCCCTCCCGTCGCGCGGGTGGCGGGGCCCACCCCCGCTCCCGCCGCCCCTGAAACCGAATGGCAGCTTGGCCTGGCCGCGCTGGTCGCGATCGGGCTGGTCGGCGGCGGCGCGATGATGGTGGCAAACGGGCGCCGGCGCCGCGAATCGCTGGCGGTCGAACAGGATGCCTACGAGGCAGCCACCGCCGCGCAGGCCGCCGCGATCACCCCGCCCGCGCCAAGCCGGGAACCGCCCATCCCGGTCCCCGTTCGCATGGCCTATACCCCGATCGCCAGCGGCGACACCCGCGAGGACCTGCTGCGCGAGATGGTGGCGGCACCGCCGGATGCCGAAAACCCGTTCCGCACCCGCAAGGCGCGCCGTCGCCGCGCCCGGAAATTGCTGGCCCGGCGCGAGGCGCGGCTTCAGGATTCTGCCAGCCGGCCGTTCGACTGGCGCACCTGGCAGTCCACTGCCCGGCGCAAAGCCGGCGAAACCATCAACTGAACCGATCCGAAATGGAAAAGGCGGCTCCTTCCGGGGCCGCCTTTCCCATTTCGGTGAGGGCATTCAGAAAATCCCGGGTACCAGCCGCCACCGCACGGTGGCCTGATAATCGCGATAGCCGGAGTCCTGCGACAGCAAGGCCTCCTCGGCGAGCAGGCGGCGGATCTGCGCCCACCAGCCGATCACATAGATCGCCAGGTTGATCGGCGTGAAGAACAGCAGCAGCGAGCCGATGTGGACGATCAGGTACCCTGCATACATCGGGTGCCGCACCAGCCGATAAGGGCCGGACACCTTGATGCCGCGATTGGCCGGCGCCACTCCGAACGAACGCCGCAAGGCCAGCTTGGCATAAAGCTGCCCGCAATTGCCGACGAACAGCAGGCCCAGTGCCACCGGCAGCATCTGCGGCAGCAGGTTCACACCCGGCTGCACCAGCAACGGCGCGGCGGTGGCGGTGATCGCCAGCAGCCAGTCACCCAGCGCCATCGAGATCGCCTGCGTGGGTCGGCGGATCAGCACGAACACCATCACCGCCGTTTCCGACAGCAGCAGCAGCGGCGCGTAAGGATTGTTCGAAACAACCACGCGCCGCACCAGCCACATCCACAACAGCACGATCAGCACCTGTTCGACGCGGTCGAGCACTTGCGGCCGCAGCCAGGGTGCGTTTCGCGCCGTACCTATCTGAATTGCCGACGTTTTCATAATTTCCCCGCTCGCACATACGCGAACCAACGGGGCATGTGTGGACGACGAAAGTTAACGGAACCCCTTACCCTGGCCGTTAATATTTCATTTCGCATCCCAGATATGCGGCATATCAGGCTTGGTATCGACCGCAAAAATGGCGGATTTCCGTTACTGGCTTAAAAAAATATGCAATAATCCAAATTCTTAACGCAGCGCCATGCTTCCCCGGGGTGTACGCCGTTCTGATAAACAATTTTCTCGCACCGCCTAAGTAGTCGGGTCGGCAACCGGCAGCACCTGCCACACCCGGATGCCCCCGCCGATTCGGCCTAACCACCCAGCCTTTGCTTGACTCCGGCCCCCGCCCCTGCCAATGGCCGCGCCGATCCGGCGTTTGCGCGCCGGTTTCATCCGTCCGAGACAGTTGGTGCGCGGGGTCTGCCCGTGCTTGATTTCCAGCCTAGACGGGGAAAAGAGATTTAGCCCGGCCCCGGCGTTTGCCTCCCGGCCCGGCCATGCCCGCCCGTCCGCCGTTCCGGCGCCGCGCGGCTCCTTCCCCATCGCAACGGACCCGCTCCGCTGGCCTTGTGCCATGCGGGCAAACGTAGCCGGTCGCGCGGGTATCCCGTGCGGCCATTTTGAAGGAGTATGGCATGGATCGTTCGCAGAAAGCCGAATCGGTCGCTGCCCTCAATGCGGTCTTCAACGAGGTCGGCGTGGTGGTCGTCACCCGCAACCTCGGCATGACGGTGGCCCAGTCCACTGTCCTGCGCGGCAAGATCCGTGAAGTGGGCGCGTCCTACAAGGTTGCGAAGAACAGTCTTGCCAAGCTTGCCATCAAGGGCACGGACTATGAGGGGATCAACGATTTCCTCACCGGCCCGACCGCGATTTCCACTTCGGTGGATCCGGTTGCCGCTGCGAAGGCGGTCGTGGAGTTCGCCAAGACGAACGACAGGATCGAAATCGTCGGCGGTGCGATGGGGTCGCTGGTTCTGAACGCGGATGGGGTCAAGGCGCTCGCCTCGATGCCGTCGCTCGACGAACTGCGCGCCAAGCTTATCGGCCTCGTCCAGGCACCGGCGACGAAGCTCGCCCAGCTCGCAACCGCTCCGGCGGCCAAGCTGGCGCGCGTGTTCGCGGCCTATGCCGACAAGGACGCGGCCTAAGCGATCGCAAGCCGGGCGACAGCCCGGCGATTCGTCGATCGCGGCAGCACGCAAGACTGTTTGCAACGATTTTTCCGGAGCTTTCCGGGCACACAATCAGGAGTGAAACACCATGGCCGATATCGCCAAGCTTGTTGAAGAACTTTCGAAGCTGACCGTCCTCGAGGCGGCTGACCTTGCCAAGGCCCTCGAAGAAGCATGGGGCGTCAGCGCCGCCGCTGCTGTCGCCGTGGCCGCCCCGGCTGCCGGTGGCGCCGCTGCCGAAGCCGCTGAAGAGAAGACCGAATTCGACGTCATCCTGACCGGCGACGGCGGGAAGAAGATCCAGGTCATCAAGGAAGTCCGCGCCATCACCGCGCTCGGCCTGACCGAAGCCAAGACCCTCGTGGAATCGGCTCCGAAGGCGATCAAGGAAGGCGTCAACAAGGCGGAAGCCGAAGAGATCAAGAAGAAGATCGAGGAAGCCGGCGGCACCGTCGAGATCAAGTAAGCTTGATCACGCTTCCGATCGTTTCTTGCGATCGAACGAGAGGGCGGCTCCCACCGGGGCCGCCCTTTTCGTTTCAGGCCCGCACGATCAGCGCCCCATACCCCGGCAGGCCATCGCCGATCGCCCCGTTCACCGCCAGCACCACCTCGCCCATCGGTGCGGCATACGCCACCGCCACCGTCCCCAGGTTGAACGCGCAATGCAGCGTCTCGCCGTCATGCACCCGATCGAACGCCAGCAGCCCGCCACGGGTGCGGCAGTTCGCGAAGGCCCCCCGCCGCAACGCCGGATGGGCCTTGCGCAGCGCCAGCACGCGCCGCGTGAAGTGCAGTTGCGATGCCGGGTCAGCCTCCTGCGCGTTCACGGCGCGGGCGATGTTGCCGGCCGACAGCGGCAGCCACGGCGTGCCGCTGGTGAAGCCGCCATGCCGCGCATCGGCATCCCACGGCATCGGCGTCCGCACCCCGTCGCGGCCCAGCGTCAGCGGCCAGTTGGCGATCGCTTCCGGGTCCTGCAGCAGCTCGAACGGAATCACGTCCTGCTCCACCGCCAGCTCCTGCCCCTGGTACAGGAACACGTTGCCGCGCAGACAGGCCAGCAGCGCCGTCGCCATCCGCGCGAACGCCGGAATGTCCCCGGGCGCACACCAGCGCGAGACCGAACGCGGCGCATCGTGGTTCTCGAACGCCCAGCTTGGCCAGCCCTCGCCCTCGGCACCGGGCCAGTTGCGCTGCGTCTTCGCCACCAGCGCCGGGGTCAGCGCGGGCGCATAGAGGAAATCGAAGCTGTAAGCGCTCGATAACCGCGCCTTACCGGCGGTATAAGCCTTCATCAGCGGCATCACTTTCGGCCCGCCGACTTCGGCGACAGTGAACACCGCGCCATATTCGGCGCACAACGCGCCGATCCGTTCGACCAGGCCCACCACGCCGGGATGGTCCTGGCTGCGGTTACGGCGCTGGTAATCGAACGGCCGGGTGCGCGGGCCGTCGTCACTGGCCACAGCGTTGTCGCGCAGCGCCGGATCGAACATCGCGTGGTTCAGCGCATCCAGCCGGAACCCGTCCACACCGCGTTCCAGCCAGAACCGCGACGCCGCCAGCAGTGCATCCTGCACCGCTGGGTTATGGCAGTTGAGTTGCGGCTGCTCCTTCAGGAACTGGTGCATGTAGTACTGCCGCCGCCGCGCATCCCAGGTCCACGCCGGACCGCCGAACACCGATTGCCAGTTGCTGGGCGGGGTGCCGTCGGGATGCGGATCGGCCCAGACATACCAGTCGGCCTTGTCGTTCGTGCGGTTCCCCCGGCTTTCCGCAAACCACGCGTGCCGGTCCGAGGTGTGCGCATAGACCTGGTCGATCACCACCTTCAGCCCCAGCGCATGGGCCCGCGCCACCAGCGCGTCGAAATCGGCCAGCGTGCCGAACATCGGATCGACATCGCAATAGTCGGCCACATCATAGCCGAAATCGACCATCGGCGAGGTAAAGAACGGCGACAGCCAGATTGCATCCACCCCCAGCGACGCGACATGATCGAGCCGCGCGGTGATCCCCGGCAGGTCGCCCACCCCGTCGCCGTTCGAATCGGCAAAACTGCGCGGGTAGATCTGGTAGATGGCGACGCCCTTCCACCAGGGCGAAGCGGCGGGCTGAACAAGCTGCTGGCTGGACATAACGCGCTTGTACGCGGCGGCGCCGACCCCGGTAAAGCGCCGGAATACGTATGTCGGGTGCCGAATAAATGCAGTCCTCGCCGCCGCGGACTGCTAATCCCCGCTTGCCGGAACCGGCACCCGTGCATTAGCCTGCTCCCCAGGAGAATTCGAAAGGGCGAGGAGTACCTGCAATCGGGTGCATGGGGTGTCATGCCGCTTGCGCTCACGGACTTGAGGGAAACCCGCCTTGCCTGCCCAGACCGCCCCCACCCCCGAAACCCAGACCCCGGATATCCACGCCCTCGTGCTGGACGCGCTGCGCCACCGCGTCGGCAAGGACGAACGCGCCGCCAAGCCGCTCGACTGGTTCCACGCCGCCGTGCTGGCGCTGCGCGACAACATCATCGACCGCTGGATGGATTCCACCCGCCGCACGTACGATTCCGGCGGCAAGCGCGTCTATTACCTCAGCCTCGAATTCCTCATCGGCCGGCTGATGCGCGACGCGCTGTCGAACCTGACGATGACGCGCGAGATGGAGCTGGCGCTGCGCGACCACGGCTTCGAACTGTCCTCGATCGAGGAGCTGGAGCCCGACGCCGCTCTCGGCAACGGCGGCCTGGGGCGTCTGGCCGCGTGCTTCATGGAAAGCCTCGCCAGCCTCGACATCCCCGCCTACGGCTATGGCATCCGCTATGTGAACGGCATGTTCCGCCAGCGCATCGACGATGGCTGGCAGGTGGAACTGCCCGAAACCTGGCTGGCGCACGGCAACCCCTGGGAGTTCCCGCGCTGGGAATCGGCCTATCGCATCGGCTTCGGCGGTGAGGTCGTGGAAGCCGCCAACGGCGTCACCTGGGTTCCGGCCGAACACGTGCTGGCCACCGCCGTCGATACCCCGGTGGTCGGCTGGCGCGGCAAGCGGGTGAACACGCTGCGGCTGTGGACCGCCTCCGCGCTCGATCCGCTGCGGCTCGACGCGTTCAACGCCGGCGACCATGCCGGCGCGCTGGCCGAACAGGTCAAGGCCGACAGCCTGGTGCGCGTGCTCTATCCGGCCGACTCCAACGCCGCCGGGCAGGAACTGCGGCTGCGGCAGGAATACTTCTTCTCCTCCGCGTCGATCCAGGACCTGGTCCGCCGCCACGTGCAATACCACGGCGACATCCGCACCCTGCCCGACAAGGCCGCCATCCAGCTCAACGACACCCACCCCGCCGTCGCCGTCGCCGAACTGATGCGCCTGTTGACCGACGTCCACGGGCTGGAATTCGACGAGGCCTGGGATGTCACCCAGCGCACCGTCGCCTACACCAACCACACCCTGCTGCCCGAAGCGCTCGAATCCTGGCCGCTGCCGCTGTTCGAACGGCTGCTGCCGCGCCACATGCAGATCGTCTATGCCATCAACAGCCGGGTGCTGCGCGAAGCCCGCCGCAAGGGGCTGGACAATGCCGCGATCGCGGCGATCTCGCTGATCGACGAGGGCGGTGAGCGCCGCGTGCGCATGGCCAACCTGGCGTTTTCGGGCGCGCACTCGGTCAACGGCGTCGCCGCGCTGCACACCGACCTGATGAAGTCCACGGTGTTCAGCGACCTGCACAAGCTTTACCCGGACCGCATCAACAACAAGACCAACGGCGTCACCCCGCGCCGCTGGCTGCAGCAGTGCAACCCCGGCCTGACCAGCGTGCTGAAGGACGCGATCGGCGACGGCTTCCTGGACGATGCCGCCAAGCTGGCCGACCTCAACGCGCTGGCCGGCGATGCCCGGCTCGGCGAACGGCTCGCCGAAGTGAAGCGCGCCAACAAGGTGGCGCTGGCCGCGCACATCAAGAATCTGGTCGGCACCCGTGTCGATCCCGACGCGATGTTCGACGTGCAGATCAAGCGCATCCACGAATACAAGCGCCAGTTGCTGAACCTGGTCGAGACCGTCGCGCTCTACGACCAGATCCGCAGCCACCCCGAGCGGGACTGGGTGCCGCGCGTCAAGATCATCGGCGGCAAGGCGGCGTCGAGCTATCACAACGCCAAGCTGATCATCAAGCTGGCCAACGACATCGCCCGCCGCATCAATTCCGACCCCAGCACCGGCGGCCTGCTGAAGCTGGTGTTCGTGCCCAACTACAACGTCACCCTGGCGGAACGGATTATCCCGGCGGCCGACCTGTCCGAGCAGATCAGCACCGCCGGCATGGAAGCATCGGGCACCGGCAACATGAAGTTCGCGCTGAACGGCGCGCTGACCATCGGCACGCTGGACGGCGCCAACGTCGAGATCAAGGACCGGGTGGGCGACGACAACATCGTCATCTTCGGCCTGACGGCGGACGAAGTGGCCGAACAGCGCGCCAACGGCTACAACCCCCGCGCCATCATCGAGGGCAACCGCGAGTTGCAACAGGCGATCAACGCCATCGCCAGCGGCGTGTTCTCGCCCGACGATCCCGATCGCTACAAGGGCCTGATGGGCGGCCTGTACGATTCGGACTGGTTCATGGTCGCCGCCGATTTCGAAAGCTACGCCGCCGCGCAGCGCGCAGTGGATGCCCGCTGGCTCGATCAGGCGCAATGGCGGGCCAGCGCCATCCGCAACATCGCCAATGTCGGCTGGTTCTCGTCGGACCGCACCATCGGCGAATATGCCCGCGACATCTGGGGGGTCACGCCCACGCCATGAAACCACCCCCGACAACGCCCCTCAAACCTCCAGCCACCGCTATCGCCGCGCTGCTGGACGGCACCCACGCCGATCCGTTCGCGCTGCTGGGGCCGCACCCGGGGCCGGGGGGCCTGTTCGTGCGCGCCTTCCTGCCCGGCGCGGAAGTGGCGGAGGCGTTCAGCCTCTCGGGCGAAGCGCTCGGGCCGTTGCAGCGGGTCGATGCGGCAGGCCTGTTCGAGGGCCACATTGCCGGCCCCCGCCAGCCGCTGCGCTATCGCGCCGGCGCGCTGGGCGCGGAATGGTGGCTGGGCGATCCCTACAGCTTCGGCCCGGTGCTCGGCCCGATCGACGACTTCCTGATCGCCAAGGGCGCCCACTTCCGCCTGTTCGACAAGCTGGGCGCCCACGTCATCGCGCACGAGGGCGCCACCGGGGTCCACTTCGCGGTCTGGGCGCCCAATGCCCGCCGCGTCGCCGTGGTGGGCGATTTCAACGATTGGGACCCGCGCCGCACCCCGATGCGCCACCGCCAGGACATCGGCGTCTGGGAAGTGTTCGTTCCCGACATCGGCGAAGGCCGCGCCTATAAATACGCCATCACCGGGCCGGACGGCACGGTGCAGCCGCTGAAGGCCGATCCCTACGCCTTCGCCAGCGAACTGCGCCCCGCCACCGCGTCGATCGTTGCCCACGCCGGCAAGGCCGAATGGCATGACGCCGCGCACCGCAAGTTCTGGTCGGCCGTCGATCCGCGCCGCCAGCCGATCTCGATCTACGAAGTCCACCCGGGATCGTGGCGCCGCGACGAGAACGGCTGGTTCCTGCCGTGGGACCGCATGGCCGATGAGCTGATCCCCTATGTGGAGAAGATGGGCTTCACCCATATCGAGTTCCTGCCGGTCTCGGAACACCCCTACGATCCGTCGTGGGGCTACCAGACCACCGGGCTGTTCGCGCCATCGGCGCGCTTCGGCGATCCCGAAGGCTTCGCCCGCTTCGTCGATGGCGCTCACCAGGCCGGGATCGGCGTGCTGATCGACTGGGTGCCCGCGCACTTTCCCACCGATGCCCACGGCCTTGCCCGATTCGACGGCACCGCCCTGTATGAACACGAGGACCCGCGCCTGGGCTTCCATCCGGACTGGAACACCGCGATCTACAACTTCGGCCGGCGCGAGGTGTCCTCGTTCCTGGTCAACAACGCGCTGTTCTGGGCCGAACGCTACCATGTCGATGGCCTGCGCGTCGATGCCGTCGCCTCGATGCTCTACCGTGACTACTCGCGCGAGGCGGACGAGTGGATTCCCAACGAGCACGGCGGCCGCGAGAACTGGGAGGCGGTGGCCTTCATGCAGGCGATGAACCGCGCGGTCTACGGCACCCACGCCGGCGTCATCACCGTGGCGGAGGAATCGACCGCCTGGCCCGGCGTCACCCTGCCCGCCTACGAGGACGGAGAGGGCCAGAAATCGGCTTTGGGTTTCGGCTTCAAGTGGAACATGGGCTTCATGCACGATACGCTGAAGTACATGGCCCGCGATGCCGTCCACCGCCGCTGGCATCACGACGAGATCACCTTCGGGCTGATGTACGCCTTCGCCGAAAACTTCGTGCTGCCGCTCAGCCATGACGAGGTCGTCCACGGCAAGGGCAGCCTGCTGACCAAGATGAGCGGCGCCGACGACTGGCAGAAGTTCGCCAGTCTGCGCGCCTATTACGGGCTGATGTGGGGCTATCCCGGCAAGAAGCTGCTGTTCATGGGCCAGGAATTCGCGCAGCGCCGCGAATGGAGCGAGGAACGCGGGTTGGACTGGGACCTGCTGGGCGATGCCCGTCACGAGGGCGTGCGCCGGCTGGTGCGCGATTGCAACACGCTCTACCGCCACAAGCCCGCGCTGCACCGCCACGATTGCGAGCCGCAGGGCTTCGAATGGCTGATCGTCGACGATGCCGAAAACTCGGTGTTCGCCTGGCTGCGCAAGGCCGAGGGCGAGGCGCCGATCGCGGTGGTCAGCAACATGACCCCGGCGCTGCTCACCGGCTATCGCCTGCCGCTGCCGCGCGACGGGCAATGGTGGGAAGTGCTCAACTCCGACGCCCAGGCCTATGGCGGCTCGGGCGCGGGCAACCTCGGGCTGGTGCAGGCAAGGGACGGTTTCGCCACCGTCACGCTGCCGCCACTGGCAACGGTCATGTTCGAGGCGGTCGGCTGACCGCGAGGGAAAAAAGGTTCACGCCGCATCCGCACAATCGGGATCGGAGCGGCAAGATGTGATGGAGGGAAGGCCATGAGGCAGCATTCTTCGCAACCCCTGGCACGCGACGCGATGGCCTATGTGCTGGCCGGCGGACGCGGCAGCCGGCTCAAGGAGCTGACCGACAACCGCGCCAAGCCGGCGGTCTATTTCGGGGGGATGAGCCGGATCATCGATTTCGCGCTGTCGAACGCAATCAACTCAGGGATTAGACGCATCGGCGTCGCCACCCAGTACAAGGCGCATAGCCTGATCCGCCACATGAACCGCGCGTGGAACTTCATGCGGCCCGAACGCAACGAAAGCTTCGACATCCTGCCCGCCAGCCAGCGCATATCCGAGCAGATGTGGTACGAAGGCACCGCTGACGCGGTCTACCAGAACATCGACATCATCGAGAGCTACGCCCCGAAATACATGGTGATCCTGGCCGGCGACCATATCTACAAGATGGACTACGAGCTGATGCTGCAGCAGCACGTCAACTCGGGGGCGGACGTCACCATCGGCTGCCTCGTCGTCCCCTCGGCCAGCGCCACCGAATTCGGGGTGATGGCGGTCGATGCCCACGCGACGATCACCGAATTCGTCGAGAAGCCCGCCAAACCGCCCGAAATTCCCGGCGAACCCGGCATGTCGCTGGCCTCGATGGGCATCTACGTGTTCGACACCCGATTCCTGTTCCAACTGCTGCGCGAGGATGCCGCCGACCCCGCGTCGAGCCGCGATTTCGGCAAGGACATCATCCCCAGGGTGGTCAAGGGCGGCAAGGCGGTGGCGCACCGCTTCACCGACAGTTGCATCCGCGCCGCCGAGGAAATCGGCGAATACTGGCGCGATGTCGGTACGCTGGACGCCTACTTCGAGGCCAACCTCGACCTTACCGACACCGTTCCCGCGCTCAACATGTACGATCGCGACTGGCCGATCTGGACCGACCAGATCATCGCCGCCCCCGCCAAGTTCGTGCATGACGAGGACGGCCGGCGCGGCATGGCGATCTCGTCGCTGATCAGCCAGGACTGCATCGTCTCGGGCGCCACCGCGCGCAAGTCGCTGCTGTTCACCGGGGTCAAGATGGGCTCCTATTCCAGCGTCAGCGAAGGCCTGATCCTGCCTCATTGCAACATCGGCCGCGGCGCGCGCCTCTCGAAAGTCATCATCGATTCGGGCGTGCGCATTCCCGAAGGGCTCGTCGTCGGCGAGGACCCGGTGCTCGACGCCAAGCGCTTCCGCCGCACCGAACAGGGCGTGTGCCTGATCAACAAGCGGATGATCGAGCAACTGGGGTGACCGCGATGAAGGTCCTTTCCGTCGCGTCCGAAGCCGTCCCGCTGGTCAAGACCGGCGGGCTGGCCGATGTCGCGGGTGCGCTGCCCGGCGCCGTCGCCCCGCATGGCGTGGCGATGACCACGCTGCTGCCGGGCTATCCCAGGGTGCTGGCCGCACTGGCGGCATCGGCGGGCAGGCGCAAGCCGAAGCCGCTGCACGAATGGCCCGGCCTGCTGGGCGAACCGGCGCGGCTGCTGAAGGGCGAAATCGGCGGCCATCCGCTGCTGGTGCTGGATTGCCCCGCGCTGTTCCACCGCGACGGTGGCCCCTATGGCGATGGCGCCGGCCGCGACTGGGACGACAACTGGCGCCGTTTCGCCGCGTTCGGTCGTGCCGCGGCCGACATCGCCGCCGGCGCGATCAAGGGACTGACGTTCGATGTGGTCCACGCGCACGACTGGCAGGCGGCCCTGACGCTGGCCTACCTGCGCTTCGCCCCGCCCGAAGGCATGACCCCGCCGCCCGGGGTGATGACCATCCACAACATGGCGTTCCAGGGCTTCTACGACGGCGCGGTGTTCCCCCGCCTCGGCCTGCCGCAGCGCGCCTGGGCGATGGACGGGGTGGAATACCACGGCGGCGTCGGCATGTTGAAGGCGGGGCTGGAAGCGGCCAGCGCCATCACCACCGTCAGCCCCACGTATGCGCTCGAAATCCGTGAGCGCGAATTCGGCATGGGCCTCGAAGGCCTGATCCGCAGCCGGGGCAACACCGTGCGCGGCATCGTCAACGGCATCGACACCGCCGAATGGAACCCCGCCACCGACCCCGCCCTCGCCGCCCGTTTCACCGCGAAGACGCTGGCGAAGCGCGCCGCCAACAAGCGCGCCCTCGAAGCCGAATTCGGCCTGTCGCATGAGGACGGCCCGCTGTTCATCGTCGTCAGCCGCCTCACCTGGCAGAAGGGCATCGACGTGCTGTGCGAGGTGCTCGACCATCTCGTCGGCCTCGGCGGCCGGCTGGCGCTGCTGGGCAGCGGCGATCCGGCGCTGGTTGCCGAACTTCAGGCCGCCGCCGCCCGCCACCCCGGCCGCATCGCGCTGCACTTCGGCTATGACGAGGCGCTGTCGCATCGGATGCAGGCCGGCGGCGATGCCATCCTGGTACCCAGCCGGTTCGAACCCTGCGGCCTGACCCAGCTCTATGGCCTCGCCTATGGCTGCGTGCCGGTCGTCGCCCGCACCGGCGGGCTTGCCGATACCGTCATCGACGCCAACCTCGCCGCGCTGGCGGTCGATGCCGCCACCGGCGTGCAGTTCGCGGGCGTGGACTATGCCAACTTCGCCCGCGCGATCAGCCGCACCGTGGCGCTCCATCGCCAGCCCGACACCTGGCGCCGCATCCAGCGCGCCGGCATGAAGGCAGACTTCTCGTGGGCGGCCAGCGGCGCCGCCTATGCCGCGCTCTATCGCGAACTCGTCGGAGGAAATGCATGACGCTGGTTGTCCCGACCACGCCTTACGAAGGCCAGAAGCCGGGCACTTCGGGCCTGCGCAAGAAAGTGCGCGTATTCCAGCAGTCGAACTATGCCGAGAATTTCATCCAGGCGGTGTTCGACGTGGTCGAGCGGCCCGAGAATGCCACGCTGGTGATCGGCGGCGACGGCCGCTTCCACAACCGCACCGTCATCCAGCAGGCGCTGCGCATGGCCGCCGCCAACGGCTATGCCCGCGTGCTGGTGGGCCAGGGCGGCATCCTCTCCACCCCCGCCGCCAGCCACGTCATCCGTCTGTACAAGGCATCGGGCGGCCTTGTCCTCTCGGCCAGCCACAACCCCGGCGGCCCGGACGAGGATTTCGGCATCAAGTACAACGTCGCCAACGGCGGCCCCGCGCCCGAAGCGGTGACCGAGGCGATCTACCAGCGCACCCGCACGATTTCCGAATGGCGCATGGTGGATGCACCCGATGTCGATCTCGATCGCGTCGGCACCACGAAAATCGGTGGAATGGCGGTCGAAGTGATCGATTCGGTCGCGGATTATGCCGCGCTGATGGAAACGCTGTTCGATTTTCCCGCGATCCGCGCAATGGTGGCGGGCGGTTTCACCATGTCGTTCGACGCCATGAGCGCCGTAACCGGGCCTTATGCGCACCTTATTCTGGAAGACCGCCTCGGATTCGCGCCCGGCACCGTGCGCAACGGCGTGCCGCTGGAAGACTTCGGCGGGCACCACCCCGATCCCAACATGGTCCACGCCCACGAGCTGTTCGACACCATGTTCGCGGAAAATGCCCCGGATTTCGGCGCTGCCAGCGATGGCGACGGGGATCGCAACCTGATCGTCGGCCGCCACATCTTCATCACCCCGTCGGATTCGCTGGCGATGCTGGCCGCCAACGCCCACCTCGCGCCGGGCTATGCCAGCGGCCTCAAGGGCATCGCCCGCTCGATGCCGACCAGCGCCGCCGCCGACCGCGTGGCCGAATCGCTGGGCATTCCCGCCTATGAAACCCCCACCGGCTGGAAGTTCTTCGGCAGCCTGCTCGACGCCGGCCTCGCCACGATCTGCGGCGAGGAATCGGCCGGCACCGGCTCGGACCACGTGCGCGAGAAGGACGGGCTGTGGGCGGTGCTGCTGTGGCTGAACATCCTCGCCGTCCGCAAGATTCCGGTCGCGCAACTGGCGCGGGAACACTGGGCGAAGTTCGGCCGCAACTATTACGCCCGCCACGATTACGAGGCGCTGCCCACCGCCCGGGCCGACGCGCTGATCGCCGAACTGACCGCCGCGCTGCCGTCGCTGCCGGGCAAGGCCTATGGCGGCCTGACCGTCGCGGCGGCGGACTCGTTCGCCTACACCGATCCGGTCGATGGCTCGGTCAGCCGCAACCAGGGCCTGCGCGTGCTGTTCGAGGGCGGCAACCGCATCGTCTTCCGCCTCTCGGGCACCGGCACCGAAGGCGCCACGCTGCGCGTCTATCTCGAACGCTATGAGCCAAACGGCGGCAACCTTGCTGCCGAAACCCCCGCCATGCTGGCCGAACTGATCGCCGCCGCCGACGCGATTGCCGGCATTGTCCGCCACACCGGCCGCACCGCGCCCGATGTGGTGACGTGACCACGTGCTTCCGGGTCCGTTCGCCGCACGCCAGCGCCGTCTGGCTCTGCCTGTTCGAGGATGACACCGAAACCCGCCACGCGCTGACGCGCGACGGCGATGACTGGGCGATTGCGCTTCCGGGCGATCTGGCCGGCGCCCGCTATGGCTTTCGCGCCGACGGCGAATGGGCGCCCGAACGCGGCCTGTGGTTCGACCCGGCCAAGCTGCTGGTCGATCCCCGCGCGGTGGAGTTGGACCGGCGCTTCGCCTACGATCCCGCTCTCGCCCACCACGGCGCCGACACCGCCGCGCTGGTGCCCAGGGCGATCGTCCCGCCCGCGCTGCCCGAAGTGCCGCACACGGCGCCGTGCTTCACCCCCGGCGGGCTGGTCTACGAACTGAACGTGCGCGGCTTCACGCTGCTCCATCCCGATGTGCCCGAAGGCAAACGCGGCACCGTCGCCGCGCTGGCCGAACCCGCCGTCATCGCCCACCTGCAAGCGCTGCACGTCGCCGCCGTCGAACTGATGCCGATCATCGCCTGGATCGACGAGCGGCACCTCGTGCCGCTGGGCCTGCGCAATTTCTGGGGCTACAACCCGGTGGCGCCGATGGCGCTGGACCCCGGCCTGTGCCCCGGCGGCGTGGCCGAACTGCGCGAAACCGTCGCCGCGCTGCACCGGGCGGGCATCGGCGTCATCCTCGACATCGTGCTCAACCACACCGGCGAAAGCGATGTGTTCGGTCCGGTGCTGTGCCTGCGCGGGCTGGACAATGCCGCCTATGCGCACGATGCGGATGGCCGCCAGATCAACGATACCGGCTGCGGCAACACGCTGGATTTCGCCAACCCGGCGGTGCGCGCGCTGGCCCTCGACAGCTTGCGCCATTTCGTCCGCCACGCCGGCATCGACGGCTTCCGCTTCGATCTGGCGCCGGTGCTGGCGCGTGGTCCCGGTTTCGATTCAAGCGCCCCGTTCTTCGCCGAACTTGCCGCCGACCCGTTGCTGGCTGACCGCGTGCTGATCGCCGAGCCCTGGGACATCGGCCCCGGCGGCTACCACCTCGGGCAATTTCCGCCGAACTGGCTGGAATGGAACGACCGCTTCCGCGACGATGTCCGCCGGTTCTGGCGCGGGGACGGCGATGCCGCCACGCTGGCCACGCGGCTGGCCGGCAGCGCCGACGTGTTCGGCGAACAGGCCTGCCGCAGCGTCAACTTTCTGGCCGCGCACGACGGCTTCACGCTGGCGGACATGGTTGCCTACGAGGCGCGCCACAACTGGGCCAACGGCGAACACAACCGCGACGGCCACGGCGAGAACTTCAGTTGGAACAACGGCGTCGAAGGCCCCGGCGATGATCCCGCCGTGATCGAACGCCGCCGCGCCGACCTGAAGGCCCTGCTGGGCACGCTGTTCGCCTCCACCGGCACGATCCTGCTGACCGCCGGCGATGAGTTCGGCCGCAGCCAGCAGGGCAACAACAACGCCTATTGCCAGGACAGCCCGATCGGCTGGATCGACTGGCAGGCGCGCGACCGGGACCTGCTGGCGCATGTGCAGGCGCTGGCCGCCCGGCGTGCCGCGCATCCGCCCGCGCAGTTCCCCCGCAGCGGCGAATGGCTGACGCTGGCCGGCGACGCGATGACCGCGCTGCACTGGGCCACGCCGGAAGCGCCAGGCTTCGTTTACCGATCGACCGATCCCGAACGCCCGCTGGCCTTCCGCATCGACCGCGAGACGCGGCAGGCCGGCCTGCTCAGTTGACGATCAGGCGCGGTTGCGCGGCCGCTTCGCCCACCCGGCCGATTGCCGCCGCATCGAACCCCTGCCGCGCGAACACCGCCAGCACCTCGGCCACCGCATCCGCCGTGCAGGACACCAGCAGCCCGCCGCTGGTCTGCGGATCGGTCAACAGCGCCCGGTCTTCTGCCGCAAAGCCTTCGGGCAGCACCACCTGCGCGCCATAGCCCGCCCAGTTGCGGCCCGATGCGCCGGTCACGCAGCCTTGCGCCGCCAGATCGCGCACACCCTGCAGCAAGGGCACCGTGGCCCAGTCCACGCCAATATCGCACCCCGATCCGCGCGCCATTTCCAGCGCATGGCCGGCGAGGCCGAACCCGGTGACGTCGGTCATCGCGTGGACCCCGTCCAACGCCGCCAGCGCCGGCCCCGGCGTGTTGAGCCGCGTGGTCGAGGCGATCATCGCCGCATAGCCGGCATCGTCCAGCAGGCCCTTCTTCAGCGCCGCCGACTGCACACCCACGCCCAGCGGCTTGCCCAGCACCAGCGCATCGCCCGGCCGGGCATCGCTGTTGCGCCGCAGCCGCTTCGGGTCGATCACCCCGATCGCGACCAGCCCGTAGATCGCCTCGACCGAATCGATCGAATGGCCACCCGCGATCGGAATCCCCGCCGCCTGCGCCGCCGCCGCGCCGCCTTCGAGAATGCGGGCGACGGTCGCGGTGGACAGCACATTGATCGGCATCCCCACCAGCGCCAGCGCCATGATCGGCCGCCCGCCCATCGCATAGACGTCGCTGATCGCGTTGGTGGCGGCAATCTGGCCGAAGTGGTGCGGATCATCGACGATGGGCATGAAGAAGTCGGTGGTGGCGATGACGGCAAGGTCATCCGAAAGCTGGTACACCGCCGCGTCGTCCGACGTTTCGATGCCCACCAGCAGTTCGGCCGGCACCGGCAGACCCGCGGTGCCTTTCAGCATTTCGGACAGCACGCCCGGCGCGATCTTGCAGCCGCAGCCGCCCCCGTGGCTGAGCGTGGTGAGGCGGGGTTCTGAAGTGGTCTCGGTCATGCACCGGTTCATGGTGCGGAATCGGGCGCAGGTCGAGGGGGCGCGGAACCTTCGGCGGCAACTCCGGTTGGGCGATTACCCCCTGCATGGAGAGCGAGATGGCAAAGCAACCGGCGCATGGCGCCAACATCGGCAACGGCGGCGAAACCCACCAGCGCGTGCCCCACGATGCCAATCACACCGATGGCGCCGCGCACCTGACCACCGATCAGGGCATCCGCGTCGCCGACAACCAGAACAGCCTGAAGGCCGGCGCGCGCGGACCGACGCTGCTGGAAGACTTCGTGCTGCGCGAGAAGATCTTCCACTTCGACCACGAGCGCATCCCCGAACGCATCGTCCACGCGCGCGGCTCGGCCGCGCACGGGGTGTTCGAATGCACGCAGGCGATCCCCGAGCTGACGATGGCCGCGCCGTTGCAGGCGATGGGCAAGCAGACCCCGGTGTTCGTGCGCTTCTCGACCGTGGCGGGCGGCGCCGGCAGCGCCGACACCCCGCGCGACGTGCGTGGCTTCGCGGTGAAGTTCTATACCGAGGCGGGCAACTGGGACCTGGTCGGCAACAACATCCCGGTGTTCTTCATCCAGGACGCAATGAAGTTTCCCGACCTGATCCACGCGGTGAAGATGGAAGCCGACAAGGGCTATCCCCAGGCGGCCAGCGCGCACGACACGTTCTGGGATTTCATCGGCCTGATGCCCGAGGCGATACACATGGTGCTGTGGGCGATGTCCGACCGCGCGCTGCCGCGTTCACTGCGCACGATGGAGGGCTTCGGCGTCAACACCTACCGGCTGGTCAATGCGAAGGGCGAGGCGAAGTTCGTCAAGTTCCACTGGAAGCCGGTGCTGGGCCTGCAATCGACCACCTGGGACGAGGCGGTGAAGCTGGCCGGCGCCGACCCCGACTATCACCGCCGCGACCTGTACGAGGCGATCCAGACCGGCGCGTTTCCGGCGTGGGACTTCGGCGTGCAGGTGGTGGACGAGGCGTGGGCCGCCGCGCAGGATTTCGACATTCTGGACGCCACCAAGCTGATCCCCGAGGAACTGGTGCCGGTGCAGATCGTCGGCCGGATGACGCTGAACCGCAACCCCGACAACTTCTTTGCGGAGACCGAGCAAGCGGCGTTCTGCCCGGGCAACGTGATCCCCGGCATCGATTTCAGCAACGACCCGCTGCTGCAGGGGCGGCTGTTCTCGTACCTCGACACGCAGAAATCGCGGCTGGGCACCGCCAACTTCCACCAGTTGCCGATCAACGCGCCGAAGTGCCCGGTGATGAACTTCCAGCGCGACGGCCAGATGCAGATGGCGGTGCCGAACGGGCGCGCCAATTACGAGCCGAACTCGCTGGCCGAAGCCAGTGAGCCGGGCGGCCCGCGCGAATGCCCGGCAACCGGGTTCAGCAGCCTTGCCGCGATCGAGCGGCCCGAAGCCGAAGGCAAGCTGCGCGTGCGCCCGGAGCTGTTCGCCGATCACTATTCGCAAGCGCGGCTGTTCTATGCGTCGCAGGCGCCGATCGAGCAGGCGCATATCGCTTCGGCGCTGGTGTTCGAGCTGTCGAAGGTGGCGCTGGAGCATGTCCGCATCCGCGTGCTGTCGCGGCTGCGCAACGTCGATGAAGCGCTGGCGCAGCGCGTGGCCGATGGGCTGGCGATGCCGCTGCCCGATGCCGCCCCGGTGGCGCGCGAACCGGTCGAGATGGCGCCTTCGCCCAGTCTGTCGATCCTGGCGCACGGCCCGCCATCGTTGCAGGGCCGCCTGATCGCCATCCTGTTCGACGAAGGCTCGGACAAGGCGGCAATCGACAAGCTGAAGGGCGAACTGGAGAAGGGCGGCGCGGCGGTGCTGCTGGTGGCACCGAAGGCGGGCGAACTGAAGGTGAAGGGCGGCACGCTGAAGGCGCATGGCCAGTTGGCCGGAATGCCCTCGGTGCTGTTCGACGCGGTAGCCTCGATCATCATGCCCGAACCGGCGGCGAGGCTGGCGCGGGACAGCGCCGCGAAGCAGTGGTTCAACGATGCCTTCGCGCATTGCAAGACCATCGGCGCCTGCCCGGCGACGCGGAAGCTGCTGGCCGGGCTGGGCGTCGAGGCGGACGCGGGCGTGGTTGCCATCGCCGACTTTGCCGGCGTGGCCCCGGCGCGGCACTGGGATCGCGAACCGAAACTGCGGATGCTGGCTTGATCGCGGGCGCGTTGCCGAACCGCTTGCCCGAACCGCGCCGTATCAATAGCCTCCCCCCGCAACCGCCATCAGGGCGGACAGGGGAGTTGGTATGGCCGGATCGGGCACCAGAATGCTGCTGGCGGCAATCGGGGCATTGGCGCTGGCCGGGTGGCACGCCGGTGCCGGCGCCCAGTCCGAGCAGCAGGCGGCGGTGCAGGCCATGCTCGATCCCTCGTCCGGCCCCGCCTTTGCCGAAGGGCGGCAAATCTATCAGCAGAACTGCGCGCAATGCCATGATAGCGGCGTCGGCCGCGCGCCGCTGCGCATCGTGCTGCTGCAACTGGCGCCGCAGACCATCCGCGCGGTGCTGACCGGCGGCGCGATGCGGCTTCAGGCCGCCACGCTCAGCGCCGACCAGAAAACCGCCGTCGCCGAATACCTGACCGCGAAGAAGCTGGGTAACGAGCCGCCCCCGCCGCCGTTCGCGCGCTGCACCGGCGCTGCCGCCCGGTTCGATTTTGCGCAGACCCCGGCTTACGACGGCATCGGGCTTGATCCGTCGAACAGCCATGCCATGCCCGATGCGGTTGCCGGGCTGGTGCCGGAAGCGGTCGGCAAGCTGCGGCTGAAATGGGCGTTCGCCGTCCCCGGCGCCACCCGGCTGCGTTCGCAACCGGCGCTGGCCGGCGGCGCGCTGACGTTCGGCGGCTCGACCGGCGAGGTGTTCTCGCTCGATCGGGAAACCGGCTGCGTGCGCTGGTCGTACCAGGCATCATCCGAAGTGCGCACCGCCGTGCTGGTGCAGCGCTGGCGCGCCGGCGACACGAAGGCGCGCCCGCTGGCGTGGTTCGGCGACATCACCGGCAATGTCGTCGCGCTGGATGCCGTCACCGGCAAACTGCGCTGGAAGCAGCGCGTGACCGACCATCCCGCCGGCGGCATTTCCGCAACCCCGGCGCTGTACAATGGCGTGCTTTACGTCACCACCTCGTCGCTGGAGGAAGCCTCCGCCGCCGATCCACGCTATCCGTGTTGCACGTTCCGTGGCGCGGTGATCGCGCTGGACGCGGCAACCGGCAAGACCTTGTGGAAGCACTGGACCGTGCCGCCGCCCCGCCCGCTGGGCAAGTTGGCCAGCGGCACCGACAAGTTCGGCCCCTCGGGGGTGGCGGTGTGGAACTCGCCCGCGGTGGACGCCAGGCGGGGCCAACTGATCTTCGCCACCGGCAACACCTATACCTCGCCCACCAAGGCTTCCGCCGCGTGGAGCAACGCGGTTGTCGCGCTTGACCTCAAGACCGGCAAGGAGCGCTGGCACAACCAGTTGACGCCGGGCGATGTGTGGAACGTCGGCTGCATCCTGAAGGCGGTGAACCCCAACTGCCCCGACGACGAAGGCCCGGACTACGACTTCGGCGCCAACACCGTGGTGGCGCACACCGCGAAGGGCGACATGATCCTGGCCGGGCAGAAGTCGGGCGTGGCCTGGGGACTGGACCCGGCGACCGGCAAGGTGCGCTGGCAGACCCGCGTCGGGCGTGGCGGCGCGGCGGGCGGCATCCATTTCGGGCTGGCGGCACGCGACGGCAAGGTCTTCGTGCCGGTCAACGACATGCCCGATCCACACGCGTCGGGCTATCCGCTCAGCCCCGGGCTCTATGCGCTGGATGCCGCCACCGGCGTGCGGCTGTGGGCGGCCCCGCTGGCCGATGCCTGCGAGGGCAAGCGCCGGCCGGTGTGCCTGCCCGGGCTGGGCGGCGGCGTCAGCGCCACGTCGAAACTGGTGTTCGCGGGCGCGGTAGACGGGCATTTGCGCATCTATGGCGCGGCTGACGGCAAGGTGCTGTGGGATTACGACACCTGGCGCGATTATACCGGGCTGGGCGGCATTCCGGGGCAGGGCGGCGGTATTGCCGGCGCGCCAGCGCCGCTGCTGTGGCACGGCGACCTGTTCGTGGCGTCGGGCTATGGCTTCGCCAATCGCCAGCCGGGCAACGTCATGCTGGCATTTACCAGCCGATAAGGCCGCAACAAGGGGCGTTTAGGCCTTCAATCCCGGCCGCGCACACCCTACATGGGCGGCATGCCGCCAGACCACGCCAACGACCCCGCCGCCCGCCATGACGGCTGGGCCACGCTTTCGCGCTTCCTGCCCTATCTGTGGCCGCGCGATAACCCCGCGCTGCGCTGGCGCATCGTCGTCTCGTGCCTGCTGATCCTGGCATCCACCACGGTCCAGTTGGCGATCCCGTTCGCGCTGCAGAACACCGTCGATGCGATGAAGCTGACCGGGCCGAAGCCGCTGACGTTCGTGCTGCTGATGATCGTCGCCTATTCGGCGGGGCGCTTTGCCGGGGTGGCGTTCGACAACCTGCGCAACATCGTGTTCGAACGGGTGGGGCAGGATGCCACCCGCGCGCTGGCCGAGAACGTGTTCGCCCAGTTGCACCGCCTGTCGCTGCGCTTTCACCTCGCGCGGCGCACCGGCGAGGTGACGAAGGTGATCGATCGCGGCACCAAGAGCATCGACACGATGCTGTACTTCATGCTGTTCAACATCGCGCCCACCATCCTCCAGCTTGTCGCGGTTGCGGTGATCTTCAAGCTGAAGTTCGGCTGGGGGCTGGTGGCGGCAACGGCGGCGGCGATCACCGCCTATATCTGGGTGACGCGCGCGATCACCGAATGGCGCACGCATTTGCGCGAGAAGATGAACCGGCTGGACGGCCAGGCAATGGCGCGCGCGGTCGATTCGCTGCTGAACTACGAGACGGTGAAGTACTTCAGCGCCGAAGCGCGCGAGGAAGCCCGCTATGCGCAGGCGACCGGTGCTTACGCCGAAGCCGCGGTGAAGAGCGAGAATTCGCTGGGCCTGCTGAACATCGCGCAGGCGCTGGTGGTCAACCTGCTGATGGCCGGGGCGCTGGCAACGACGGTGTGGGGCTGGTCGCAGGGCGAATACACCGCCGGGCAACTGGTGCTGGTGCAGACCTTCCTGACCCAGCTTTTCCGCCCGCTGGACATGCTGGGCATGGTCTATCGCACGATCCGCCAGGGGCTGATCGACATGGCGGCGATGTTCAAGCTGCTCGACACCCCGGTGGAAGTGGCCGATGCCCCCGGCGCCCCGGCGCTGGTGATCCGGCGCCCCTCGGTGGTTTTCGACAACGTGGTGTTCGGCTACGAGCCTGACCGCGAGATCCTGCACGGGCTGAGCTTCGAGGTCGAGGCCGGGCAACAGGTCGCCATCGTCGGCCCGTCGGGCGCGGGCAAGAGCACGATCGGCCGGCTGCTGTTCCGCTTCTATGACCCGTGGAGCGGCCGCATCCTGATCGACGGGCAGGACATCAGGGGCGTGACCCAGACATCGTTGCGCGCCCAGCTTGGCATCGTGCCGCAGGATTCGGTGCTGTTCAACGAGAGCATCGGCTACAACATCGGTTATGGCCGCGACGGCGCCGGCATGGCCGAGATCGAGGGCGCGGCACGCAGCGCGGCGATCATGCCGCTGATCGACCGTCTGCCGAAACGCTTCGACACCGAAGTGGGTGAGCGCGGGCTGAAGCTGTCGGGCGGCGAGAAGCAGCGCGTGGCGATCGCCCGCACCCTGCTGAAGAACCCACCGATCCTGCTGCTGGACGAGGCGACCAGCGCGCTGGACACCCGCACCGAGCAGGACATCCTGGCGACGCTGCACACGCTGTCCGCCAACCGCACCAGCCTGTCGATCGCGCACCGGCTGTCCACCATCGCCGATGCCGACCGCATCTTCGTGCTGAACGAGGGCCGGCTGGTCGAGCAGGGCAGCCACGCCGATCTGCTGCGTCGCGACGGCCTTTATGCCGACATGTGGGCGCGGCAGGCGAACGAGGCCGAGGAACTGACCGAAGCGGCGGAATAGAGTGCGATGGCAAAAAGTGGGAACCGGTTTTTGCCAAAAAATCGCACGACAACAATAGTCGCGTAAGCGAAAGGGCCGGCCACCTTGCGGTGACCGGCCCTTCGTGTTGGCGGTAATCCCGCGATCAGAAGCTGGCGGTCAGCGTCGCGACCGGGGCAAACTTGCCGTAGCGGTAGATGTTGTTGTTGCCGACGGTGCCCGGCGCACCGGCGCCCGACCTGGCGACATCGCCCTTGCTGATGTTGGTGCCAACGGCGGAGATGTCGAAGGTCAGCGCCTTCCACTTGTAGGACGCACCGACGGTGTAATCGATGTATTCCTTGACGAAGTTCAGGCCGCCGCCGGTGTGGCCCAGGTGGCTGTGCAGCGTGAACGGACCCGACGCGTAGCTCAGCTCGCCATATTCGTACATGCTGTAGCGCGTGGCGGTGCCGGCAAGCGTGAAGTAGTTCTGCTTCGGCGCCCAGTTCACGCCGACCTTGGCGGTGACCGGACCGTATGACTTGGCCAGCGAGCCATAGACCTCGAACAGGTTGTAGTTCGAGACGTTCGGATAGATGTAGCCGTACAGGCCGCCATCGAAGGTCACGCCCGACGAACCGATGGCGTGGGTGTAGCCGCCATAGATGTCGATTTCGGTGCCTTCATTGGGGCTTACGTAAGCCTTGCCCGTCGTCGGGTCAGTCCGGCTGGATGCCCCGCTGGAACCCCACATCGAGATGTAGAAGCCCGACGCGTGGCTGACGGTGATCGACGCCTGCACGGCCGGCTTGCTGTCCGACTGGGTGAGGCCACGGAACTTGTACTGCGACACGATCGCGGCGCTGCCGGTGATGGTCCATTCAGGGGTCGGCGCCGGCGCGGTGTCGGCGAAAGCCGCCTCGCTGGCGAAACCGAACGAAAGCGCGGCAGCCGCGCAAAGGAGCTTGATCTTCATAGGGAGCCCTTTCAAAACTCTGGGGTTCAAGGGTTCCGTCCTGCCACCACCGACTGCCCCTCATGCCGGGGGCGATTTCAGTGGCTTGAAAAATGGCTATCAGCCGATTGTGCAATGCACAACAGCTTTGCGCAGACGCAAACGACATGCGCGGCGCGCCTGTGTCATTCGTGCAACAATGCCCGTCAGCGCGGCGCCTCGTGCCAGATCACCGCCTGCCCCACCTTCGTGTGGCCCTCGACCGGCTCCCAGCACATCGTCGGCGCACCGTGCAGCCGCCAGCCCTGCGCCAGCGCCTCGGACACGCGTTCGCAGAAGGCGCGGTCGTCCTTGCCGGTCAGCAGGCGATAGATCGGACGGTCTTCGGGGGTCTGGAACATCGGCGCCTCGCTCAAAGAATGTATTTCGACAGGTCGCTGTCCTGCGCCAGCCCGGCCAGCCGCTCGCGGACATAGCCGGCGTCGATCGTCACGGTTTCGCCCTGGCGATCCTCGGCCTCGAACGACAGGTCCTCGACCAGCTTTTCCATCACCGTCTGAAGCCGGCGGGCGCCGATGTTCTCGACGCTTTCGTTCACCTGCGCGGCGATCTTCGCCACTTCGGCGATGGCGTCATCGGTGATGACCACCGTCACCTGTTCGGTGGCCAGCAGCGCGCGATATTGCTCCACGAGATTGGCGCGAGTTTCCTTGAGGATGCGCACGAAGTCGGCCTCGCTCAGCGCCTTCAGTTCGACGCGGATCGGCAGGCGGCCCTGCAGTTCGGGCAGCATGTCGCTGGGCCGGGCGACGTGGAACGCCCCGCTGGCGATGAACAGCACGTGGTCGGTCTTCATCGGGCCGTACTTGGTGGCAATCGTCGTGCCCTCGATCAGCGGCAGCAGGTCGCGCTGCACGCCCTCGCGGGAAACCGAGCCGCCGCGCACGTCGGAAACCGCGATCTTGTCGATCTCGTCGATGAAGACGATGCCGTTCGCCTCGGCATTGGCGAGGGCGACGCGGGCCACGTCGTCCTGGTCCATGCGCTTTTCCGACTCTTCATCGACCAGCTTGTCCCAGGCATCGGCAACGCGCATCTTGCGGCGCTTCATCGGCTGGCGGCCCATCGCCTTGGCCATCATGTCCGACAGGTTGATCATGCCGATGCCGCCGCCGGCACCGGGAATGTCCATCGGCATCGACGGCGCGTCCTCGACCTCCAGCTCGACCTCGACGTCGTTCATCGCGTTCTCGGTGATGCGCTGGCGGAAGCTTTCGCGAGTCGCCTCGCTGGCGGTGTCGCCCACCAGCGCGTTCAGCAGGCGGTCCATCGCCGCCTTGCCCGCAGCCTCGCGCACCGCCTCGCGGCGGCGGTCCTTCTCCAGCCGGATCGCTTCCTCGGCCAGGTCACGGCCGATCTGCTCGACATCGCGGCCGACGTAGCCGACCTCGGTGAACTTGGTCGCCTCCACCTTGACGAACGGCGCATCGGCCAGCCTGGCCAGCCGGCGGCTGATCTCGGTCTTGCCGCAGCCGGTCGGCCCGATCATCAGGATGTTCTTGGGCGAAACCTCGTCGCGCAGATCGGGCGCGAGGCGTTGCCGCCGCCAGCGGTTGCGCAGCGCCACGGCAACGGCGCGCTTCGCCTCGGCCTGGCCGACGATATGCTCGTCCAGCGCGCGAACGATGGCCTTGGGGGTGAGATTGTCGTTCATGGGGGCCTTTCAGGGAGCGGGAACCGGCCCACCCCCGGCCCCTCCCGCACGCGGGAGGGGCGAGTGAGTCAGATTTCTTCGAGGGTGACGCGATCGTTAGTGAACACGCAGACATCGGCCGCCACCTGCATGGCGCGGCGCGCAATCGTCTCGGCGTTGTCCTCGTAATCGACCAGCGCGCGGGCTGCGGCCAACGCGTAGTTGCCGCCCGAGCCGATCGCGGCGATGGTGGTGTCGCCGCTGGCCTCCGGCTCCAGCACATCGCCATTGCCGGTCAGGATCAGCATCGTCTCGGCATCGGCGACGATCATCAGCGCTTCGAGGTTGCGCAGGTACTTGTCGGTGCGCCAGTCCTTGGCGAGTTCGACCGCGGCGCGCATCAACTGGCCGCGATGCTGGTCCAGCTTCTTCTCCAGCCGCTCGAACAGGGTGAACGCATCGGCGGTGGCGCCGGCGAACCCGGCGATGACATTGCCCGTGCCGATGCGCCGCACCTTGCGGGCGTTGGGCTTCATCACGGTGTTGCCCATCGACACCTGGCCGTCACCGGCGATGACGGTGCGGCCGTTCTTCTTGACGCCGATGATGGTGGTGCCGTGCCATTGCAGCAGGCCGTGGTTTTCGTTGCTCATGCCCCGCGATATATGTGCGGAGGCGGCATGTTCAACCCGTCTGCCGGTTCAGGCGCGCCCCATCAGCTTCCGTTCGGGCCGGTGCCCGGGGCGCCGCCGCCGGCGCCCGGACCGCCACCCATGCCCGCCGCACCGACCGCGCCGATGTTGCCGAACAGGTCTTCCAGGAAGCTGCGCTTCTTGCCCAGGGTGGGCGTGAACTTGTGATCGGGGTTAAGCCGCGCGACGTGTTCCATGCCCGCCTTGTCAATGCCGGCGACATTGCCCTGCGCGTCGAAGCGCACGCGCAGCACCATCTGCTTGATGGTGCCGGGGCGCTTGAACGCGACCTGTTTGGTATCCTGCGCGACATAGTACCACATCGGCTGGCCGAACTGGCTGACGAACGTGGGCCGGCCCAGCGTGCGTTCCACCGACAGCTTGTTGTCGATGCCGGGCTGCACCGAATCGACCAGCGCCTGATCGACCAGATAGCCGCGATGATCGCGGATGGATGCGCAACCGCTGGCGCCCAGCACCGCGACACCCAGCGCCAGCGCGCCTGCCAGCCGAATCTTGCCGTTTCCGAACCGAAGCGCCATCTTGAACCCTTGCTCCACACCCGGACGGAATCGCCCGCGAACATGCCCTTGTGGCAATTGCCAGCCGGGGACCTGATCCTGTACGGCCAAACCCCGCACAGGATTCGGCCTTAGGCCGAGCGCCCCGCCAGCGCAATCGCCTTGGGCGGGGCGAATTGAATTGCGGCTGAATGAAAAGGAATTGCCGGTGTCCTTCCTGTCCCGCCTGTTGCGCCCCCGCGCCGACGATCATGCCCCGGTCCGCGCGCTGTGGCACCGCGTTGTCGAGATGGCGCGCGAGAAGCCGTGGTATGCGGTCCACGGCCTGTCGGACAGCGTGCCCGGCCGCTTCGACGCGATCACGCTGGTGCTGGCGCTGGTGCTGCTGCGCATGGAACGCGAGCCGGAGCTGGCGGCGCTGAGCGCGCTGCTGACCGAGCTGTTCGTCACCGACATGGACGGGCAACTGCGCGAAAGCGGGGTTGGCGACCTTGTCGTCGGCAAGCATGTCGGCAAGCTGATGGGGGTGCTGGGCGGGCGCATCGGCGCTTACCGCGAGGCACTGGCACAGCCGGACGATACAGCGCTGACGCAGGCGCTGGAACGCAACCTGTCGCTGAACGAGGGCGGCGACAGGGCCGCGCTGGCCGCCGCCGTGCGCGCGCTGGCCGGGCGACTGGCCGCCACCCCCGCGCCGGCGCTGCTGGCGGGAGCGATCGCGGCATGACTGACACGCCCGAACTGAGCCGGATTGTCCATGTCCGCGCCATCGACGGGCGGCCGATGGTGGTAACCGCCACGCCGGCGGAATGCGCCGCGCTGGCCGAACGGTTCGGGCTGGTTGCGGTGGACCGGCTGGAAGCCACGCTCGATCTGGTTCGCGACGGCGACAAGGTAAACGTCGGCGGTCGCCTGCGCGCCGCCTTCGTGCAGGCCTGCGCCGTCTCGGCCGAGGACGTTCCGGTGCGCGTGGACGAGGCGCTGTCGTTCCGTTTCGTGCCCGCCATCGCGCACAAGCCGAACGAGGAAATGGAGATCGACGCCGAGCAGCTCGACGAGCTGGAATACGACGATGGCCGGTTCGACCTGGGGGAGGCGGTGGCGCAGAGCCTGGCGCTGGCGATCGACCCGTTCCTGACCGGCCCCGACGCCGAAGCGGCGCGGATCGCCGCCGGGCTGGGCACACCCGAGGACAGCGGGCCATTCGCGGCACTGGCAGCGCTGAAGCTCAAAAAATAGCTTTGCCAGTACGGTTTCTGTCCGGCATCCTTCCCCTGACAGGAAAGGGAGAATGCCGCAGATGGTCGCGATCGGCGAACTGACCCAGGTCCGCTATGAGCCGGCCGCGCCCGGCATTGCCCGGATCGTGCTGGCGCGGCCCGAAAAGCGCAACGCGCAGGGCACGCGGATGACTTATGAGCTGGACGCCGCGTTCCGCCACGCGTGCGAGGACGCGGCCGTGCGGGTGATCATCCTGGCGGCCGATGGCGACCACTTCAGCGCCGGCCACGCGCTGAGCATGGACGAAGGCCCGGACGGTACGGCGGATGAGCGTGCCAGCCTGTGGGGCGGCACCAGCGGCCCCGGCTGGGAAGGCATGTATGCGCGCGAGCGCGAGGTCTATCTGGAGATGTGCGAACGCTGGCGCAACGCGCCCAAGCCGGTGATCGCGGCGGTGCAGGGCAGCGTCATCGCCGGCGGGCTGGCGTTGATGTGGGTGGCCGACCTGATCGTCGCGGCGGATGACGCGCGCTTTCGCGACAACACCGCATCCGAACTGGGCGTGCCCGGCGTCGAATTCTTCGCGCACCCGCTGGAGATGGGGGTGCGCCGCGCCAAGCAGTTCCTGTTCACCGGCGGCTGGCTTTCCGCGCAGGCCGCGCTGGCGGCGGGCATGGTCAACGAGGTGGTGCCCCGCGACGGCCTGGCCGCCCGCGCGCTGGCGCTGGCGCAGGAGGTGGCGCGGACCGACAGCTTCACGCTGAAGCTGGTCAAGGCCTCGATCAACGCCGCGCAGGACGCGCTGGGCCGGCGCGAGGCGATGCAGGCGGCGTTTGCCAACCACCAGATCGGCCACCTGCAGAACATGCTGGTCCACGGCTTCCCGATCGACATCTCGCGCCTGCCCGAATCGGTGCGCCGGCATCTGGAAGCGGCGCGCGCGGCAGCAGCGGAAGCCTGACCCGTGGCGCTGGTGCCGCTGGGCGACATTCCCGATCGCAACGCCGCCCGGCTGGGCGCGGATCGCTGGGCGGTGCGCCACGGCGACGACGTGGCAAGCTGGGGCGATCTGGCCGACCGCGCCCGCCGCCGCGCCCACGCGCTGGCGGCAGCGGGCGTGAGTGAAGGCGATCGGGTGGTGCTGGCGCTGCCGAATGGCAATGCGTTCTATGAACTGACGTTCGCGCTGTGGAAGCTGGGCGCCACGCCCACCGTGGTCTCGCCCCGCCTGCCCCCCGCCGAACTGCGCGCCATCGTCGAACTGGCGAGTCCCCGCGCGGTGATCGCCGATGACGCCGCGTTGCGCGCCGCGCTGGGCGCCCTGCCCGCCGATTTCGGCCGCGACCATGCCGATGCCGCGCCGCTGCCCGCGCGCATCGCGCCGAGCTGGAAGGCGATGACCTCGGGCGGCTCGACCGGGCGGCCCAAGCTGATCGTCGATGCGCTGCCGGCGGCGTTTCCCGACGATGTCCGCTCGTCGCGACTGCCGGCCGATGGCGTGCTGCTCAATCCGGGACCACTCTATCACAACTTCCCGTTCGCGATGACGCATTCGGCCATGCTGCACGGCAATGCAATCGTCGGCATGGCCCGCTTCGATGCCGCGCAGTTCCTGGCGCTGGTTGCGGCGCACAAGGTGCAATGGGTCAACCTGGTGCCGACGATGATGCAGCGCATTGCCCGGCTTCCGGCCGAAGTCCGCGCCGCGCATGACCTGTCCTCGCTGGAAACCGTCTGGCACACCGCCGCGCCGATCGCGCCCGACCTCAAGCGGCTGTGGATCGACTGGCTTGGCGGTGAGCGCATCTGGGAAATGTACGGCGGCACCGAGGGCATCTGCACCACACAACTGAATGGCAGCGAATGGCTGGCGCATCCCGGATCGGTGGGCCGGCCGGTGGGCGGCGAAGTCTCGATCCGGGGCGAGGATGGCACCGCATTGCCTGCCGGCGCGATCGGCGAGGTGTTCCTGCGCCGCACCGGCGCCTGGGCTGCGGGCGGGGCCAGCTATCGCTATGTCGGCGCGGATTCGCGACGCACGCCTGATGGCTGGGAATCGCTGGGCGATTTCGGCTGGCTGGACGACGCAGGCTTCCTGTTCATCGCCGACCGCCGCACCGACCTGATCCTGTCGGGCGGACGCAACATCTATCCCGCCGAAGTCGAAGGCGCGCTGCTGGCCCACCCCGCCGTGGCCGAGGCGATTGTCATCGGCCTGCCCGACGACGACCTTGGCGCGCGTGTCCACGCCATCGTCCGGCTGGAGGATGGCGTGACGGCCAGTGCGGCGGACCTGCGCGCCTTCGTTGGCACGCGCCTTGTCGCCTACAAGATCCCCGGCAGCATCGAATTCACCACCACGCCGTTGCGCGACGAAGCCGGCAAGGCCCGCCGCAGCGCGCTTAGGGCCGAACGCGTCAGGTGTGAGCCAGGATCGCCAGCGCCAGATTGATCCACAGCGCCAGCACCGCCAGCACCCCGATCACGAACGCGCCCCCCCGATGCGACGGGTTGTTGTAGGTCATGTGGATCACGCTCTGGATCAGGCGCGCGGCCACATAGCCCCACGCGAATACCAGCACCCAGCCGGTGACGGCCGACAGCACGAACGCGACGAGGCACCCGGCATAGAACACCGTCGGCAGCTCGAACAGGTTGCCATAGTGGCGCACGGCGGCAACCGTGGCTTCCGGCTCGGGCGTGCCGAGGTGCGCGCGATAATAGGCCGGGTCGTGCCCGCCCTTCACCGCGGCGCCGCGCGCGGCGCCCATGCGGATGAAGGCGACGAACGTCAGCGCGACGATGACAAGCATCGGCAGGAAAATGCTGGCCTGGCTGGTGACGGTGGGCATGTCTGGGATTCCCCTCTCCTGTTTCGTGCAGGATGCCGCAGTTGCACCGCCATGCAAGCGCAATTGCAGGGCCGGCAGCGCCGTGCGAGGGTGCCGCACAGGGAGAACGGCAATGCAGCAGCGCATTCTTGGCAGCGAACTGGCGGTTTCGGCCATCGGCCTTGGCTGCATGAGCCTCAGCGGCGCCTATGGCGCGGCGCTGTCGCTGGATGAAGCCACCACAGTGTTGCGCGGCGCGGTCGATCGCGGCGTCACCTTCTTCGACACCGCTGAAATGTACGGCCCGTTCCTGAACGAGAAGCAGCTTGGCAAGGCCTTCGCGGGGCTTCGCGACCGGGTGGTGATCGCCACCAAGTTCGGCTTCCGGCTGGTGGATGGCAGCCCTTATCCGCAGGGGCTGAACTCGCACCCCGACCATATCCGCACGGTGGTGGACGCCTCGCTGCAGCGGCTGGGCACCGATCACATCGACCTGCTCTATCAGCACCGCGTCGATCCCGAGGTGCCGATCGAGGACGTCGCCGGCGCGGTCGGCGAGTTGATCGCCGCCGGCAAGGTGCGCCACTTCGGCCTGTCCGAAGCCGATGCGCCGACCATCCGCCGCGCCCATGCGGTGCAGGCCGTCACCGCGCTGCAGAGCGAGTTTTCGCTGTGGACCCGCGATCTGGAAGCGGAGGTGATCCCCACCTTGCGCGAACTGGGCATCGGGCTGGTGCCATTCTCGCCGCTGGGGCGCGGGTTCCTGACCGGCACGGTCAGGCCCGACACCATCCCCGAAGGCGATTTCCGCGCGAAGATGACCCGGTTCAAGGGCGAATCCGGCCAGCACAACTTCGCGATGGTGCAGGCGCTGGAAGCCGTGGCGGCAGACAACGGCGCCAGCGTCGGCCAGATCGCGCTGGCCTGGGTGTTGGCGCAAGGCGCGGATATCGTGCCGATCCCCGGCACCCGCACGCTGGCGCGGATCGAGGAGAATGTCGCGGCGGCCGACATCGTGCTGACGGCGGCCGACCTTGCGCGGATCGAGGCGGCCTTTCCCCGGGGCGCGGTGATCGGCGGGCGCTACGACTAGAGCCTGATGATGTGATATTGAATCACATCATCAGGCGGCAAGCCCGCGCGGCGTTGGAACGTCGCTGATGACTTTGTTGAAGCTTGCTTCAACCTGAAGTCATCACGCTATAGCCTGCCCGCCTTGCGGCTGGCGATAGGTCCTGAATGGTTCCATCTCCGATCGACGGCCGGTTGCCCGGCCCGGTCCGGTGTGTCACCCACAAGCCATTGACCGATATGCGAAATCGGGTTGACGACCCGCCTGAATGAATTATATCACATTGATATTGGTCGATTTTATGGCGAATCGTCGATGATGAAGTTCAAGACCCTGGTCGAGGTTATTCATCAATCGACCGAAGCCGCGCTGCAATCCGTTGCCAAGGCCAACATCGATTTCTTCTCGCACTATTTCCGCGCAGTGCAGCCGGCCGATGGCGGCGCGGCGGACGCTGCCGGGGCGCACCCGTCGATCGCCGGCGCCGAAGGGGCAACCTTCGAACCACGCGTCGTCAAGTTGCAGATGCTGAAGCCCACGGCGACGGGCATGGCGCCGCACCAGGTAACGGTGCCGCTGATCTCGCTGATCCCTTATGCCAATATCCAGCCGTCGGAGATCGATTTCGAGATCGACCTCGAATGCGTCGAAAAGGATGGCGAAGTGCTGGTGGCATTCCCGCAGGTGCGCCGCACGCTGCTGGGGGGCGAACAGGTGGTGGCGGTGCGCAAGAACGCCAAACTGTCGATCCGGCTGACCGCGTCCGATCGCGTGCCCGGCGTTTCGGCGATCATCGAGACGTATGACCGGCTGCTGCGTGCGCAGTTGCCAAGCTGAGCCCGGCCAAACCCGTCGAACATCCCCTGCTTGAACCCCCCAACCGAAGGAGATTGCGATGCCTGACAACAGTGGCGGCGGTGCCGGTCCCGAACTCGTTTCGATGGCGCAGGCCTTTACCGGCCTGCCGATGGAAGCGCTGATCGGCGCGCCGCTGATGGCCGCCGCCAAGGCCAATCACCAGATGGCCTGCGATCAGGTCAACTACCTGCTCGGCACCTGCTTCAAGACCGCCGGCGACGACAAGGACGCCGGCTATGCGCCGATCATGATCTCGATGAAGGTGACGCGGCCGGTGCTGACCCCGTCGGCCACCTCGCCCGATGTCAAGAACATCGATTCGGTCATCCAGTTGCCGATGCTGACGATCATGCCGCTCAATTCGCTGGCGGTGGACAGCGTCGATGTCAAATTCCACATGGAAGTGAAAAGCTCGTTCTCCGAAGATCAGGAAAACAAGAGCGAATCGAAGAACCACGAAGAAGGCGCGTTCAGTGGTACGGGCTGGATCGGGCCGTTCCGGTGTACGATCTCGGGGTCGGTCAGCCACGACAGCTCCAGCAGCAGCAGCGATGCCACGCATTATGCCAAGAGCAACCTGGCCAGCTACGATGTCGAGGTTCACGCCGGCCAGATCCCCACGCCGCCGGGCATCGGCGTGCTGATCCAGGCGTTCGCAAACGCGATCTCGCCGATCCAGATGCCGGCCCAGGCCAGTTCGCACTGATCGGGGCCGCATCGTGGAGGTGACGGAACTGCCATGCCCGGTCTGTGCGCGGGGCACGATCCTGATCGTGCCCCGCCAGCTTCTGGCCGGGGCGGCCTTCGCCTGTCCGGAATGCGCCGCCGAGGTTGCGCTGACCGAAGCCAGTCGGCCGGTGGTTGCCGACGGACTCGACCAGCTCGACCGCCTGCGCGCGAACCACCGCTAGGGCGTTTTTCCAACGGAGTGGGACACGACGTGACTCGGAAAAACGCGGCAATACGGGAACCTAGCGCGCGCGATCTGATCCAATCAGATCGCGTGCTCTAGAGCATCGGCATGGGCACCGGCTTCTCGCGCCCGCAGCCCCCCGCGCCCGTCCCGCGCGCGCAAAAACGCAGGCGGGACGAGCCGCCGCCGGACCGGAACCCGCCGGACGGGCAGGATCCGCCCGACGGTCGCAGCAAACGGCGCCGGCTGGCGACCTGGGAAACCTGGGTGCGAGACGTCCAGAGCAAGGCCATGTTCGGCTTCAGGCCCGGCCCGCTGGTCAACCGCATGGCGGGCGGCAGTTTCAGCGAGGCCACGCTTGGCCCGCTGTCGTTCGTGGAGCGCGCCAACGACGCCAACGCCAATCGCGGGCGCCGGGGCGGGCCGCAGGGTCGCCTGCCGGCCGCGATGGACAGCGCCGAGCAGGCCTATCCCGACGCGGCATTCAAATCGGGCCACCTGATCAATTCCAGCCTGGGCGGCCCCGGCACCGACGCCCGCAACCTGACCATCCTCAGCGGCAGCGGCAACACCGCGATGAACGGACCGGACAACGCCATCAAGGCGGCGGTGGGCAAGCTGGAAAAGATCTATCGGCTGTTCCACAAGGCGGGCCTGCCTGCCGATGGCATGGATGCGGCCATCCACCTGAAAGTCACCGTTTCCCCGGCGAAATGGGGCCGCGACCCGCCGGACTGCCATATCTGCAACTTCGTCACGTATGCCGCCCGGCTCACCGGAAATTTCGATCACGCGCTGCCGCCGTCGGACGCTGCCGAGCGCGACCGGCTGAAAGCGGAAATCACCGCGCTGCTGCGCGCCGCAAAGGGCCGCGTGGACAACCGGAAACCGCGACGCTGATGGGCGCCAGCTAGATCTCGTTGGCCCTGGCGAAGCGGCCGATGAAGTCCGCCGCGCGGAACGACAGTGCCTCGATCGTCTGCGTCGGCTGGCCGCGACCCGATGTCACCATGCTGGACCCGTCGCACAGGAACAGGTTCTTGACGTCGTGGGTGCGGTGGTACTTGTCGATCACCGAGGATTTCGGGTCATTGCCCATGCGGCAGGTGCCCAGCAGGTGGACGCCGCCGGTGGACGCGCCGACTTCGGTGGGCACGATCTCGGTGGCCCCCGCCGCGTCCATGATCTCACGGACGCGCTCGATCTGCCAGGTGGCGTGCTTGATGTCGTCGGGGTGGTCGCGGTGCGTCACCCGGATCGACGGCACGCCCCAGGCGTCCTTCAGTTCGGGATCGATGTCGATGCGGTTGCTTTCCACCGCCAGCGAGGTGCCGTGCCCGGCGCAGTTCATCCAGTAGGTGTAGGATTCGAGGTAGTCCTTGAACCCCTGCCCCCATTCCGGCGTTCCTTTCGGCACGCTTTGCCCCCAGGTCAGCGGGCCGCCGCTGCGCGCATCGAAGCCGCCGCCGCCATAGAAGCCGCGCTTCGGGTCGGAATCGTAGAAATCGTGCAGGATGCGGGTGACGTTGGCGCCCTTGTACTCGTTCAGCGGGTGCGCGAACCGCGCCTGCACGCCGCCGCCCTTGTTGAACATCAGGTGACGACCGACAGCACCGCTGGAATTGGCCAGCCCCTGCGGGAACAGGCTGCTTTCCGAATTGAGCAGCAATTTTGGCGTCTCCGAGCCATTGGCGCAGACCACCACGGCGCGGGCGTTCTGGAACTGCTCGACCTTGTCCTTGTCGAAATAGTGGACGCCGGTGGCGCGGCCCTGCTTGTTCATGCCGATGCGGAACACGTAGCTTTCCGGGCGGATCTCGCACATGCCGGTGGCCTCGGCCTCGGGGATCACCGTCCACACCGACGACGACTTGGCCATCACCTCGCAGCCGAAGCCGCCGCACAGCCCGCATTGCGCGCACGGCGGGCGGTCCTTGTAGACCACCGAGTTGATCGCCATCGGCGCCGGAAACGGATGCAGCCCCAGCTTGCGCGCGCCTTTCTCGAACAGCACGCCCGACGATTTCACCGGCAGCGGCGGCATCGGATAGGGCTTGCTGCGCCACGGGTCGAACGGGCTGGCTCCGGCCAGTCCGGAGACGCCGACTTCCCATTCCACTTTGGTGTAGTACGGCTCCAGCTCGGCATAGGTGATCGGCCAGTCCACCAGGCTGGCGCCCGCGATCGGTCCCAGCCGGCTGCCCTCGATGAAGTCGATCTCGTGCAGCCGCCAGAAGTTGGCGTTGAAGTGCGCGCTGCTGCCGCCGACGATGCGGGCATAAGTCAGCGGATTGCGGCCCTGCACGCGCTGGGCCGTCTCGCTCTCGTCGTGGCGGAAGGTCTGCGGGTTGGTGACCGGGTTGTTGGTGATGCCCGACAGGTTGCGATACTTAAGTTCGTCGTGCTCGAAATCCTGCGGCGCCAGGCGTGGGCCTTGCTCCATGACGACGACGCTGTGACCGGCGCGCGACAGTTCGCGCGCCATGATGCCGCCCGATGCGCCCGAACCGACCACGATGAAATCGACGGTCTCGCTGGTCTTGAAGGTCTTTGGCATGAGCGCGTCCCCTGTCAGGCGGTGTAGGGCTTGGTGCCGGGATAAGCCTCGAAACCGGGGTAGTTGACGTCGTAGTAGCCGAACGGCGGCGACCACACGTGGTTGTCCTCCACGCCCAGCAACTTCCAGCCCAGGTTGTCGCGGTTGCCGCCGTATTTGGGCAGCGCGATCAGCCCCAGCACGGTCAGGCGGCGCACCGCGGCGAAGTACGGAGTCTTGTCCACCGCCTGCAACCAGGCGATCTGCTGCGCTTCCGGCGCGGCGGAGAACGGCTTGTCGGCGCCGTATCTGGCGGCATAGCCGGTGGCGAATTCGGCCAGCCCCGTGCGGAACCCGGGCAATTGCGCGGCAAAGAAGCTGCCCAGCGCGTTGTCGATGAAGAAGATCACGGCGGCATCGCGCGCGCCCGGGGCCTTGCCGCCGGGGACGATCAGGTTCGCCACCGCGTCCACCTCGGCCGCCTCGGCGGCGGTCAGCGTCGTCAGTTTCGTCGGCCCGGCGTCCATGTCCATCGCGTGGTGGGCGTGATGCCCGGCATGTTCGGCCGCCATCGCGATCTGCGGCCAATTCATCGCGATCCAGCCGGCGCTGGCCAGGTTGCCGACCGCCGCGATGAACTGCCGGCGCGAGGGGATGGGTTGTGCCATGAGCCGCTCCGTGTGTGGCGGGAAAGCCGCGCACAAAGGCACATGCAAACGGTGCGCCGGGAATGCGTCAGACTGCGCATGGACACGGTTTCCGACCAGCGCCCCGTCGCACCCGCCCTTGCGCCCGGCTTGGGACTTCCTACCTCACCCCCAACGCAGGAGATTCCGCATGGCTGTCGTCCGCCCCCGCAAGCTGAACCCGATGGACCTGATCGGCACCGTTGCCCCCGACCGCGAGGCTTCGCTGCAACGGTTGCAACTGGTTGCCAACCTGCTCGATTCCGCGTTCGTGCTGCCTGGCACCGACCAGCGCATCGGCATCGACGCGATCATCGGCCTGATCCCGGGTCTGGGCGACGCCATCACCACGCTGCTGTCCAGCTATGTCATCTGGGAGGCGCGCCGCCTTGGCGTCGGCCGCTGGGCGATGACGCGGATGCTCGCCAACCTGGCGATTCACGCCGGTGTCGGACTGGTCCCGGTGGCGGGCGACGCGTTCGATGCGTTCTTCCGCGTCAACCAGCGCAACCTGCGGATCATCCGCCGCGAACTGGCAAAAATGCCCCCGGCCTGACCGCGATCAACGACCGCTTGCCGCCGCTGCTGCCAACGCGCACAACGGGCGCGCAAGACGGGAGAAGCACATGAGTGGGAAACCGGATGGCCTGCAACTGACATTCCACGGCGCTGCCGGCACCGTCACCGGCAGTTGCATGGAATTCGCCGGGCCGCAGGCGCGTATTCTGGTCGATTGCGGGCTGTTTCAGGGCTCGCGCACGCTGGAAACGCTGAACCACGGTCACTTCGCGTTCGACCCGGCGCGGATCGACGCCGTGGTCCTGACCCACGCGCATATCGACCATTGCGGCCTGCTGCCCAAGCTGGTGCGCGACGGCTATCGCGGGCCGATCTTCTGCACCCCGGCCACCGCCGACCTGCTGCGCTTCATGCTGGCCGACGCCGGGCGCATCCAGGAATCCGACGCGCTGCGCCGCAACCGCCGCCGCGACCGCGCCGGCGAGGCGGAATTCCAGCCCTTGTATACCGAAGCCGACGCGCTGAAGGCGTGGGGTCAGGCGAAGCCGGTGGCGCTGTGCGAGGCATTCGCCATCGCCCCCGGCTTCACCGGCCGGTTCTGGAACGCGGGCCACATCCTCGGCTCGGCCTCGCTGGAACTGACGCATGAAGGCCAGCGCGTGCTGTGCTCGGGCGATCTCGGGCCGGACAACAAGGAATTTCACCCCGACCCCGAAGCGCCTTCCGGCCTCGACCATGTCATTTGCGAATCGACCTATGGCAACCGCGCGCGCGAAAAACTGACCATCGACCAGCGCCGCGATCAACTGGAGGCCGAGGTCAAGGCCGCCATCCTGCGCGGCGGCAACCTCGTCATCCCCACCTTCGCGCTGGAACGCACGCAGGAACTGGTGCTGGACCTGATCCGGCTGGCCGAAGCCAACCGCATCCCCAATATCCCGATCTTCGTCGATTCGCCGCTGGCCAGCCAGGCCACGCGTGTCTTCGCCCAGCACGCCGGTGAGCTGGAAGACATCGGCAGCATCGACATCTGCAAGCACCCTTCGGTCCACTACACCGAAAGCGTCGCCGAATCGCAGCGGCTCAACATGATGTCGGGCGCGATCATCCTGGCCGCATCGGGCATGTGCGAGGCGGGGCGCATCCGCCACCACTTGCGCCACAACCTGCACCGGCGCGATTCGACCATCCTGTTCGTCGGCTTCCAGGCCGCCGGGACGCTGGGCCGCGTGCTGGCCGACGGCGCGCAGCGGGTGCGGCTTTCGGGCGAGGACATCACCGTCCGCGCCCAGATCCGCCGCATCGACAGCTATTCCGCCCATGCCGACCGTGACGAGCTGCACGACTGGATCAAGGCCCGAATGCCGATCGGCGGCAGCCTGCTGCTGAGCCACGGCGAACCCGATTCGGTGGCGGCGCTGCGCGATCTGGTGCAACCCGACGACCCGGCGCTGAACATCGCCACCCCGCGCCTCGGCGAGACTCACGAGTTGCGCCCCGCCACCCCGGCGAAGCGCCTGCGCACCGGCCGCATCGACATTGCGGGCAAGGATTTCGACTGGTCCGGGCAGGACTGGCAGAACGACTACGCCGCCTTCACAGCCAACCTGCGCGGCGAACTGGCGCAGATACGCAACCCTGCCGCCCGCCGCCGGGCGATCGCGAAGATGAGGGCGGTGCTGGCGCAGGCGAAGGGAGCGTAGACTACTTCTTCGCCAGCACTTTCGCCTTGAACCCGCACAAGTCCACCAGCGGGCAGCGCCAGCATTCGGGCGTGCGCGCCTTGCAGATGTAGCGGCCGTGCAGGATCAGCCAGTGGTGGGCGCCGACGCGGAAGGGGCCGGGGACGCCCTTTTCCAGCGCCTTCTCCACCGCCAGCACGGTCTTGCCTTTCGCCAGGCCGGTGCGGTTGCCGACGCGGAAGATGTGGGTATCGACCGCGAAGGTCTCGGCGCCGAACGCGCAGTTCATCACCACGTTCGCGGTCTTGCGGCCCACGCCGGGCAGCGCGGTCAGCGCGTCGCGGTCAGCCGGGACTTCGCCGGCATAGTCGCGCACCAGCATCTCGCTGAGCGCGATGACGTTCTTCGCTTTGGTGTTGAACAGGCCGATCGACTTGATGTGCTGCTTCAGCCCGTCCTCGCCCAGCGCCACCATCTGCGCCGGCGTCTTCACCTCGGCGAACAGCGCCCGCGTCGCCTTGTTCACGCCCACGTCGGTGGCCTGCGCCGACAGTACCACCGCCACCAGCAACTGGTAGGTGTTGCCAAATTCCAGCTCGGTCACCGGATCGGGATTCAGTTCTGCCAGCCGCCGGAAAAATTCGAAGATGTCGGCCTTTTTCACAGGCCCAGCACACCGCCCATGTCATAGCGGCCGGCAGGCTGGCCGACGATCCACTGCGCCGCCCGCACCGCGCCGCGTGCGAAGATGCCGCGGTTTTCGGCGAGGTGTGACAGCGTGATCCGCTCGTTATCGGCCAGCAGGTGGACCGCATGATCGCCCGCTACGCTGCCGCCGCGCAAGCTGGCGAAGCCGATGTCGCCGCGCCGCCGCGCGCCGGTGATGCCGTCGCGCCCGCGCGCCGACACGTCGTCCAGCCGCACGCCCCGGCCCTTGGCTGCCGCCTCGCCCAGCAGCAGCGCGGTGCCGCTGGGCGCATCGACCTTCATGCGGTGATGCGTCTCGACGATCTCGATGTCCCAATCCTCACCCAGCCGGCTGGCGGCCTCGCGCACCAGGAACGCCAGCATGTTGACCCCCAGCGAGGTGTTGCCGGTCTGCAGCACGGCAATATGCTCGGCGGCACTGTCGATCAGCCAGTGGTGGCGTTCCTCGAGCCCGGTGGTGCCGATCACCACCGGCACGCCCGCCGCGACGGCGGCATCGAGGTTGGCCTCCAGCGCATGCGGGCTGGAGAAATCGACCAGCACGTCGCTGATCGCTGCCAAGGCCGCCGGATCGCCCCCCTTGTCGATACCGCCGCTCAGGCTCTCGCCCGCCGCCGCAATCGCCTCCATCAGCGCCTTGCCCATGCGCCCTTCGCTGCCGATGATGCCGATCCGTGCCATATGCCCCAATCCTTGTGCTGCACGCCTCATGGCCAACCCCCGACCATTGCGCAACCCGTTGACGCCGCCGCGCCCGCACCGCAAAG
>JAGWVC010000023.1 GCA_018971065.1 Sphingomonadales bacterium | reverse complement strand
ATCCACGCCCCCGCATGGAGGGCGACGAGCAGGCGGAGCTAGTCGGTGAGCTTCGACACAGTTTCGATCCACGCCCCCGCATGGAGGGCGACGATGCGTGGGAAGTCTCGCTTCAGCGGCGCGAGCAGGTTTCGATCCACGCCCCCGCATGGAGGGCGACGACGGACGGTGGCGTTTTCGCCAAGCTCCACCAGTTTCGATCCACGCCCCCGCATGGAGGGCGACCTTCGGCATCGCGTTCGGCCTGCGTCGTGCCGTGGTTTCGATCCACGCCGCCGCATGGAGGGCGACTTTCCGAGATGTGCCGCCAGAGGCCGTAGAACAGGTTTCGATCCACGCCCCCGCATGGAGGGCGACGTCACCTGCAATTCCAACTCGGCGCGGGCATTTGCGTTTCGATCCACGCCCCCGCATGGAGGGCGACAGCCAATTCCTTAAGACGATGAGAAAGAGCCGTAAATCGCGCATTTTGCGCGAAACTAGACGCATCACAGCCGCAGATAGCTACGTCATAGTATGCCAATTGATCGTCGCGTTGCATTTAAACAGTTTTCTGTCGCGCGAACCTCCCCGGCACGCGCAAACAGACTCAGGTTCGCAACGAGAAGTTTGTCAGAAGAGGAGAGGGCCTGCGAGGTCCGTAGGCAATTTCGCGCCGACGTGTTCGATCCGACGCTTACCATCTGCTCCGAGACGATAGAAACGCAATGAATCCTTTTCGGCATCGATCTCGTCAAGCAGTCGGCCGCGTAAGATTGCCCACTGCGCCGGATCGACTTCGCATTCGAACACAGAGTTCTGGACGCGTTGACCAAGATCCTTGCACGCGTTTGCCACGCGGCGCAGTCGGCGTCGCCCCACGGCATCCTGCGTGTTCACATCATAGGTCACGAGCATCAGCATCATCTATTTCCAGATAAATGACGGGTAGCCATCCATGTCGCCGCGCACATGTCGCGACAGCAGCAAGGCCTGAACATGGGGCACCAGCCCCATCGGCATGGTCTCACCGAGGAACGGGTGGCGCAATTCGCGCTTCTTGCGCTCCTGCCAGGCAACCAGCACCGCCTTACGGCCATCATCGGTGAGCGAGACGGCGCCGCCTTCGTCGATGCGGAAATCACCGGCCTTTACCTGCCCGCGATTGACCAGGGTCAGCGCCAGCCTATCGGCCAGCACGGGGCGCAGTTCCTCCATCATGTCGAGCGCGAGACTGGCGCGGCCCGGCCGATCGGCGTGCAGCAGGCCGACTTGCGGATCGAAGCCAACCCCTTCCAGCGCCGATCGGCAATCGTGGCCGAGCATCGCGTAAAGGAAAGAAAGCAGAGCATTGATGCGGTCGAGCGGAGGCCGGCGGGAGCGACCGCGAAAGGCAAAGGCTTCATCTTCGTGTTGGATCATCGCATCGAATGCGCTGAAGTAGAGCTGCGCCGCATCGCCTTCGTGGCCGCGCAGTGTGGCGACATCGTCCGCCTGCGCGGCGCGGCGGGCGATGTGCGAAAGGCGCAAATCCGCAGTTTCCACAGTGGCGCGGGCTTCGGTGGCCATGCGATCGCCGTGGTCGCGCAGGGCGCGGCGCAGCACGGTGCGCTGGTTGGCGGCCTTGGCGGTGACGATGCCGCGCACGATCGGCACGGCCTTGGTTGGATCGTCGGCAGCCCGGTATTGCGCGCGGCGCAGCAGGACGTTGCCGGTGCGCTGCCCTTCCACCCGCGCCAGGAACTTGCCGTTGGGGGTGAGGAAGGACAGGGCGATCCCCGCTTCCGCGCAGGCAGCCATAAGTGCCGGCGAGGCCCCCGGCCGACCGAAACAGACAATACCCTCGATCATGTGCAGCGGCACGCGCCCGCGTTCGGTGCCTTCCACCTCCACCACGACATTGGCGCCGTCCTTGCGCAACCAGGCGCCCTCGCTGGTGACGTAGATGGTGTTGAGGTGGCGGCGCATCGGGCTGGTTCCTTGCTGGCTCAATCGTCCGCCGGGCCGCCCACTTGGCGCAGCAGCCAGCGGCGGATAGCGGGTGGCTTCTCCAGCCGCCCCGGGTAGCAGGCATCGGCTAGCGAACAGCGACGGCAGGCCGGCGTTTCGTGCGGGAGCGGGGTGCGTGATTGCGCGATCATGGCACGGCAATCGGCGGCAACGCCGGCGGTGAGCGCCCGCAGTTCCGCGTCGAAGACGATGCGCTGGCGCTTGCGGGTCTGGCCATAGAACAGCGCGCCTTCGGGAACGGCGACTCCGAACATTTCCTCCAGGCAGAGCGCCTGCGCGCAAAGCTGCACTTCGTCGGCACGGTGCGCCTTGGGTTTGCCGCGTTTGTATTCGACCGGATAAGGCACTTCGGCATGGAACTCGACCGCATCCGCCTTGCCGGAAAGGCCGTGCGCGAACGAACGCAGGACCAGCCCGCGCACCGTGCGCACGCCGGCGCGCCGGTCGGGTTTGCCACCGTCCACGCGCTCGTGCATCAATCGCCCTTCAGCGGTGGCGCCATCCTCGATCCACACTCGTTCAACGTGGATCAGCGCGCACTGGCGCGGACAGAATAGATAATGCTGCAACGCCGACACCGGCACCAGCGCCTCTTCGGCTTCCGGGTCCGGTGGCGGCGCGGGCATCATGGAGTCAGCACTTCTCGATGATCTCGACACCCGCCGGCAGGCCCTCGCGGTCGATGGTCACAGCATAGTCGTTCCACTGGCGGGCGGGGGGCCAGTTGTCGGTGGCGGGGCTGCCGATGGCCTGGGTGGAGCCGGCGTGGACGCGCCAGGTCTTGATCCGGTCGAACAGCGATTGCGCCTGGGCGTTGCCCAGCTTGCTGGCGTGGCGGAACAGGATCAGCTTGCGCGTCGCCATTTCGCCGCGCGCGGCGGAACGGTCGTGGTCGAACATCTCGCTCAGCGCCTGCCACAGCAGTTCTAGGTCATCCTCGGAAAAGCCGGTGCCCTTGGTCTCGTGGCTGGCGAGCGGCGCGGAAATGAAGCCGTGCGCGCGGTAGAGCCCGTAGGGCACGATGTGCTTGCGGCCCATCGTCCGCCCGCCCTTTTCCTCGGCATCCTTCTCGGTGGTCGCGGCCATGCGGGTGATCGAGATTTCCAGCGGCAGGATCGGCTCGACCGAGCGGGCGAACGTGAACTGCACCGGGCCGCGCACCTGCCCGGCATTGACCTTGGTCGTCATCACCGCGCCGAAAGTGCGGATGTCCCAGAAGTTGGCACACATCCAGCGGGTGAGATCGAGCGCCTTTTGATGGTCCTTGGGCAACTTCTCGTACTCACTGTCCTTGGTGACGTCGGGCAGCACGGCCTTCCACGCCTTCTTGTGCTGGTTGTTCAGCGTGGCGCCCTCGGACATGTAGATTTCGTGGCCTGGCTCGTCGCCCTTCGCCAGCGCCACGTAATTGCGCACCTTGCGCTTCAGCGCGACGTCGGACACCAGGCCCTGGTTGGTTTCGGGATCGAGCCGCGGCATGTTGCCGGCATCGGGATCGCCGTTGGGATTGCCGTTCGCCACGTCGAAATAGAGGACGAATTCATAGCGGTTGGTGACGGGATTGCTCATCATTCGGCCCCTTCGGTATCGGTGTGTTCGGGCAAGTCGTCGGCGTGGACCTCTTCGTCCTTGCCGTTGCTCAGCTTGGTGGCACGCTGGTGATAATAGCCGACGGCGAATTCGCCCTGTTGTTGCAGGCCCAGCGAGCGCGGCAGCGACGGTTCCAGCCCGGCGTGGATCTGTTCCAGTTCGCGTTCGATCAGCGCGGCCCAGCCCGGCTTTTCCTTGCGCACCTTGGCCAGATGGTTCTGGCCGCCGCGCACGATCAGCGGGAACACGCTGGCCGGCGTGGCCGAGGCCGCGCCGAAATACTTGTCGCGAATGGTGGCGTTGACACGGCCCAGCGCCGCGCGCTGCGCCAGTTCATAAACGGCGAACAGGCGGCCGAGCAGATAGCCCGGCGTCCTGTGCTCCCGGTCGAGGCTCATCGGCACGTTCTCCTTGTGGAATCCTAGTCGGTGATCGCGCATCAGCACGGCCCGGATGACGGCGGCGTGCCAGCCCGAAGCGGCATTGTCGCCGGCGCGCAGGCGGATCAGCGCGGCGGAAAGCAGGCTTTGCGGGTAACGCCCGCCGGTCAGCACCGCACGCATCACCTCGCCGGCGAGCAGCGGCGGAATGTTCTTGAACTCACGCTGCAACGCGGTAGTGTTCACCAGCAGCCGGTTGACCGAAGGCGCGGCCCCCCAGCCCATCGGCAGCGGCTGGATCGACAAGTCGGCATGATGGCGGGCCAGCCGCTCGGCAAAGGCATCGAGCGTATCGGACTGCCAGAACCGCACCGACAACCGCGCCGCGTTGGGCGAGAGCCCCAACACGTGGAACCGCGTGCCCGGCGCGATCTCGGGGCGAAGTTCTGCCAGCGGCCGCCCTGCCGCCACCGCTTCCATCTGCATGCGTACCAGCGCGGCTTCGGCCTCGTCGGTAACGTCGCTGTCGAACCACTGCGCGAACAGGCCGTCCGCCGCCTCTGCCGCCTTGGCATCGCTGGCGTCCGCCCAGAACACGACGCTGGCGTCGCCCACCGGGCGGCGCAGGCGGTTCGGCCCGTCGCGGGTGAGCATGTGGTTGAGCGCCGCGCCATAGCGGAAGGCGGCAGCCTGCGAGGTCGGCGCGTTGGCGCCTTGTTCCTTGCCCAGCGACGTGAAGGCATCGAGATTGAACGAGACCAGCGCCGCACCCGAGGATTGCGCGCCCTCCACGCCCTTGATCGTGGGGTGCAGACGAGCCGGCGCACCGCGCGCACCGGTGACGAGGCATAGCACCTGCTCCGCGTCCGCTCCCTCGTCGCCGCTGGCGGCAACCAGCGCGCGGGCGGCAGGACGCTCGTGCAGGTATCCCATGTCGCCATCGAGCCGGAACATCACGTTGGCATCGAGCATTTCGGGCTTGAACGGCGGGGCGTCGAAACGCTCGGGTCGCCACTGTTCCAGGAATTTGCGCAAGGCCAGCAGGCCGTCGTCATCCGCACCGGCAAGCCGTTGCAGGTGCATCGCGACGAACGCGGCATGTTCCTGCCCGGTGCGCTTGCCCTCGCCGGCGGTGCGGCCCAGCACATAGGCGGTCTTGTCCCACAGCAGGTTGGGCGCAATGCCCACCGTGCGCTTCACCGCCGCCGGCACGGTGTACAGCCGGGGGCGCGGCTTCTTGCCCAGCAGATCGTGCGCATCCTGCACATCCACCGGCTGCCCTTCGCGATCGAGCACGATGCACCAGCCGAACTTTTCCGGGCTCCACCCCGGCTCCGCCACGCCGGACAGGCGGTGGTAGTAACGTTCCAGCGCCTGCAGGATGGTCATCGCACGACCTCGTCGGCGTGGAATGGTGGCACCTCGATCACGCCGTCTTTCATCTCGGCACGGAAGAAGCGTGATTCGTTGCCATGGGAAAAGTCGATGTCGTGCAGCATCCAGCCGAAATCGGCGTCGCGCTTGCCTGCCGCCAGCTCGCACGCGGGCAGCGGCGCGCCATCGGGGATCAGCGCGAATTCCGCCGCGAACTCGCGGGTGCCCAGGCACGGGCGGTGGAAGCACTGGCCCTGCTCGGCCCGCCGGTTGAACATCGCGATGTGCTTGGCCGGGGTATCCTCCGGCCCGGCGCGGTCGGTCATGCTGAAATGCGCCTCGATCACATAGGCGACATCGACCAGCACCAGCGCCGCGCGCTGCTGGCGGTTTTCATCGACAACGATGCCGAGGCCGTGGGTATCGCCCCGGTTCATCGCGCTTTGCGCATTGCTGGCGCTGGCCTTGGCGCCCACCTCGTTGCGGCGCAGCGACTGGAAGCGGATCGGCTTCAGCACATGGATGCGATCGACATGCCAGCGGATCGCCGGCTTCCAGTGGATGGCTTCGAGGATACCGCGCGCGGCCGAGGGCGTGATCACGTCATAACTGACGCGTTCCACCTTCATCTCCGGGCGGGTAAAACAGGCGCGCTCACCCCAGACGTGCAACCGAACAGCCATTACCACCCCCTTTGGGAATCGAATGTTGGCACTGCCTGCTGGCGGCGCATTGGATCAATCCGACATCTTCAGGAAAATCAGAAAATTATATTGCTCTCTGCCGAGCGCTCCGCAGGGTCACGATCGAGCCGCAGGCCCAGGGCGTGGTCATAGAGTTCGGGCAAAACGCCGGGCTGGCTCTCCTCCAGCACCATGAAGCGATCACCATAGGCTTCCGGCTTGATCGCCTGCACCGCGCCGCTGGTAAGCAAGCTCTCGCGCACTTTCGCGGGCACCGGCACGACATATTGCTGCAACTGGCGCTGCACCCCGGCGGGCGGCACCGGCGCATGGCGCAGCGCGGCGATCGCCTCGCGCGCGGTGTCGTCCCACGGCACGATCACCGGGTCCATCGTCTCGTCGATCAGGCGGAAGGCACGGGCGATGGTCTCGAACGGGAAATTGAAACCATTTTTCGCGCCCTCGCGGATCGCGCGGATGATCTCCAGCGGCTCGCCACCGGGCAGGCGCGCCTTGTCGAGCGCGGCGTGGCCCTGCTGCCAGTACAACTCGCGATAATAAGCGTGGATCGCCTCCAGCCCCAGCATGTCGGCATGATCGCCGCGCAGCACGGTGCGCGCGGGGCCATAGAATGCCTCGATCATCGGCGGAATCTTGCGCCCCGCCGCTTCGAACACCACGGTGCGGCCCATCACTGGTCCACCCTCGCGGTTGCAGCGGCCCGCCGCCTGGGCAATGCTGGCCAGCCCCGCCGCCGCGCGCCAGACTTCGGGGAAATCGACATCGACGCCGGCCTCAATCAGGCTGGTCGCCACCAGCCGCACCGGGCGGCCGTTCGCCAGATCGTCACGCACTTGCGCCAGCACCGCGCGGCGGTGCTTCGCGCACATCAGCGTGGTCAGGTGCACCGCGCCGTCCTGCCCCTGCTCACGCAGGTTGAGGAACAAGTCGCGGGCATGGGCGCGGCTGTTGACGATGCACAGCATCTGCGGCCGGGCGGCAAAGCGCGCGGCAATCTCCGCATCCTCCACCGGCTCGCGCCGCCATTCGACATGGACACGCTTCAGCTTCTCGTAGAGCCGCGCGGGATCGGGCGCGAGTTCGCGTTCGTCGGGAATGTCCAACCCTTCCCAGATGCCGCGCGCCTTCATGTCTTCGGTCTGTGGGAGCGCTTGATCCAGCACCCGCAACGCCGGCTGGGTTGCGGTGCACAGCACCACGCTGGCGCCATAGTTCTTCGCCAGTTCGTCGATCGCCGCCATGCACGGCCGCAGCAGATGCACCGGGATCGACTGCGCCTCGTCCAGCACGATCACGCTTTTCGCCAGGTTATGCAGCTTGCGCGACTGGCTGGTGCGCGCCGCGAACAGGCTTTCGAAGAACTGCACCGCGGTGGTGACGACGATCGGCGCATCCCAGTTCTGGGCGTCGAGCCGCAACTTGGCGAGACCTTGCGGGCCTTCGGATTCGGCATCGTTGTCAGTAGCAGGCGGTCTGCGGTCCCAGTCGAAACTGGAATGATGCTCGAGCACGGCGTCGCCCAGCTTGACCTGTTCACGGAACACCGCCGCGGTCTGCTCGATGATCGAGGTGAACGGGATCACGTAGATCACCCGGCGCAGATCGTGCTCCAGCGCGTGTTCGAGTGCGAAGCTGAGCGAGGTCAGCGTCTTGCCACCGCCGGTGGGCACGGTCAGCGTGAACAGCCCCGGCGGCAACGCGGCCTTGGCATTGGCGTGGTCGAGAATTTCGGAACGCAGGCAGTTCAGTTCGGTATCACTGCGGCGGCGGCCCGCCATGTGGGCGCGCACCGCGTCGAGGTGGTGCTGCTCGACGGTGCCGCCACGCGGCGGTGGTGCGTCGCCCGATGACTCGGCATAAAATCGCTCGGTCTCGATGAAGTCTGCATCGACCAGGCAGGAAAACGCCATCCGCGCGAGGAACGCGGGCGTGAAGGACTTGTCGATGGCGTTCACACCTCGGCCGATCGGCATGGTGCTCATGTCGGCCGCAGAAGGCAATGAGCCGGCATGAGCTTCCCAGCCGGTGTAGTCCTCGACCTGCTTGATGAGCCGGCCGGTAAGGTTCGGCCCATCCATCAGGCCGCCATGATGGCCGGCAATGCCAAATGCCATCAGCCGACCCAGCGCGCCCTTATAGGTGGTGGATGCTTCTATCGCGCCCGCAGTGCTGTGGTCCGGTCCTTTCCGCAAGCTATCGCTGGCAGGTTGCCGGATGTAGGTTTGATAAGCCAGCGCACATTTGCCGATGTCGTGAAGCAGGCCCATCGCCAGCACCATGGAGGAAGCACCAAAGGGCAACGCGAACTGTGCTGCCCGCTGACCTACGGCCGCAAGGTGCTCCTCCAGTGGCTCCCAATCAGCTTCCGGCGCTCCCGGGACGGAATGTGCGAACCGTTTCACCGCTCACTCTCCATTTAAGAAATTGCCACGTGGAAAGGAACTTGACCGGTAAGTGCGTTACGCCACCGCCCCCAACCCCTTGCGCTGGATGATCGAGAGTAACCTCAAGGCGGGGCCGCCGGGCCGCTTCTTTCCGCGCTCCCAGTCGGAAACAAGGTTCTTCGAGACATTGAGATAGCGAGCGAACACGGGCTGCGAGACGTGCTCAGCCTCACGGATAGCCTTGATCTGGTCCGGCTGCAGGGGCGCCGCCGGCGCGAGGCAGGCCTCGTCGAATTCGCGCAGCGTGCGCTTGTCGATGGAGCCGGCCTCGTGCAGCCCTTCCATCATCTCATGCACGGCGGCCAGCGCCTCGCTCTTATAGGTCCTGGGCATCGTCATTCACCTCGAACAAACGGCTTGCTTCAACTTCTGCATCGATTTGCGCCTGCGTCAGCGCAAGTATGATCGCGGCGGCCTGCTTGTAGGTCCGCAATTCGATCGGATTGAGGTTGCCTTGCCGCTCTTGGCAAAGCCAAACGCGAACACGGCCCTTTCTTCTTGGCGAAAGAATACGAGGGTCCTGTATCCTCCTGACTTCCCGCCACCTTCCCGGGCAACCCGCTGCTTGATGAGGCCGCCGCCAAGGTCGGCGTCGATCAAGCCGCTATTGGCCCGGGCAACGGCCGCAACCAAGGTTGCATCGCTGATCCCCTCCCGGCTCGCAAACTTCGCGAACCAGCGGTTCTTGTAAATGCGGGTTCGCTGATCATCCTTCATCGACAGTCCCGCTTCTATCATACTTTGTGTTATATATCAATGCGGCGCTCAACTGGTGGGGCTACGAAGCCCTGCCGCGCTCCATCGCGCTGCACGATCTCGATGAGTTGCTTATCGTCGAGGTAGGCATACCGCGCAGTAGTGTCCACGCGGGCGTGCCCGAGAGGCATCGGCTGGGGGATCGCGCCTTGTAGCGGTGGCCGCTTGGCAATTCGAAGTTGCGATCGATCAGCAGCACGCAAAGCGCGGCCCGCTCTCGGCCAAAGTGCTGGCAAGCCCGGCCCCATGTGCCTTGGGCGATGCCGAGCCGGCCGCAGCTTCGCCAGGAGGCTTCGACGATGTTCGGCCATGTCGGCCCGCCCAAGGCCTCGACAAGCCCCTGATAGCCCTCTGTGGCGACGCTGACGGCGGCGGCGGGTGTGATGCGCTCCGGTGTGCCCGGCCGCGCGCTACAGCTTCGTGATGAGTTTTTGTCTTGTATATTGGGTGCGTCGTTTTCTTCCGGCGCGTCGGAAGTTTTTGATGCACGGGAATGGTCGGGCGGTGTGCTGGCGATGGCGTCGAGCATGGCGGAAAGGGTCTCCCGGATCTCGGTCAGTCGGGCGATGCTGGTGATGCGGGCGGTGCGACCGTCGGGCAGGATGGCCTCGGCGCGCTGGCGCAGGGTGTCGTCGCGGGCGTCGCGGATGCGCTGGCCGAGTTGGCGGATCTCGGCGCGGCATTGGCTGATGGCACGGGCTTGCAGGGCGAGCGCCTCTGCCTTGCCCTTCAGCTCGACATAGCGACCTATCAGCGGGGCGAGGTTGATCCCTGCTGCCCAGGTGATGATCCCATCCTGCCGATCGCCGGCACGGGCGCCGTTGATGCCGGCGTTGCGGATAATGAAGCCTGCTCGTTCAAGCTCGCGCTCGGCCTAGTTGATCGAGCGCGGAGTGATGCCCAGTGTTTCGGCGAAGCGGCAGGCCTGCATCCAGACGGCGCAGATGCGGCCCTTGAGGTAGTCCGCGTCCATCGTCTTGCGGACGTATTGCCGCACCAGCGCCACGGCGGTGATGGACAGGCCAAATCCGGGCCTGGCCACCTGCTCGAACAGTTGCAGCAGCTCGAACCGCGTTACATTCGGTGGCAACCCGGTATGCGTGATGGTCGTGCTCGTAGCCGGATCGCCTGCTTCGGCAGATCGGCCAAATAGCCCGAAAATACCCCCTCAAAACCCCGCGGTAATGGCGCGGTGAAATGGGCTCGGAAAACGCATTTGATCCTGCATTGATCCAGTATTGATTCCGTTTTGTTCGTGTTTTGTTCCAAACCGGAAATAGCGGATTTCTGCGGGATTCAGGCAACTTTTCAGCCTTCCCAAGCTTACGACGAGGGTTCGATTCCCTTCACCGTCCACCTCAACAGCAATTTTCACAGCAAAACCCCGGCGCCCGCACGGACGCCGGGATCGCAGCGTCACGCGGTTGCGCGGGCCTTCGCCAGCGCCTGCGCCACCTCGTCCAGCAGGCCCAGTCGCTGCTTCTTCAGGGCTTCCAGCGCCTGGTCCGAAGCCGGGGTAACCTCCGCCTCGATGCGGTGAATCTCGCGGTTCACGTCGTGATAGCGGTCCGAAAGCTTCTGGAAATGCGCATCCGAAACCTTCAGCTCATGCAGCAGCGCGGCATCCTGGGGGAATTCGTCGTGAAGTTCGTGGGGGACGTGGCTCATCGTTCATCCTTGCGTGTTTGTGTCGCTGCCGAACTTCGCGCCCCCGCCCGCAATTGACATTGCGTTGCATCAACCCGCGCCAAGATCACGCGCTCGATTTCAGCCGGCTACCAAACGCCTATTGCCCGTCCGCCCTTGCCGTCACTGCCACCCGCACGTCGATGCGCACTGTCGCCGATTTCGCGCCCACCACCACGTCCTGCGCCCCGGCCAGGGCAATGCCCAGCCGCTGCGCCTGCCCGGGATCGATCGCCAGCCGGTAACGCCCGGGCCGCACCTGCTCGAACAGGAACGAACCGCCCGCCGCTGTCCGCGCCTTCGCCACCGGCTTGCCCGCGCCATCCACCAGTAGCAGGTGCAGGCCCGAAACCTCGCGCCCGCCCGCGCCGACGTAAGCCGTGCCCTCGACATCGCTCAGCGCCTCCACCGCGAACCCGCTGACATGAATGCGCCCGGCGCGCGGCACGATCTCGATCCCTTCCGAAACCGGCGCCATCGCGATGTCGGGCAGCGTCTCGGCGTTCAGGTGCAAGCCCACCCGCGTCCCGTCGCCGATCCCGCCGATCAGCGCCACGCCGCGCCGGTCGGTCTTGCCGGTCATCGTGCCGGTATCGAACTCCACGCCTTCCAGCCCCGCCTCACCCGGCTGGAAACGGTGGTCGCCATCCTCGTCGGCCCAGGCCCGCACCGCCACCGCCCCACCCGCCGACAGCCCCGGCCGGTCGATGAACAGCGACCGCGTCAACGGATTGCGCCCAAAGCTGAACCCCAGCCGCAGGGTCGCCGCATAAGTCCGGCGCGGCAGCGTGACATTGCCGTCGAACGCCAGAGAAAACCGGTCGAACCGCCGCACGGCGGAAAGCCCCAGCGTGGTGTCGCCGGTCACCAGCGCGTGGGCCACCGATGCCTTGACCAGCGTTTCCTTGCCGAACGCCCGGTCCACCTCGGCCTGCACCGCACTCAACCGCGGCACCGGCAGCACGGTATAGTCCAACGCGGCGCGAAACTGCGTCCTTGAGCCCGACAGCGTCGCCAGGTCGAACGATCCGGTCATCCGCGAACTCGCCCCTGTCCCTGCCCCCGTCCCTGGCTGTGAACTCCGATTCCAGGCCAGCGCGTTCGAAACCAGCACCCGCGAAATCAGCGTCGATGCCCGCAGCGAGGCATCGGTCTCGATGCGGCCGTCGGCATATTCGATACGCCGGAACCGCAGGGCAACCGGCACGGTGCGCGCCTGCGCCGCCGGGCCGAAGCGGATCGTGGCATTGGCGTCCACCTCGCTCGCCCGCCGCAGCGGATCGATCGAGAACGCCGCCAGTTCATCGCTGAACGTGCCGAAGTACTCGGCGTGAGTCGCGGTCCAGTTCACTCCGGCCAGCTTGCCGCCCAGCCCCGCCTCGATCGCCTTCCCGCTGCCGGCACCGCCCTCGACCCCCATGTCCAGCCGCGCCGCCATGCCGCCGATGCCGCTGCGCAACCCTCCGGTCACCAGCCAGTGCGATGCCCCCTGCGATTGATACCAGCCCCCGCTCAGCACCGTCGTCAGCGCCGTGGAAAGCCCGTACTGCACTTGCGCGGTGGCCCGCCATGCCCCGAAATCCTGTCCCGGCACGAAGTTCGCCGGCCGCACGTCCAGCAGGTTGACGTCCTTCTGCGCCAACCCGACGCTGTACTGCCATTCGCCCCGGCCCAGCCGCCCGTCGCCCACGGTGATCCGCCGCACCTCCTCGCGCCGCTGCCCCTGCGGGCCGTACAGCACCAGCCGGAACACGTTCAGGCCGAATTCCACCGGCACCTGAAGGAACGCATACTGCCCGTTCACCGCCGTGCGCGTCGATCCCACCAGCGTGTTGTTGCGATAGAGCTCCGCCTCGTAGCCGTCAGGCAATTCGCCGCGCAGGTCGATCTTGTCGAACACCGAAACCCGTTCCAGCGGCGTGTTCGTCACCATCGCGCCGCGCCCGCCGATGCCGCGCAACCCCAGCGGCAGCGATGCGGTGGACACATCGCCGATCTGGAATTCGGTGGCACGCAGCGGACCCAGCAGCCGCGCATCGGGATCGCGCCGCCCCAGTTCGATCCGCGCCGCCGTCAGCCCCTGCCGCGAACTGGTGCTGGCAAACACCCGCGCCGTCATGAACGCCAGGTCGCCGGCCAGGCGGATGTCGTTCTCCACCCGCGTGCCCTGGCCCGAATCCGAAACTCCGCGCATCTCGAAGTCGCCCAGCGGAAACGACGCCGCCACCCACGGCGTGTCCTCGCGCGGATAATGCCGTTGCGCGCCGCCGCTGCCCCGGCTCTGCAAATGCTCGCGCGCCGCCTCGCGCGCGGCCTTCTGCTCGAACGGGAACGGCACCCCGGTCTTCACGCTCACCGTCTGCGCGCGCAAGTCCACTTTCAGTGTCAGCGGCATCAACTCGGCAAAACGCTCGGCCTTCAGATACAGTTCACCGTCGAATGCCGCCGCGTCGCGCGGCGCCAGCGCGATCTCACGCCCCGCCACCCGCATCGTTCCCTCGCGCAGGTTGATCGAGACCTGCTGCTTCTCGTCCAGCACCCAGCCCGCAGCATAGCGCCCGTCGTCGCTGACCACGATCGCCAGGTCCAGCATCCGCGCCAGTTCGCCCAGCGGCAGATAGGTCCCGGCGCGCGTGCCATAGGCGGTGATCGTCTCCGAAACCTGCCCGCCGGCGGTTTCCAGTTGCAGGATCAGTTCGTCGTCACCGCTGAACGGCGCGGCCGCCACGAACCCCGCCATCGGCGATTTCGCCCCGCCTGCCAGCCCCGACGTTTCCGTCTGCCCTGCCGCCACTGCCGCAACCCCGCGACCCGGTTGCTGCTGGCCGAACTGCGGATGCGGCAACGCCAGTCCCGAAGGCGCTTTGGCCTGCACGGGCGCGGTCGCCGCCGCAGCGCGCGATGGCACCGCCGGACCTTCGGGCCGAACCATGCCGAACGCCGGCTCCGGCAGGTCAACCGTCACCCTGCGCGGCTCTGCCAGCGCCAGCCGGGTCGGTTCGGGCGCGGATGCCGGTGCCGCCACCGGTTGCGACGCCATGACGTCAACCTGCGCCGCCGCCGGCCCCGGAGCAACATCCTGCACCACCGCCGCAGCCTCTGGGACCGGTGCGGGTTCTGCCGGTTCGGTCACCACCACAGCCAAAGGCGGATCGACCTGCCCCGGCTCCGCCAAAACCGGCGCGCTTGGCGGCACCGACACCGGCACAGCGTCCACCTCCGGCGTCATCAGGTCCGCGCCCGCCCCGGCGACCTCAACCGCGACCGGTTGCGCAACCGCCGCCACTGCCGGCTTGGGCCGCGCCCGCCTGCGCGCCGCGTGCTTCGCCTCGGGAATCACCTCCAGCCGATAAGCCCCGAAATCCGGCTCGGGCATCGCCTGTGGCGGGCCATCGCGGGGATGCACCGGTCCCGGCGCGCCATCGCCCGGCGGCGGCTCCGCGTCCTCGCCATGCAGCAGCAGGGTGGCACCGATCAGCGCCGAGCCCAGCGCGGCGGGAACCCGCCCGCGCCGCCGGGTTCGCACACCGCCGGGGCTGCCCTCCCCCCGCGAATTCACGGCACGATGAAGTCCTGCCGCGCCAGCGTCCTGCCGGGGGCGAAATCGTCATCGGTATACGTCACGGTCAGCTTCGCGCCCGATGCATAGCTGCGCGGATCGGCCTTCGGGTCGATCGGCACCTGCACCGCGCGCTCGCCGATCTCGGTATAGACGCCGATGCCACGAATCTCGCCGATCGGCTTCTTCACCCCGGCGGCGGTCACGGCAATGTCACCGAACGACGATCGCGTGCCCGATCGGGTGATGCGCAGCGCGAACACCGGTCCGCCCGCCTGCCGGGCGACCTTGAAGCCGTCCAGCCCCACCGTCAGCGTCGTCTCGCCCACCCGCAGGATCACCGGGATGCTGATGCCGAAGCGCGGCACGATCCGCACGCCCACGCTGCCCGCCTGCGTCGCCCCGGCCGCCTGCTCGATCGAAAGATCACCGCTTTCAGGCGGCACCGCCACGGCGGAAAAGTGGGTGCGATACTCGCCCGGCGCCAGACCCGGCGGCACATGCGCCATGATCCGCACCATCTGCGCCTCGTTGGCGGGCAGCGTCACCCGGTGCGGCGACCACTTCAGCATCCCCGCCGCCGATTGCACTTTCGCCTTCAGCGCCGGGTCGGTCACGCTGGCCAGGTCAACCAGCCGCCCCTCGCCGGTCATCAGCATGTCGCCCAGCGCAATATCATAGTCGCCAGTCGCCGCCGCGCGATTGTACAGCCCGATGCTGGCGGTGCGATCGCGATCAGTCATCACCACGCGCTTGGGGTACAGGTTGATGTCCCCCATCCCGCCGACCGACCCCGCCGGCGCCTGCCCCGGCGCCGCTTCGGGAATCGCCCCGGCAGCGGCGGCCGGACGCGGCACATTGGCCGCGCCGCCCAGCGGCATCACCGGTTGGGCAGAAACCGCGCCGCCCAGCACCGCGAGACCCGCGCCGGCCAGAACGGAAAACGTGCGTATCTGCATGGCGATCAACCAACTCCGGTCAAGGAAGGACAATCGCGATTAGGTAGTGTTACGGGGTCTTGGCAACCGCGCCGTGCCACATGCCCACAACCGTGTGCAGGGATGCGCGGTCAGTTGTAGGCGACCGTCACCGGATAGCTGCCAAGATAGCTTCCCGCCCCCTGGCCCGCCGCCACGCTCAGCGTGCCGCCCACGGTGAAATAGCCGGAGCCCACCGAGGGCAGGTAGCCCGCCGCCAGCATCGGCGTGGTGGTGAACGTCATCGAACGGGCGCCCGATGTCACCGTGCCGCTGCCGGTGGTGATCGAGATCAAGCGGTTGGGATCGCCATAGGCCAGGAAATAGTCCATCCCGGTGGTCGATCCGGTCACGAACGCGGCCCCGCCGGTCACCGATCCCGCCCCCGTCGCGGCATCCACTTTCACCGTCCCTGCCGAACCGACCGCGAACCTGCCGAAGTCCAGCGCGCCGAACCAGTGCTGCAGCGTCAGCGGGACAACCGCCGTGGCTGCCGCGCTGCCCGGAATCGCGCCGCTGCTGCCCGAAGCGGCCACGGCCGTTCCGGGCAACGCCAACAACGCAAGCAGGGCCGACACATGGCGCATGAGGGGGCTTTATCCTGATGATGCACGCGGGCGCGGATCGCCGCACGGATACGGTGACGTCGGGCCGTCACCCCTCGATTCGGATGGCCCGGAAGCGTGCGTGTGTCGCCGCGCGCTTCCGGCGTTTCAATCAGTTGTAGGCGACAGTCGCGGTGTAGGTGCCGGTGTACGATCCGGCCACGGCCGTCCCCGGAACCGTCAGCGTGCCGCCGACCGTGAACGAAGCCGCACCGCCCGAGCTCAGCGTGCCGCTGGCAGCCGAAGGCGCCGTGGTGAAGCTCAGCGAATTGGCGCCCTGCGTCACCGTGCCGGCGGCGGTCGAGATCGAGAACGAGCGGCTGGCATCGCCGGCCACGGTGAAGCCGTCGGCCGAAGCGGTCGAACCGGGAACGATGCCCACGTCCGACGTCACCGAAGCCACGCCCGCCGAGGACACCACCACGGTGCCGCCGGTGCCGGCGGTAAACTTGCCGAAGTTCAGCGACGTGCCGGCGGTGTGAGTCAGCACGATCGGCGCCACCACCACGGCACTGGCAGAGCCGGTGGCGGTCGAGGTGTTGCCCGAAGCGGCGAAAGCGGAACCCGAGGAAAGCGCGACCATCGCCGCCGCAATCACGATCTTCTTCATCTTGGTTTTCCCTACCCAATGCGACCGACCCGGGAAGGTGTCGGCGCGAAACCGTTGCAGTACGAGCAAGGCGGCGCGTTCCGCCTCACCCACAACGGTGCTTTTAAACGGGATAGGTTAAGGCAGGGTTATGTAACTCTACTTATTGGCGAGGCCATTCCGCCTGCCCGGAATCGCGGCACGAACCCGCCAAGCCGCTGAAACACATAGCGCGATATGGTCAACCATACGTAACCGTAACCGGCACCGTCGCGCGATAGCGCGCCGCCGGAACGCCTGCCGGAACCTGCAGCGTCCCGCCGATCCCGAAGCCGTCGCGCCCCGCCGCGTCAAGCTGGCCTACGGCCCCGTCGCCCGGCCGGCTGTCGCTGCGCACGCTGAGGCCACCCACGGTCAGCGGCGGCGCGCTGTCGCCCACCTGCAACGCGGTCCCTTGCGCGGTCACGGCGTCCGGCACGGCAATGGTATAGCTGCGCCCGCCTTCGCCCTGCACCGCAAACCGCGCGGCATGGACAGCCGCGCATCCCCCGCCCGCGCAGGCCGCATCGACCCCGCCGCCATAGCTGGCCACGCCCGCGCTCGAAACCGTCACCGTCCCCGCGCTGTTCCCCGCCAGCACCGCTCCGAAGTCGAGGTCGGCCTCGCGCGTCACCACCAGCGGCGCCACCACTTCGGCGCGCGCCTGCCCGGCAGCGGTCGCCGCCAGCCCGCTCGCCCCGGCCGGCACTGCCACCACCGCGCCCGCCAGCGCCAGAATGCACGGCCACCGCATCACATCACCGCCAGCACGGTCGCGCTCACCGGCAGCGGGATCGCCAGCGATGCCCCGCCGCTGAACCGCGTCACGTCCAGCCTGCCGCCGACGTGGAAAGTCTGGCTGCACGTCTGGGTCCGGCAATTGGTGATCGAGAACGTCACCGCCTGCCCCGGCAGCAGCGCGGTCACGCCCGGCAGGTCGGTGCTGAACGTCGACAGCCCGCCGCTAACCCCGCCCTGAACCTGCGACGCCGCCCCGGCCAGCAGCACCTGCACGATCACCGTGACCGGGGCAGTGCTACCCGGGCCACGGTCATAGGTTATGGTGAACTGCGCCGGCCCCACCGGATCGTTCCCGGCCGCAAACACGCCATCGCTGGCAACCGCGCCCCCGGCATCAATGGTCCGCGAACCCGTGAACGGCACGACGAAGCTGCCGAACCGCAAGGTCTGGTCGGTCGTCACCGAAATCCCCGGCGTATCGGCCCGCGCGACTCCCGCAAATGCCGAAACCCCCGCCGCCGCCAGCAGCAGGTTCCGCATCCATGTCCGATCGGGAAACCTCGCGATCATCGCCTCATCACTTGCCGACTATCGCCAATACCTATCGTCAAGTTCCATGATGAACAATGACATCACCGGGATTAATCAACCCCGCTGTCCCGTTGCAGGACCGGCCCGCAATCGCCGGGGCGACGCGCGCGCCGCTTGCCGCCCGCGCGCCACGCGCCTTATGCTGCCGCCAAACTGGGAAGGAACGCAGCATGGATCTCGGATTGGCCGGCAAGGTCGTCATCGTCACCGGCGCCACCGCCAACATCGGCCGTGGCATCGCGCTCGAATTCGCCCGCGAAGGCGCCAAAGTCGTCATCGTCGGCCGCGACGCCGCCGCCGGGGCGAAAGTGGTCGCCAAGGCGCTGGCCCTCGGCGCCGCCGCCGCCGTGTTCGCGCAGGCCGATCTGCTCGATCCCGCCGCGCCCGCAGCCATCCTTGCCGCCGCCGCCCCGCTCGGGCCGGTGGACGTGCTCGTCAACGGCCTCGGCGGCAATGTCGATCAGGGTCTGTTCGCCGATTCCGATCCCGCCAAGTGGGCCGGCGACATCGATCTGAACTTCGGCACCGTGCTGCGGATGACTCACGCCGTCCTCCCGCAGATGATCGAGCGCAAGGCCGGCGCCATCGTCAACATCGGCTCCACCGCCGGGCTCGTCGGCGATCTTGGCCTGCCGGTCTATTCGGCGATGAAGGGCGCGGTCCACAGCCTCACCGTCGTGCTCGCCAAGGAACTGGGCAAGCACAACATCCGCGTCAACTGCGTCGCCCCCTGGGCCACCTTCGCCCGCGACCCCGAGGCGTTCTCGTCCGGCAGCCGCTTCAACCCCGAAACCGGCTTCTTCGTCCACAACCACATCGACCTGTCCGACGACGAGAAGGCGCTGCGCCAGCGCCCCACCTTCGTCGGCCGTCCGTTCGCCACGCCCGAGGAAGTCGCCGCATTGGTCGTGTGGGTCGCTTCCACCCGCGCCAGCTACACCACCGGCTCGGTCTGGTCGGTCGATGGCGGATGCCTGATGTGAGCGGACCGGTAACGAGGCGCCCCCTCGGGATCGAGCGGCTGTCGGTGTTCGGTATGCCGCCGCTGGAATTCGTGGCCATGACCGCGCGGCTCGGCTGCCAGTCGCTCGGCCTCGGCCTTGCCACCACCGGCGGCTACAACCCCCACGGCTATCGCGAATGGTCCTTCCGCGACGATCCGCAACTGCGGCGCGATACCCGCCGGGCCCTGCTCGACCATGATGTCCGCCTCGGCCTCGTCGAAGGTTTCGCGGTCCTGCCCGACCAGCCGATGGCGCGCTACGCCGCCGATCTCGACCTTGTCGCCGAACTCGGCTGCGAACGCGTCGCCGTGGTCAGCATCGACAAGGACCTTGGCCGCACCATCGCCGGTTTCGCCGAATTTGCCGAAATGGTCGCCGCACGCGGCCTGGCCGTTTCCGCCGAGCTCGGCTCGCTCGGCCCGATCCGCACCCTCGCCGCCGCCGAAGCCGCGGTGAAGGGCGTCGCCCACCCGGCGTTCACGCTGCTGATCGACACCATGCATTTCTTCCGTCTCGGCAGCACCAACGCGCAACTGGCGGAAACCGACATGTCCGCCATCGGCTATGTCCAGCTCTGCGACGCCCCGTGGCAACCGCGCTTCGAAACCTACATCGAGGAAGCGATGTACGAACGCATGGCCCCCGGCACCGGCGAACTGCCGCTGGCCGCGTTCCTCGCGCAGATCCCGCCGCATATCCCCATCAGCCTCGAAATCCCGCAGCGCAGCCTTGCCGAAGCCGGCGTCGGCCCGGCCGATCGCCTCGCCCCCTGCATCGCCGCTGCCCGCGCGCTGCTGGCGGCCTGATCGCCGGGGCGTTCCGTTCCCCCCTTCCCCACCGGGCCGCGCCATGCCAGCACGGCGCACCACATCGGAAGGAACCGCAGCATGGCCGGACCGCGCGCGCAAGGCATCGCCATCATCACCGGAGCCGCAGGCGGCATGGGCGCCCCCTGCGCCAGCCAGATGGCGGAAGCCGGCTGGGATGACCTGCTGCTGATCGACGTCAATCCCGAACGCCTGGAGGCCGTCGCCGCCCCGCTGCGCGCCGCCGGCGCCACCGTCGCCACGCTGGCGGCCGACATGACCGCGCCCGATTTCGCCGACCATTTCCTCGCCGCGCTGGCCGGCAAACCCATCGGCGCGGTGATCCACACCGCCGGCGTCTCGCCGACGATGTGCGGCGCCCGGCGCATTCTCGAGATCAACCTCGACGCCACCGTCACGCTGGTCGATCTGATCCGCAGCCGCATGGCGCCCCAGTCCTGCGCGGTGCTGTTCTCGTCCAACTCCGCATCGATGCCGATGCCGCCCGAAGGCGCCGCCGCGTTCAACGCGCCGCTGCCGGCAAAGCCCAGCGTCGATCTGCTTGCCCTCACCGGTGACAATCCCCAGCTCGCCTACCCGCTGTCGAAGATCGCCGTCCGCGCGATTTCCCGCCGCGAAGCGCACGCCTTCGGCCAGCGCGGCGCCCGCATCTGCACGGTTTCTCCCGGCCTGATCGACACCCCGCTGATGGGCCGTATCGAGGCTCAGGCCAGCCAGATGGCCAGCGCAATGGCCGCCAACGCGCCGTTCGGGCGCACCGGCTATCCTGAGGAACTCGCCGCCGTCTGCGTGTTCCTCTGCTCTCCAGCCGCCAGCTTCGTCACCGCCGTGGACTGGCTGGTCGACGGCGGCCAGACCGCCACCATCCTCGCCAACTTTCCAGGAGCCTGAATCATGGCCACTCTCGACACCTCCGATATCGACAAGTACCTCGGCAAGGTCTGCGACAGCTCGTACCTGCGCGAACCCATCGCCAACAACGACATCCGCCGCTGGGTCCACGCGATGCACTACCCCAACCTGCTTCACTACGACCCGGCGTTCTCCGCCGCGTCGAAGCACGGCAAGCTGATCGCCCCGCAGTCGTTCTCGATCGCGGTGGACGACGGCCACGGCGCCGCCCCGGCCTGCGTCGGCTGCATTCCCGACAGCCACCTGCTGTTCGGCGGCGACGAATGGTGGTTCTATGGCCCCACCATCCAGGCGGGCGACATCGTCAACAACGAACGCATTCCGTTCGACTATGTCGTCAAGCAGACCGGCTTCGGCGACACCGTGTTCCAGCGCGGCGACAATTTCTATCGCAACCAGAACGGCGAGCTGATCTCGAAGCAGCGCTCCACCTCGATCCGCTACAGCGCCGCCGCCGGTGGTGAAAGCACCGATTCCTCGCAGGCCGACGATCCCGAATGGACCGACGCCCAGCTTGACGAGCTCGAAGCGCGCAAGGCCACCTGGGTGAAGATGCTGCGCGACCTCGGCCACAAGGAACGCTGGTGGGACGACGTCCAGGTGGGTGAGCACCTGCCTGAACGCGTGTTCGGCCCGCACTCGATCTCCAGCTTCACCACCGAATGGCGCGCCTACATCGTCAACACCTGGGGCACCCTCAACCTGCGCAAGCAGGACCTCCTCGCGATGGGCTTCACGCCGGAGATGGCCGGGCACGAGAACGATCCCGACATGCAGCTCGAAAACCCGGAGCTGACCGACGGCGCCTACTTCGGCCCCAGCCGCGGCCACCTGTTCCCCAAGTACGCCCGCCGCATCGGCATGCCGCGCGGCTACGGCTACGGCGCCAGCATGGGCGCCTGGATGACCGACTACCTCGCCGGCTGGGCCGGTGAACACGGCATGGTCGTCCACTCGAACTGCTCGTACCGCGGCCCGGCGCTGACCGGCGACGTGACGATCCAGACCGGCGAAGTCACCGAAAAGTCGGTCGACGAGAACGGCCGCCATCTCGTCCACGTCAAGCAGCTGATGAAGAACCAGCTCGGCAAGACCATGGCCACCGGCACCGCCGAGATCTGGCTGCCCAAGAAGCCGGCGTAAATCCGGTCACTCCGCGACAGGAAGAAAAGGAAAGTGCGAGGGGGAGTCGGACAATGGTCGCGTTCGACAAGCGAACGCTCCGACCCCTCGCGCTCCCGCAATCCCTTCGCCTTGCGCGATCCTTCGCGGTCGCGTGTCTTTCGCCGGCAAGACCGACGGCGTTTGCTTGACCTCCGAGGCCGTTCCGCCTGACCGGCTCATCTGTCAGGCATTCGCCTGTCCCGTTCTGGGTGGTTAGCCGCCGGCGGGCTCTCATGAACAATCGGCGGCTATCGGGTCGGCTGCCAACGGCGTGCTACGGCAGCAAAGTTGGGGGGAGCGGACGTCGGCCTTAGCGCGAAAACGCGGTTCTCGCCTCCTTACGCGCGGCGCTAAGTTGGTCCATGAGAATGTCAATCTGGGCCTCGAAGTCAGCGAGCGTCTCGCATGGGCCTGTCACCGATGCGACTGGCTGGCCATCGATATTGAAGAAAATGGCATGCATATCCAACGCAACGGCAGTGACCTTGTTTGTAAAGTCATCGCGCCAAGTTCGAATGCAAAAGCCTATCGGTTTACTCAGCATAATGCCGTCTCCGCTTATCGGCACGGCCGCGTGGGCACGCCAAAACGTGTTTTACGGTCGTGAGGGATGATGTTCAATGAGCCCGAGTCAGCCGCACCTAGAACGTCTGCAACGTTGTCGTGTCGGGAATGGCCGCTGCAACGGCTGGGTCGCGGGGGAGCTGACGTCAGAACCCAGGAATGGAGCCGACAAGTACGACGCCTAGGACTATGTAGAGGAAGAAGAGCACCAGTCCCGCGTAGGCTGCTCCGATCAGCCAGAACCACGTCGGAGAAGCATCGCGCGATTCCGACCGGCCATATGCGGATGGCATTTGGCCAGTTGCCAATCCCACCAAAAGAAGCCAACCGACGATCTGCGGAATGAACAGAAAAGCGGTTCCGCCAATTAGCCCCCGCCAATCCCTGGTCGACCAGCCGATCAAAACCCAAGGTGCAGCGGCGATGCAGCCCATCGCTGACAAAAGACCCACTCGCCTGCTGGTTGGCCAATCCCACCAAATCATTGCATTCGTAACTCACTCCCGTTGCATGTCCGCAACGTTGTCGTGTCCGGAATGGCCGGTTACGCCATCCTCTCCACAAAAGCCGCCCTACCGGAATCTCCGCCCCCATCACCCCGCACCCGCCATTTTCCTACACGCCGCAAATCTGCCACAACGGCGCCCATGCATCGCGCCCGCCCTTCCCTGCTGCCATTCGGAAACCCGGAATCCGCCCGATCCAATCGCTCCCTGAACCCTGTCAACCCGTGTCAACTTCCGCCCCCGGCACCGGCGAATCGATGGCCGCCGCGCGGCGGCTTGTCCTGCCCATGAAGCCCCCCGCGCGCGATGTCCTCACCGGCCTCGCCGTCGCCGGCCTGCTGCTGCCGGAGGCCGTCGCCTACGCCGGCATCGCCGGGCTCGCCCCCGGCCGCGCGCTGGTCGCGGCGGTCGCCGGCGGCCTCGTCTACGCGCTCGTCGGCCGCAGCCGCTTCGCCGTCATCGCCCCCACCTCCTCGTCCGCCGCGATTCTCGCCGCCGCCGTTTCGTCGATCGTGCCGCACGGCGCGGCGGAACCGGTCCGCGCGCTGCTCGCCACCGCGCTCACCGCGATCGTCGGCCTGATGTTCCTCGGCTTCGCCACGTTCCGCCTCGGCAGCCTCGCCAGCTTCATCTCGCGCCCGGTGCTGCGCGGCTTCGCCTTCGGCCTGGCGCTGCTGATCATCATCCGCCAGCTCCCGCGCCTGTTCGGCGTCGCCGGCGCATCCGGGCCGGTGTGGGAGGTGCTCGCCGCGCTCGCCGCGCAGGCCGGCCACTGGAACGCCCCCAGCATCGCGCTCGGCCTCGCCGCACTCGCCGCGCTGCTGCTGCTGCGCCACGAACCGCGCCTCCCCGGCGCGCTGATGGTGATCGTCGCCGGCATCGCGCTCGGCGCCTTCGCCCGCCCGGAAACCTGGGGCGTCGCGCTCGCCGGCCCGGTCGCGCTGCTGCCGCCGCATCCCGCGCTGCCCCCCACCGAGTTGCTGCCCCGCCTCGCCCAGCTCGCCGCGCCGATCGCGCTGATCCTGTTCGCGGAATCCTGGGGCACGATGCGCGCGCTCGCGCTCAAGCACGGTGATCGCATCGACGCCAACCGTGAACTCGCCGCGCTCGGCTATGCCAACCTCGCCTCGGCGCTGGGCCAGGGCATGCCCGCCGGCGCCGGCTTCTCCGCCGGCAACGCCAACGAAGCCGCCGGCGCCCGCTCGCGCCTCGCCGCCGCGGCGGCTTCGGCGATCCTGCTCGCGCTCGCGCTGTTCGCCGCGCCGCTGCTCGCCCGCATCCCGGAGCCGGTGCTCGCCGCCGTCGTCATCGCCGCGCTCACCCACGCGCTGTCGCCGGCGCCGCTGCTGCGCCTGTTCCGCATCCGGCGCGACGGCGGCATCGCCCTTGCCGCCACCGCCGGCGTGCTCGCGCTCGGGGTGCTCGACGGCATGCTTGTCGCCATCGCCCTGTCGATCGCCAACCTGCTCTACGATCTCGCCCGCCCCTCGATCTCCCAGCTCGGCCGCATGCCCGGCACGCACGATTTCGTCGATTGCACCCGCCACGGCGATGCCCGCCACGTCCCCGGCGTGCTGATCTTCCGCCCCAACGCCCCGCTGATCTTCGCCAATGCCGAATCCGCGCTCCACGCCATCGCCGATCGCGCGCGCAGGCTCGCCGGCCACACCGTCGTGCTCAGCCTCGAGGAATCGAACGATCTCGACGCCACCGCGCTCGACGCCCTGGCCGAGTTCGCGACCGGCCAGGCCCAGGCCGGCCGCCGCCTGATCCTCGCCCGCGCCCACGACCGGGTGCGTGACCTGCTGCGCACCGCCGGCCACGCCGATCTCGCCGACGATTGCACCTTCAGCGTCGCCGACGCGGTGGCCCGCGCCGGCGGCGAATGGCAGGATGCGCCGATCTGACCTCCGGGAGACCCTGAATGGCGCTGTCGCACCCGATCGAACCGGTCCTCCATCCCGTCGCCGTCCGCGACCTCCGGCCCACGCAGATGACGCTCGGCCAGCGCGAGGTCGCGCGCAAGCGCGATGCCTGGCGCGCCCGCGCCCACCGCGACGGCGGCGAATTCCTCGGCAGCCACATGATCCCCGCGGTCACCGGCCCCGGCGACACGCTGTGGCTGATCGACAACCACCACCTGCTGCGCGCGCTCGATGACGAGGGCGTGGAAACCGTGCTGGTCTCGCTCGTAGCCCACCTCGGCCACCTGCCCCGGCCCCGGTTCTTCAGCTTCATGGACGCGCGCAACTGGCTCCACCCCTACGACGCGCACGGCCGGCGCCGCGACTGGAAGGAGCTGCCCCGCCACATCGGCAAGCTCGCGGACGATCCCTACCGCAGCCTCGCCGGCGAGGTCCGCCGCGCCGGCGGCTATGCCAAGAGCACGATACCCTACACCGAATTCCTCTGGGCCGATTTCCTGCGCGACCACATCAAGCCGCACAAGCTCGCCGATCACTTCGACAAGGCGCTGGTCAAGGCGCTCGCCCTCGCCCGCAGCCACAAGGCCCGCCACCTGCCCGGCTGGGCCGGCCCGGAGGCCTGACCCTACAGCTTCGGCGTGATCACGCTCTCGCGGGTGATCTCGTCGATCAGGTCCTGCCGCAGTTCCGGGTCCGCCGCCTCCAGCCCGGCCAGCACCGCCGCGCCGCCGGCATCCTCACCCAGGAACCCCAGCAGGTCGCCGATCAGCCGGTCGGTAGCGGTGGCGAACAGGCCGTGCGGCTCGCCGTCGTACGCGATCAGCCGCGCCCCCGGCACCGCGCGGGCGACCGCCCGACCGGTCGGGTCGATCGGCACGGTCTTGTCGGCGGTGCCGTGGATCACCAGCGTCGGCACCCGGAACGCCGCCAGGTCATGCCGGAAATCGGTGCTGGCGAAAGCCTGCGCCGCCGCCAGCGTCGGGTGCAGGCCGGCCATCATCGCCGTCGCCCAGGCCTGGTCGATCTGCTCGCCGCTCACCGGCCGGCTGACCAGCCCCATGCCGAAGAACCCGTCGAAGAACGTGCGGAAGAACGCGGCCCGGTCCTTGCGCATCTCCGCCGCCATCTCGTCGAACACCGATGCCGGAACCCCGTCGGGGTTGTCGTCGCCCTTCGCCAGCAACGGCACCACCGAGGACACCAGCGCCACCCGGCTCACCCCGCGCCCGCCATGCCGCGAGAGATGGCGCGCCACCTCGCCCCCGCCCATCGAGAACCCCACCAGCGCCACGTCCTCGTACGCGCCGGTCTGCTCCATCACCTCGGCCAGGTCATCGGCGAAGGTATCATAGTCATAACCCTGCCACGGCTGGTCCGATCGCCCGAACCCGCGCCGGTCGTATGCGATCGCGCGGAACCCGTTCTCGGCCAGCGCCAGCGCCACCGGGTCCCACGAATCGGCGGAAAGCGGCCAGCCGTGGATCAGCACCACCGGCCGCCCCTCGCCCCAGGTCTTCACGAAGAGCGAAGTCCCATCCTTCGTCTGAACGCGCGGCATCGCCGGTCCTTTCCTGCAGGTCCCTGCAGCACGAACCGGCCAGGCGGCGCGGGGTTCCTATCCCGGCACGCCCTCGCACTCGACGCAGGTGGCGATCCGCATCGACGGCCGGTCGAACAGGTTCAGCTCGTCGGCGCAGACGTCGGGATGCATGACCGTCGTCGTCAGGTACTGCAGCGTACCCCGGAACACCGCCTCGTCGTCGAACCACAGCTCGGTGATGACGTCGTACGCCAGCTCGCCGCCGTCGCCGAACTCGCCATGCGGCTGCGGATCGAGGAACCGCCGCACGTACTTCGCCAGCTTCACGCCGCCGCCATACCGCATCGCCAGCGGCACGTGCTTCGTCTCATAGTATTCGCGGAACGCCTCCACCGACATCCCCGGCTTGCGCTTCATCAGCAGCAGGATCTTCCACATGGTCTGCTCAGCCATTCGCTTCCTCCTCATCCACGCCCCGCGCCGGCAACGCCAGGAACAGCAGGCTACCCATCACGACCCCCACCGCCGCCGCCGTCATGAACGGCATGAAGCTGTTGGTCGCGTGCAACACCATCGCCAGCATCACCGCCCCGGTCGCGGAGGCGAACAGCACCCCGCAATAGACCAGGCTCATCGCCCGCGAGAACACCTCGATCCGGAAATGCCGCGCCACCATGTACGAAGGCAGGTCGCTCTCGGCGCCGTAGGCAATGCCCACCAGCAGCATCGCGAAGGTGATCAGCCCCACCGCCCCGTGGTGCGTCACGATCAACCCATAGCCGACCGCCGGCAGCATCATCGACAGCGCCGCCACCAGCCGCGGCGGGAACCGGTCGAGCGCCAGCCCGCATATCCCGCGCCCGACGATCGACCCCACCGCGAACGCGGAAAACGCGTCCGCCCCGGCATAGCGGTCCAGCCCGGCCTCGCCCAGCATCAGCATCATCTGCGCGGCATGCAACTGGGTCGGGAACAGGCACAGCACCATCGCCCCGGTCAGCACCCAGAACGCGCGGGTCCGCACGATCTCGCCGAACGCACCCGCCTGCCCCGCGCGCGCCGCTTCCGCCCGTTCGAGCCCCGGCTCCACCTTCGGCATCATCGCCACCGCCAGCAACCCGCCCGCCAGGAAATAGGCCCCCATCACCAGATAGCCGACGCGCCAGCCCCAGTGATCGTTCACCGCCACCAGCAGGCGCGGCAGCAGCGCCCCCGCCAGCGCCGGCGCGCCGGTCACCACGAACAGGGCCAACCCGCGGGCGCGGTGGAAATGCTCGGCCACCGGGCGGCACCACACCGTCGGCGTGGTCGTGCTGCCCAGCACCAGCACCCCGGTCGAACACAGCGCGAAGAACCAGAACTGCCCCTGCTGCAACGCATAGCCGACGAAGCACAGCGGCAGCAGCAACGCCCCCGCCAGCGCCAGCGGCCGCACCCCGAAGCGGTCGGTCAGCCGCCCGACCAGCGGCATCGCCACCACCGCCGCGAAGATCGTCATCCCGATCAGCGAGAACTGCGCCTTCGACCAGTGGAACTCCGCGATCAGGTAGGGCGAGAACAGCGAGGTGGTGTACGACGCCACCATCAGCCCGCTGCCGCTCCCCACCGCCGCCGCCAGCAAAGGCCGCCAGTTGTCCCGGAACTCGCCAAGATAGCTCACGCGCGCCGCTCTCCCCGGGGGCCTGCTTGACCGGTTTGTCGACGATGCCGCCGGGCCTGTCGAGCGGATTGTCCGCCGCCGCGGCGATGGCCTCAGACCGGCCCCTTGCCGCCCAGCTTGCGATGGTCCCAGCTCATCGTCTTCTCCGGTACGACCCGCACCACCACGCGCTTTTCCGCCATCTTCGCCGCCGTGGCGCGCACCTGCTCCGCCGTTTGCCCGGCGAAGTGATGCGCGACCAGCACTTCCATCAGCGCGGTCCGCCCGGGCTGCGCCTCGATCACCTCGGCCCGCCCGTTGATCGAAACCCCGCGCAGCGCGTCATACGTCGTGCCCGCCTCCGCCAGCACCGCGATGCGCGGATCGCGCTTCAGGTTCACGATCTTCTGCGACTTGCCATAGGTCTCGAACAGGATCGCCCCGTCGTGGAGCGCGAACCACACCGTCGTCAGGTGCGGCGATCCATCCGCGTTCAGCGTCGCCACCTGCAGGCTGTGCGCCCCGCGCAGGAAATCCTCGACCTCCGCCGGGCTCATCCGCACCATGTCGCGCGCCTTACCCATCGTCGCACGCCGCCATCAGTCGCCCTCGCGACCATCGATCGCGCGGATGATCCCCAGCCGCCCGGCGCGCTCGTCGCCGCGCAGCGAATCGCGCACGTCCTCGAACACCACCCCGGGCAGCGTTTCCTTGACCTTCGGGTTGCCGGTCCACCACACGACCCGGCAGACCCGCTTGCGGATGCGCCAGCCGGCATGGGTGCGCACCAGCTCGTCGTCGTACCAGCCGGTGCCGTCCCACAGCGGGTCCCCTTCCGCCGCGCGCCGGATCAGCCGCCAGGACCCATACGTCAGCGCGTGCGCGACATCGCCCAGCACGCGGACGTTGTGGTTGGTCATCACGTGCTGGGTCGCGTCGAACGGCGCGTGGAACGCCGCGAAGTCGGCCTTGAACCGCGCGAGGTCGGTCCAGTGCACGCCGGGGCCGAAATCGGCATCGACGTGTTCGGTGAACACCTGGTCGAACAGGTCCCAGCGCTGGCAGTCGAGCGCCAGCCCGTAGAGGTTGATCACCTGCACGATCTGGTCATGCGCATCCATCGCCCCGCTCCTCCGCTGCGTCGCCGCGCATTGTGTCGCGCGGCGCCCCGGCCATCAAGCGGGAAGCGAAACGTCCGCCGTGCCTTTCAGGATGACGTCGCCGTCCTGGGTGGTCATCGTCGTCTTGACCGTCACCATCGGCATGCCGACCGGCGAGGCCTCGGTCATCTCGACCACCTCGCCGTCGATATAGGCGACGTCGCCCTCGAACGCGGGTTTGCGGAATTGCGTCTTTGAATGCCAGACATAGCCGTCGTGGCCGGCCCAGTACCCGACAGTGTCCAGGTGCCAGGCATTCATCGACGAGCCATAGCCATAGACCCCGCCCATGCCGACCTTCTCGCCCTTCTCGGCGTTGATGTGGCCCGAGGACGGCCCGTGGTGCAGGCCGTCCCCCTGGCGCGGATCGATCTTCCGCATTTCGTGATCGTAGGTCATGTCGGCAGCGAACCCGGCATCCTCGCAGGCCGGGTCGATCATGCCCTCGGGCACGTTCCAGCGCCAGGTGCCCCAGATGTTCTGCTTGTGCGCCCGGCATTCGAGCGCGAACGTCACCCGGCTGTGCGGCCCGATCACGCGGCGCGGCAGCCTGTCTCCCACCTTCACGTCGCCGAAGCGCGGCGACACGCCCTCGCGGTTCGACAGGATCCACTCCAGCCGCAGCTTGTTGACCGCGTCGATCTCCGCCTGCGTCCACAGCTTCGGCGGCCGGTTGCCCTTGTCATAGACCGCGCGCTTCGCCGCCTCCTCGACGAGGTAGCGGATCGAGGTCGCGCGCTCCTTGGCAATGAGCGCGCCATGCTGGTTGCGATGCACGGTATCGCCGTCGGCGAACATCGTCGGCCCGGCAAACGCGGTGTCGGCCAGCTTGTAGCCGGCAAAGGTGCGCTCCTGGAACAGCTTGTCGCCGGGCTTGATCGGCGTGCCATAGAACCACCACTCCTCGCCGGCGAAGATCAGGTGGCTGCCCGGAATCCTGCCGACGCACGACGGATGGCAGCCATGGCCATAGTCCATCGCCACGGTGAAGCTCTGCGGCGCGACGATGCCGCCGAACTTCGATCCGCGCGCGAACTGCTCGTCCCAGTGCAGCGGGTTGGCATAATCCATCGCCTGCACCCAGCGACGGATGTCGGTGGCGCTGCACGGGTCCCAGAACTCGGCAAAGACGATCGGCTTGCCGATCCACTTGTCGACGTCGCTGGTGTCCATGCCGAAGTTGCTCTGCGGGCTGCTCGCCATCGTCCTCTTCCCCTTTCGTCCCGGATGGGCTCCATCACCATGCCCCGTTCCACCGCACAAGCCCGCGCGTCCCGACAATGCGCGCAGGATCATCCGCAGTTTCCGCCAACGCGCCGCCCTTCATCGCAACGTCGCCGCCGTCGGGTCGTCAACGTCACGGCGATGGCGCAAGGCCGGCCCCCCGCCCCGCCTTGCGCAGGCGCGCAATCGCCGTAAAGCAACCCCCGGATTTCGCCGCCCGATCCGGGCGCCAAGGAGGAACGCCATGAAGCTCGACAACTCGATTGCCGCCATCGTCACCGGCGGCGCCTCCGGCCTCGGCCGCGCCACCGCCAAGGCCTTCGCCGACGCCGGCCTCAAGGTCGCCGTGTTCGACATCAGCGAGGAAGCCGGCGAAGCATTCGCCGCGGAGATCGGCGGCGTGTTCTGCAACGTCAACATCATGGACGAGGACAGCGTCGAGGCCGGCTTCGCCAAGGCCCGCGCCGCGCACGGACAGGAACGCGTCGTGGTCCACTGCGCCGTGGTCGCCGGTGGCGGCAAGACCGTGTCGTTCGACAAGAAGATCGGCGCCTACAAGCGCACCCCCACCTCGGAGATCGCCAAGACCGCCGAAGGCGTCTGGACCGCCAGCTACCGCATCGCCTCGATCGCCGCGCTGGGCATGGCCAACGCCGATCCGGTGAACGAGGACGGGGAGCGCGGCGCGATCATCTTCACCTCGTCGATCGCCTCGCAGGACGGCCAGATCGGCCAGGTCGCCTACGGCGGCGCCAAGGGCGCGGTGAACGCCACGGTGCTGCCGATGGCGCGCGACCTGATGGACCTCGGCATCCGCGTCAACGCGATCCTGCCCGGCAGCTTCGCCACCCCGCCGATGCTGCGCGTCAAGGAACACGCGCCGCAGATCTTCGACAACATCGCCGCCTCGGTGCCGTTCCCGAAGCGCCTCGGCCACCCCGAGGAATTCGCCAGCCTCGCACTCGAGATCGCGCGCAACACCTACATCAACGGCCAGTGCCTGCGCCTCGACGGCGGCATCCGCTTCGCGCCGAAGTAACCCTCGCGTTCCGCTCCCGGCGCTGAACGGCGCCGGGGGCCGGAATTCATTGCGCTGCCAGCAGGTATTGCGCGCCGAGCGGCACACCGGCCAGCGCCGGCTCCATCCGGCGCAGCGCGCGCAGCGGCCCCGGAAAGAACAGGGTATAGCGCTGCTCCACCGCCGCGAACCCGGCAGCGCGCAGCCGGCGGCGCATCTCGGGCGCCGCGATCAGCACCGCGTTGGCGTCGAACGGGCAATGGCGCACCGCGTGGCGGGTCAGCGGATTCCAAGGGTTGTGCTCGAACAGCACGAACAGCCCGCCCGGCGCCAGCCGCTCGCGGATCTGGCGCAGCAACGCCACATGCTGCGCGGCGGGAATGTGGTGGAACACGCAGGCGGTGAACACGAGGTCGAACCCGCCGCGCGGCGGCAGCGTCTCGCCGTCGTAGCACTGGAAATCGACCGCGCCCGACGCCAGCCGCCGGCACTGCTCCAGCGAAGCCTGCGACACGTCGAGGCAGGTGATCGCGGCATCGGGGAACCGCGCGCGCAACGGCCGCAGCGAATTGCCGATGCCAGCGCCGAAATCGAGAATGCTGCGCACCGCGACGCCCCGCCGGTCGGCCAGCGCCCGTGCCAGGTCGATCTTGTACCGCGCGAAGTACCCGGTATCCTCGCCGCTCAGCCGGATCGACCGCGCATGTTGCGCAGCATAGTCGGCGGCGACCGCATCGAACTCCGCCTCAGCCATGGACCGCGCGCTGCAGCTTGCGGGTCAGTTCGTGCACCGGGTTCACCGCCGCCGGCTCGGCCCGCCGGGCCCTGATTTCCGCGATCAGGTACAGCGGCCGCTGCTTCGATTCCATGTAGAGCCGGCCGAGGTATTCGCCGAACACCCCCAGCATCAGCAACTGCACGCTGCCCAGCAGCAGCACGATACCGGCCAGGCTGGTCCACCCGGTGACGACGTGCCCGGTCATCCACGCCACCAGCACCCAGCCCAGCGTCGCCGCGCCGACCAGCCCGGCGACGAGGCCGATGTGCGCCGCCAGCCGCAGCGGCAGAGTCGAGAAGCTGGTCACCGCATCGACCGCGAAGCGCACCATCTTGCGCAGCGGATACTTGGTCTCGCCGGCAAAGCGCCGGTCGCGCTCATAGGGAAACGCCGCCTGGTTGAAGCCGATCCAGCTCACCATCCCGCGCACGAAGCGATAGCGTTCCGGCATCGCGTTCAGGTGGTCGACGATGCGCCGGCTCATCAGCCGGAAGTCGCCGGTGTCGCTCGGCACGCGCACGTCGACGAGCTTCTGCAGCAGGCGATAGAACAGGCTGGCGGAAGCGCGCTTGAACAGCGTCTCGCCGGCGCGGCTGGTGCGCTGGCCATAGACGACGTCATAGCCCTCCGCCATCTTCGCCAGCATCGGCCCGAGCAGTTCGGGCGGGTCCTGCAGATCGGCGTCCATGACCATGACGAAGTCGCCACGGCACACCTGCAGCCCGGCCGACAGCGCCAGCTGGTGCCCATAGTTGCGCGCCAGGTCGACCCCGACGACGACGTCCGACTGCTCCGCCATCCGCGCGATCATCGCCCAGCTGCGATCGCTCGATCCGTCGTTGACGAGGACGATCTCGTGCCGGCCGATCGCGGCATCGCTGCAGGCCGCGTTCACGCGCCGCACCAGCTCGGCCAGGTTGGCCTCCTCGTTGTAACAGGGAATGACGACGGACAGGCGCGGGCGCTCGCCGCAGGGTCCGTCATCGAGCGGGTCCGTCATCGTTTCATCACCTTCGCCCTCCGGTGTACCCCGCAGGCATTAACGTCCCGTAAAGCCTGTTCGGCAACGAATCCCGGCAATTTCCGCCGTTTGCCGCCGCCGCCCTCGGCCGGTCGACCGAATGTTAACCATGTCCGGGCTAGCTGGCGCGATGAACGCCCGCCTGCTGAAAACCGGTCTGCCGCCAGCCGGCCTGCTGCCCACCGTCAGGCGCTACCTGTCGGTCGGCGCGCTGACCACGGCGATCGGCTACGCGATCATCGTCCTCGCCCTGCACCTCGGCGCCGATGACTACCGCGCCAATGCCGCCGGCTATCTCGTCGGGATGGCGCTCGGATACCACCTCCACCGCCGCTGGACTTTCGCCGCTCCCGGGCCGGCCAGCCTGGCCGAGGCCGCACGCTTCGCCGCGGCCGCGCTGGCCGCCTATGCCGTCAACCTCGGCGTGATCGCGCTGGCCCGCCACCTCGGCTTCATCGACAGCCCGCTCACCCACATTGCCGCGATGGCCAGCTACTCGGCCACCTTCTTCCTGCTCGGCCGCCACGCCGTGTTCACCGCCGCGCACCGGCCCCCTGCGCTCGCCCCGAGCGGCCGCTTTCCCGGCCTCGCGCTCGCCGCCGCCGCGCTGTTCGCCTGGTTGCCCGCCCGCGCCACGCCGCCGATGGACGATGTCGTCTGGCAATTCTGGATCGCCCGGCAACTGCTCGGCGGCGCCCGGCTCTATGCCGACATCTGGGAAGTGAACCCGCCGCTGTGGTTCTGGTCGGCGGTCCCGCTCGAATGGCTGGCCGAACGCACCGGCCTCGGCTGGTGGACGGTGCTGTCGGCCGCGCTCGTCGCGCTCGGCGCCGTCTCCGCCCGGCTCGTCGGCCACCTGCTGGCGGCCGACGACGCGCGCCTGCGCACCGGCGTGCAACTGCTGGCGCTGGCCGCCACCACGCTGCTGCCGCTGGTCGGCCTCGGCCAGCGGGAGCAGATCGCGCTCGCCGCGACGCTGCCCTATCTCGCGCTGATCGCCCGCCGCCGCGCCGGGCAACCGGTGGCCCTGCCGCTCGCACTCTTCGTCGGCGCCCTCGCCGCCCCGGGCTTCGCGCTCAAGCACTACTTCGTGCTCACGCCGCTCGCGCTCGAGGCCTGGCTGTTCGCCGGGCAGCGCCGCGCGTGGCGCCCCTGGCGGCCCGAACTCGCCGTGCTCGCGGCCGGCGCCATCGCCTACCTCGCCGCGATCCTGCTGTTCGCCCCCGCGTTCGTCACGCAGATCGTGCCGATGGTCCGCGTCACCTACTATGCGTTCCAGCCGACCCTGCTGTTCATGCTGGTCAAGCCCTACACGCTGTTCTGGCTCCTCGCCGCGCTCTACCTGTGGCTGGTGCGGGACGAGGAGCGCACCCCCGCGCCCGCGCCGCTGGCCGCGTTCCAGCAGGCGCTGCTGCTCCTCGCCGCCTGCGCCGCCACCGCCTATTTCCTGCAACGCCGCGGCTGGGACTATCACAGCTTCCAGGCCTCGGGCGCGCTGGCGCTCGCCATCGGCCTGCACCTGCTGCGCCTGCGCAGGCCGCTGCCGCTGCTGCTTGGCGCGGCGCTGCTCGGCTCGCTGGCCTGGGGCGTCTACCCCCCGCGCCGCGCCCCGGTGAACGAGGCCTATCTCGAGCAGGTTCCCCGCGGCGAGGCGGTGTTCGTCGCCGCGGTCACCGCCGATCCGGTGTGGCCCGCGCCCGACCGTCGCGGCCTGCTCTGGACTCCGCGTGTCTACTCGCTGTGGATGGCGCTGGCGATCGCCGAGGGCGAGCTGGTCGGCCCTTCCACCCCCGCCCTGCAACGCCTGTCCGCCCGCTTCCTCGCGGCGATGTCGCAGGACATCCGCTGCCACCCGCCCGCGCTGGTCCTGCTGCAGCGGGCGCCGGTGCTGGCCACGCCGGCCGCCGCGTTCACCTATCGCGACTACCTGCTGCGCGATGCCGCGCTGCGCCGCTTCCTCACCGATTACTACCGCCCGCTGCCGCCCAGCCGCGATTTCCTCGCCTGGCGCCGCGCCGGCCCGGTCGCCCCCCTCGCCGACCCCGCCTGCCGCACGATCCGCTGATTCCGCGCTCCCTCAGTCGCGCTTGACCGGCAGCCACACGGCACTGGCATTGTCCCCGCCCCACAGCACCGTCTGCGTCGCCTTGTGGTAATCGGCCAGCCTCGCATCCATGATCGACGGCACCCAGCCCTGCGGGTTGCGGTCGTACAGCGGGAACAGGCTCGATTGCACCTGCACCATGATGCGGTGCCCGGGCAGGAACACGTGGTCGACGTTCGGCAGTGACCAAACGAAGCGATAGACCTTCCCCGGCTCCAGCGGCGCCGGCTTGTCGAAACCGTGGACATAGCGCCCGCGGAAGATGTCGATGCCCACACCCAGCTCATAGCCGCCCAGGTCCGGCTGTGACGAATCCTCGGACGGATAGACGTCGATCAGCTTGACCACGAAATCGCTGTCCTGCCCGGTCGTCGCCGCGCGCAGGTCCACCCGCGGCGCCCCCTTGACGTGGACCGGCTCGCTCAACACCTCGCTCTGGTAGGTCAGCACGTCGGGCCGGCCGTCGGCAAAGCGCTGGTCCTGCACCAGCCAGGTCTTCCACGGATCGCCGTCGAGATGGATCGGCCGCGGCATCATCGGCACCGGCCGCGCCGGGTCCGACAGGTACTGGTCGCTGCCGCCCGTCGCCGGCATGTCGAACCCCAGCGACTGCCCCGGCCCGAGGTAGAGCGGCTTCTCCGCGCCATCGGGCCACTGCCCGGCCTCCTCCCAGCGGTTGACCCCGGTCGCATAAGTCACCACCTTGAACGAACGGCACGGCGGCGGCACGGATTTCAGCCGGCAGTCGAGGAACGGCTTCATCCAGCGCGTGCGGAACTCCAGCGCGGTATCGCCGACGAAGCGCAGCGGCCCCAGGCTGGTGCCGTCATAGTTCACCCCCGAATGCCGCCACGGACCGATCGCGAAGCTGACCATCCCGGCATTGGCGGGATCGGCCGACAGCGCGCGAAACACCGCCGGCGCGCCATAGCTGTCCTCCTGGTCCCACTGCCCCACCACCAGCAGCGTCGGCACCGTCAGCTTGCGCGTGGCCAGGATGCGGTCCAGCGCCTGCGCCTGCCAGAACGCGTCGTAGGCGGGATGCTCGATCAGCTTGCGGATCGCCGGCATCTGGTCGACCCCGAACCGCCGCGCGTGCTCCGCCGCCGAGACGTCGTTCAGGTAGACCTCGTACTCGTCGGCCCCGCCCACCGGCAGCGGCCCGCCGCCGCGCTCCACCGTCTGCGCCAGCACATAGTCGAACGCCGGCTGGCGGAATGCGCCATTGTGAAACCAGTCGTCGCCCATCCAGCCGTCGACCATCGGCGATTCCGGCACCGCCGCCAGCAACGCCGGATGCGGATCGACCAGCGCCATCAGCGCGGTGAAGCCGAGATAGGACGAACCGATGATCCCGACCTTGCCGTTGGTGATCTTCACGTTCTTGACCAGCCAGTCGATCGTGTCCCACGCGTCGGTCGCATGGTCGACCCGGCTGTGGTTCAGCGGTCCGCGCAACGGCCGCGTCATCACGTAGTCGCCCTCCGAGCCGTGCAGCCCGCGGATGTCCTGGTAGACCCGGATGTAGCCGTCCCGCACGAACTCGGCGTCGGCCACCGGCAGGATCTCCTCGATCTTCTGGCTGCGGTTGCGGCTCGTCGTCTCCAGCGCGTTGTACGGCGTCCGGCTCAGCAGGATCGGCGCGTTGGTCACCCCCTTGCGCACGACGATCACGGTGTGCAGCCGCACCCCGTCGCGCATCGGGATCATCACCTCGCGCCGGTAGAAGTCCGCCTGCGGCCGGATCCAGTCATAGGCGCCGACCTTGTCGTTCGCCATCGGGTCGATCGCGTGCGCCGCCGCATCGCCGGGCAGGCGCAGTCCCGCCCCGCCTTCCGCGCCCGCCGCCGCCGCGCCAAGCGCCAGCGGAAACAGCGCGCCCCGGGCCAGCACCCGCCCGATCCCGCGCAACGATATGGCCGACATCCTGAATCCCACGGGTTCCACGCTATCAGGTTTGCCGCCCTTGGGAAGGCCCGTCCGCCGGCCGAAGCGGCAGACGGGCGCCACGTCGCCCCCCGCTCCGGCCCCTCATCCGTCAATGCCGCGCCCCGCCATTTACCGCATCTTCACCGCGCATGGTTAATGCCGGTTTTACCACGCATCGCGGACCCACCGCCTGCGGGAGCCGGACGACATGACAGACCACGCCCCCTCATCCTCCTCCCCCACCGTCCCGCCGCGGCCCGAAGGCCGCGTGATAGAGATGCGCGGCGACCGGCGCGCCTCGCTGCTGATCCGTTCGGCCAAGCTGGTCTGCCAGTCGGGCGAATACCCGTGCATCGTCCGCGACGTCTCCAGCGGCGGCTGCAAGCTGCGCCATTTCGAACACGTGCCGCCCGAAACCTACGTGCTGCTTGAACTCGCCAACGGCGAGACTTACGCGATGCTGCGCGTCTGGCAGCGCGATCTCGAATCCGGCTACCGCTTCCTGCTGCCGATCGACGTCGAAGCCTTCATCGAGGAATCGGGCGAGCACCCGCGCCGCCCGATCCGGCTGCGCATCCGCCGCCCGGCCACCTTGTGGTGCGACGGCCAGCCCGTCGCCATCCAGCTCCAGAACCTGTCGCAGGGCGGCGCCGGCATCGAGGCCCCGCGCGAACTGCCGCTGCGCATGGCGGTGCGCCTGTCGGTGCCCGGCATGGACGATTGCTTCGCGCGCGTCTGCTGGCGGCGCGGCCTCGGCCACGGCCTGGTGTTCGATCGCGGCCTGGCGATGGACCAGCTCGGTCGCATCGCCATCGACCTGCAGCCGTTCCTCCCCGCCAGCGAACTCGACGAGATGCCGCTGATGTTCGAGGAACTGCGGCGGACGCAGCGCCGCGCCTGAGGCGCGGGCGACGCGCCTACCGCGCCCGGCCCTGCGTCTCCAGGTTCAGCATGTCGGCGATCTCGAACGCGATCTCGATCGATTGCGCCGCGTTGAGCCGCGGGTCGCAATTGGTCGCATAGCATTCCGCCAGCCCGTCGTCGGTGATGTCGACGCCGCCGCCGGTGCATTCGGTGACATCCCGCCCGGTCATCTCCAGGTGGATGCCGCCGGCATGCGTGCCCAGCGCGCGGTGGACCTGGAAGAAGCCCTCGATCTCCGCGCAGATGCGCTCGAACGGCCGCGTCTTCAGCCCGCTTTCCGCCTTGACGACGTTGCCGTGCATCGGGTCGCAGCTCCACACCACGCTGTGGCCGGACGCCTTCACCGCCTCGACCAGCGGCGGCAGCCCGTCAGCCACCTTGTCGTGCCCGAACCGCGCGATCAGAGTGATCCGCCCGGCTTCGTTGTCCGGGTTCAGCAGGTCCAGCATCCGCAGCAGCGCGTCGGGCTTCAGGCTCGGCCCGCACTTCACCCCCAGCGGGTTGATCACCCCGCGCAGGAACTCGACGTGCGCCGAATTCTCGAACCGCGTGCGGTCGCCGATCCACAGCATGTGCGCGGAACAATCCACCCACTGCCCGGTCAGCGAATCCTGCCGGGTCAGCGCCTGCTCATACGGCAGCAGCAGCGCCTCGTGGCTGGTGTAGAAGCTGGTTCCCTCGAACTGCGGCACCGAGCCCGGATCGATCCCGCAGGCCTTCATGAAGTCCAGTGCCTCGCTGATGCGGTCGGCGGTCTCGGCAAAGCGCTTCGCCCAGGGACTCTCGGCAATGTGGTCGAGCGTCCACTTGTGGACCTGCCGCAGGTTGGCATAGCCGCCGGTGGAGAACGCCCGCAGCAGGTTCAGCGTCGCCGCCGAATAGGAATAGCCGCGCAGCATCCGCTCGGGATCGTTGCGCCGCGATTCCGGGGCGAAGTCGATGCCGTTGACGATGTCGCCGAAGTAGCTGGGCAGCGTCAGCCCGTCGATCGTCTCGGTGTCGGACGAACGCGGCTTGGCGAACTGCCCGGCCATGCGCCCCACCTTCACCACCGGCTGCTTGCTGGCGAAGGTCAGCACCACCGCCATCTGCAACAGCACGCGGAAAGTATCGCGGATGTTGTTCGCGGTCAGGTCGGCGAAGCTCTCGGCGCAGTCGCCCCCCTGCAGCAGGAAGCCCTCGCCGCCCGCCACCCGGGCAAGGTCGGTCTTCAGCGCGCGGACCTCGCCGGCAAACACCAGCGGCGGAAACCCGGCAAGCGTCTCCTCGACCTTCGCCAGCGCGGCGGGGTCTTCATAGCCCGGAAGGTGCTTGGCCACGAAGGCGTCGGCATTCTTCCAGCTGCCCGGATTCCATTCGGTCGTCACGTCTCTGCTCCACAGTCAAGCGGCGCGCCATAGCGCCACCCGGCAGGAATGCAAAGCGATGAGGCGATATCGCCCCGGGGGCCGCAAGACCGCGGCGTCAGTTGGTGCCGCGCTCGGCCTGGCCCGACCCCGGCGCCTCCGGCAGCACTTCCAGCCGCCAGGCCTTCTCGCGCACCAGGTACTTCGCAGCCAGCGCCTGCAATTGCGCCGGCGTCACCGCGGTATAGTCGCGCAGCACCGATCCCAGCATCGCGAAGCGGCGTGGGTCCTGCGTCGCCCCTTCGAGCTGCCACATGAAGAACGCGGTGCTGGTCGCCGCCCGCGTCACCTGCTGGCGCAGCGGCTCCACCACCCGCGCCAGCTCGTCCCCGCCCACCGGCTTGCGCGCCAGGTCCGCGGCGATCGCGTCGGCCGCGGTGAAGAAGCGCGGCGCCATCTCCGGCTGGACTTGCGCCATCGCCGTGATCGTGCCGCCATTGGCCAGGTCCACCGGCCAGTCGGACGCCACCTGCGGCGCATAGCTCGCCCCCAGCTTCTCGCGCATCGCCTCGAGCAGCCGGTTCGAGACGAGCTGGCTCAGCACTTCCAGTTGCCGCGATTCGGCGATGCCGCCGCTGCCGCCGCCGGTCGGCCAGGTGATCGCCACCGCCGCCTGGTTGGCGTCGCCGCGATGATGCAGCACGATCGGCTCCAGCGACGGGGCCGGCACCGCCACGCTCGGCACCGCCGCGGCCGGCTGGCGCGCGGGCAGGGCGCCGAAGGTGCGGGCCAGCGCGGCGATGGTCTTCAGCCGGTCGATGTCGCCATAGACCTGCACCTCGATCGGTCCCTGCGCCAGCACCGGCGCCCAGGCCTTGCGGAAGCCCTCGGGCGTCGCCGTCGCCAGCTCCGCCGGCGAGGGCGGACGATAGCGCGGGTCGCGGCCGCGCTGCAGGTACTTGAGGTCGCGCGACAGCACCCCTTGCGGCGAAGCCGCATAGGATTCGTATTGCAGCTTGCTCGCCGCGATCGCGCGCAGCACCGGCTGCGGGTCCCAGCGCGGCATCGCGAACTTGGCGGCGAACAGGTAGAGCTGGTCGTCGAGATCCTCGCGGCGCGTCTCGGCCGATAAGCTGAAGCTGCCGTCGTCGATCTTGAACTCGAAGCCCATCTTGCGCCCGGTCGATATCCGCTCCAGCTCGTCCTGCCCCAGCTTGCCCTCGCCCGACGGCACCAGCGCCATGTTGCCCAGCGTCACGTAAGGCGCGTCGGCCGGCTGGAACGCCGTGAAGCCGCTGCCGAACCGCACCTTCACCGATGCCCGGCCGGGATCGTCGCGGGTCGGCCACAGCAGCACCCGGACGCCGTTGGCGAAAGCCAGTTGCTCGATCTCGAGCAGCCCCGTCGGCGTCGCGCCGACCAGCTTGCCCGGCGCGCCGATCGCCGGCAGGTCGGCGAACGACACCGGCTTGCCGCCCGCCCGCGCCGCGGTGCTGGCGCTGACCTTCTCCTGCAACGCCGCCTTCAGCGCCGCGGCATCGGCCTCGCCCGCCTGCGGCGTCACGTAGATCGCGCGGATCGACGGCGCCGTGAACAGGCTGCGGCTGTGCTCCAGCACCGCCTGCGGCGTGAACATCGGGATCGACTGGCGGAAGATGTCGAGCACGACCTCGGGCGAAGCCACCGTCTCGTGGATGTCCAGCGCCTGGACCAGGTCGTCCGCGAGCTTGCCGCCCGGCTGCAGCGAACGCTGCTGCTGCAGGCTCTCGAAGGTGACGTTGATCTCCGCCACCTCGCGCGCGATCTCCTCGGTCGTCGGCGGCCGCGACACCGCATCGGCGATCGCCGCGCGCACGTCGCGCAGCGCCGCGCGCCAGTTGCCGTCGAGCGGGGTGATGTTGACGAAGGTCCCGTCGATCGATCGGCTGATGTTCTCCTGCACCACCTGCGCCGCCAGGTACGCCGCCCCCGCGCGCGCGCGCGCCTCCAGCCGGCGGTTGACGATCGCCTGCGCCACCTGGTCGATCATCAGCCCCTTGTTGTAGGCGACGGTATCGTCATGCTCGTGCCAGCCGCGCGCATGGACGAACGTCAGCGCGCGCGGCAGTTCCGGCTCGACCACGACGCGGGTCTGCGCCACCGGGTTGGCGGGGTCGGCGCCCTCGGGCCGCTTCGGCTCGCCGAAGCTCGGCGGCGGGGTCAGCGGGCCCTGCCCGCGCCAGCCGCCGAACCATTTCGCCGCCAGCGCCGCCAGCAGCGCCGGATCGGCGTCGCCCGACATGACGATCACCGCGTTCTCCGGCCGGTACCAGCGCGCATGAAACGCGCGCACCGTGTCCTGCCGCGCGTTCGAGATCGTCTCGACCCGGCCGATCGTCGGATGGTCGCCCAGCGGCAGGCCGGCGTAAAGCGTCTCGCGCAGCGCGTTCTGCACCCGCTCCGCCGCGCCGCCGCGCTCGCGCTTCTCCGCCAGCACGATCGGCACCTCGGCGCGGATGTCGCTCTCCGACAGCGTCGGCGCGATCATCATACCCGAAAGCAGCTTCATCGACTCGTCGATCGACGCCGGCGTCGCCCCCGGCAGGTCGATCTTGAACACGGTATGCGTCGGCGTCGTCTCGGCGTTGGTGTCGCTGCCGAACGTCGCCCCCAGCCGCTGCCAGGTCGGGATCGCCTGCGCCTCGCCGAGGTACTTCGACTGCCGGAACACGAGATGCTCGAGCAGGTGCGCGAACCCTTCCTCGCCCGGCCGCTCGTGCAGCGAGCCGACGTCCATGGCGATGCGGATCGACACCTGCCCCGGCGGCACGCCGTTGCGCCGCACCGCCCAGCGCAGCCCGTTCGGGAGTTGCCCGAAGATCCACTCGCGGTCGCGCGGGACGTCGCTGCCCTTGTACAGCCAGGGATGGTCCTGCGGCGGCAGCGGCGGCAGCACCGAAGCGGCCGGCGGCGGCGGCGTTCCCGCCAGCACCGGCACGGACGCGCCGCCCAGCAGCGCGGCGACAAGGAGGACAAGGCCGGGACGAACGGCGCGATGCGCGCGCGAAAGCGAATTCATGCCCCGAACATATGGGTCCATTCCATGAAGGGCCAGTGAATAAGCAGCCCTTCGCGCCGCCCGCCGTCAGCCGCCGCGCGTCACCGGGATCAGCGCCCCGGTCACGCTGCGCGCCGCGTCGGACGCGAGGAACAGGATCACCTCGGCAATCGCCTCCGGCCGCACCCAGGTCGAGAAATCGGCATCGGGCATGTCCGCCCGGTTGGTCGGCGTGTCGATGATCGACGGCAACAGCGCGTTGACCGTCACGCTGGTCCCCGCCAGTTCCTCGGCCAGCGCCTCGGTCAGCTTGTGCACGCCCGATTTCGACGCGGCATACGGCGCGAAACCCATCCCCGCCTTGACCGCGCCGCCCGCGCCGATGTTGACGATCCGCCCCGCGCCCGAAGCCTTCAGCGCCGGCAGCGCCGCCTTGGTGATGGTGACGTTGGAGACCAGGTTCATCCCGTGCATCCTCGCCCAGGACTCGAGGCTGCCCCCTTCCACCGTCTCCCACACGAAGCCGCCGGCGACGTTGACCAGCACGTCGATGCCGCCGTGCGCCGCCGCCACCTGCGCGACCGCCCCCGCCGTCGCCGCCGCGTCGGTCAGGTCCACCCCGCCGATGTCGAGCGCCCCGGCCAGCGGGCTGCGCGCCGCCGGCGCGAAGTCGATCCGCGCCACCTTGTCGCCGGCCGCCGCGAACGCCTCGGCGACCGCGTTGCCCAGCACCCCGAACCCACCGGTGACGATAACCGAACGCGCCATGCCCAATCTCCTTCGGGCCGCAGCCCTATCCAGCCCGCCCGCCCGCCGCAAGCGCGTCCCGGCAAAATCGTACCCGCGGCCTTGACCCGCCCCCGATGCCGCCTAAATGCCGTGCTGTCCCCCCGCGAAGGCGCACCCCATGTTCATCGAGACCGAGACCACCCCCAACCCCGCGACGCTGAAGTTCCTGCCCGGCCGCGAGGTCATGCCCGCCGGCACGCGGGAGTTCACCGACGAGGAACAGGCCGAAGCCTCGCCGCTCGCCGCCGCGCTGTTCAGCCTGGGCGACGTGTCCGGGGTGCTGTTCGGCCGCGACTTCATCGCCGTCACCGCCGGCGCCGGGGTCGCCTGGGCCGATCTCAAGCCGCAGGTGGTCGCCATCCTGCTCGATCATTTCGTCTCGGAAGCGCCGCTGTTCGCCGGCGGCAGCGCCGCCGCCATCGCCGTCCCCGCCGAGGAATCGGCCACCATCGGCCACGAGGAAGCGGACGAGGACGTCGTCGCCCAGATCCTCGACCTGATCGAGACGCGCATCCGCCCCGCCGTCGCCAACGACGGCGGCGACGTCGTCTATCGCGGCTTCCGCGA
>JAGWVC010000022.1 GCA_018971065.1 Sphingomonadales bacterium | reverse complement strand
CGGCCCTCGCAGCCGCGCCTGGGGCGCCGGTGGCGGTATCATAGGTGGTGATGCGGACGTTGTCGGCATTGGTATCGAGCAGGGCCATGGTCGTCGCATTGGCGATCGACTGGCCCACCGCGCCGTTGGGGCCGGACAGTGGCACCAGAAGAGCGACACGGTGACGTTGCTGGTCGGTAGGGAGCTGGGTGGCGCTGGGCTGCTCGACCGGAGGGGGAGGCTGTTCGGGCGCGCCCTTGGGAATCACCGTACACCCGGCCAGTAGGCCCATCGTGCCAAGCGCCAGAATCGTGCGCCGCTGCGTCGGCCGTTCAAACATCGCCTATTGCTCCCCAAGTTGCGACCCGGACCAGTGGCTATTGAGCCCGGCCCTTGGCTGGTCCATGCAAGGGCGCATGGATCAACGCTTGTTACCCGGGCTCTACATCGTCGCGACGCCGATTGGCAATCTCGGCGATATTACCGATCGTGCCAGAGCGACACTCGGTGCCGTGTCAGCGATAGCTTGCGAGGACACGCGCGTTACCGGCAAGTTGCTCAATCATCTCGGTCTGAAAAAACGGATGATCCGCTATGACGACCATGCTTCGGAAAGCGACCGCGCCCGCCTGCTGGCGCTGATGGCGGAGCAGCCGGTGGCACTGGTGAGCGATGCGGGCACGCCGCTGATCTCCGATCCGGGCTACCGCCTCGTTCGTTTGGCGCGCGAGGCGGGGATTGCCGTCACCAGCCTTCCGGGACCGAGCGCTGCGGTGGTGGCCCTGACGCTGGCCGGCCTGCCAAGCGACCGTTTCCTCTTTGCCGGGTTCCTGCCCAACAAGGAAAAGGCCCGGCGCGACACCCTGAGCGAACTGGCTACCGTTCCCGCCACGCTGGTGTTCTACGAAACCGCCCCGAGGCTCGGCGATGCGCTGGCGGCGATCGGCGACGTGCTGCCGGGGCGAGAAGTGGCCGTGGCGCGCGAACTGACCAAGAAGTTCGAGGAATGTCGCACCGGCACCCCGCAGGACCTTGCCGCGCATTACACCGCCCACCCTCCCAAGGGCGAAATCGTCCTGCTCGTCGGCCCGCCTGCGGCAAAAACGGCGGAACACTTCGACATCGATGCCTTACTGCGCGCGGAACTGGCGACCTCCAAGGCCTCACAGGCAGCCGCCACGGTGGCGCGGGTCACCGGGCAGGACCGCAAGGTGCTCTATGCGCGGGCGATGGAACTGAAGTGAACCGCAATCGTGCCGAGGCGGAGCGGAAGGGGCGCAAGGGAGAAGGGCTGGCGGTCTGGTACCTGCGGCTTACCGGTTGGCGAATTCTGGCCCGTCGCCTGAAAACTCCGCGCGGCGAAGTGGACATCGTCGCGCGGCGCGGTCGCACCGTGGCCTTTGTCGAAGTGAAGTGGCGGGCGCGCCGGGCCGAGCTTAGCCAGGCGATCGATGCGTACCGCTTGCGCAGGGTCGTGGCGGCGGCAGAGGGACTGGCGTCACGCTTCCTGCAGCCCGGTGATGACCTGACCATCGACGTCATACTTGTCGCGCCACGTACCTGGCCGCGCCGCATCGCCAACGCCTCGCTCGGCTGACTCCTCTCGACTTGCCGGGCGCGGCGGGGCAAGGGAGCGCAAACCCCTGCACAAAGGCGCTTCCATGACCCTTCGCGTCGCGGTCCAGATGGACCCCATCGAATCGATCAACATTGGCGGCGATTCGAGCTTTGCCCTTATGTTGAGCGCGCAGGCGCGGGGTCATTCGGTGTGGCACTACGATGTCGGGACACTGGCGCTCGACGAAGGGCGGTTGACCGCCTGGGCCGTGCCAGTGACCGTTCAGCGCGTCCCCGGAGATCACTTCGCCAAGGGCGAATACCGCAAGATCGACCTGGTCAAGGATATCGACGTCGTCCTGATGCGGCAGGACCCGCCGTTCGATCTGGGCTATATCACCGCCACCCACCTGCTCGAGCGGCTCGAAGGCCACACGCTGGTGGTCAACGATCCCGCATCGGTGCGCAATGCCCCGGAAAAGGTCTTCGTGCTGGACTATGCGCGCTTCATGCCGCCGACGCTGGTCGCGCGGCGGATCGAGGACGTGCGCGAATTCCAGTCGCGGCAGGTAGCGAATGGGTTCGGCGGCGACCTGGTGGTCAAGCCGCTGCACGGCAACGGCGGCAAGGCGGTGTTCCGCATCCCCGCCGACGGATCGAACCTGGGGGCGCTGCTGGAGATGTTTCACGCCGCCTGGGTCGAACCTTTCATGGTCCAGCCCTTCCTTCCGGACGTGGCCTCGGGCGACAAGCGGATCGTGCTGGTCGACGGCGAGTTTGCCGGGGCGATCAACCGCAAGCCGGGCGAGGGCGAGTTCCGCTCGAACCTTGCGGTCGGCGGATCGGCCGAGGCGACCGAACTGACCGCGCGCGAGCAGGAAATCTGCGAAGTGCTGGGGCCGGAACTGAAGAAGCGCGGGCTGGTGTTCGTGGGCATCGACGTGATCGGCGGCGAGTGGCTGACCGAGATCAACGTCACCTCGCCCACCGGCATCGTCGCGATCGACCGTTTCAATGGCACCGATACGGCGGCGATGATCTGGGCGGCGATCGAGCGGCGTCATGCCGAGATGGCGGGCTGAGCGGCTGAAGAAGGACAGCCCTTCGACAGGCTCAGGGCGGACGGAATCGGGGGGCGATTCCGTCCGACTGGAGCAACTGACGGCGCTGCGGTTCTTCGCGGCGCTGGCGGTGCTGGCGTCGCACCTGTGGATTCTGGCCGAGACCGCGAACCCGTTGCAGGGGCTGGCGAAAGGCCTGTTCGCCGAAGGGTTCGCGGGCGTCTCGTTCTTCTTCATGCTGTCGGGCTATATCCTCAGCCATTCGTATGGCGGGCGGCTGCGCGACGGCACGATCTCGCGGGAAGAATACTGGGTGCTGCGCGTGGCGCGGATCGGCCCGCTGCACTGGCTGATCGGGCTGCCGTTCGCGGTCACGGCCGGGTGGGCGGCGCTGCCGGTCAGCGTGGTGAACATGGCGATGCTGCAAAGCTGTGTTCCCGCCGAACACTGGTACTTCTCGCTGAACGAGCCAAGCTGGAGCCTGTCGGACGAGCTGTTCTTCTACACCTGCTTTGGCTGGCTGGCGTTCTGGCCACTGCGGCGCGTGGGCCTGCTGGCGGGGGCCTTGCTGGCGCTGGCGACGGGGGTGGCGTGGCTGCGGACCGCGCAAGGGCAGGGGGCGATCCACGCCGGTGACGCCATGACGCTCACTCATTGGCTCACCTACATCAACCCGCTCACCCGGCTGCTCGATTTCACGGCCGGAATGCTGGTCTATCGCCTGCCGCGCCCGACGCTGCCGCGCGGCCAGGGCACCCTGCTGGAAGCGGCCGCGCTGGCGGCGCTGCTGGGCGCCTTGGCCCTGTTCCCGGCGCTGGGAATGGCCGAGGCGTGGCGGATGCAACTGGCCTACCTGGCGCCGATCGCGCTGCTGATCTGGAGCTTCGGGCTGGGCCGGGGCGCGCTGTCGCGGGCGCTGGCCAATGCCGGGTGGCTGGTGCTGCTGGGTGATGCCTCATTCGCGTTGTACCTGCTGCACCTGCCGGTGATCCACGGCTTTCTGGCGCTGGACGAGGCGCGCGAGGTGGCGTGGCCGGTGCTGCCGCTGGCGGGGGCGATGACGGTTTGCGCGGTGGTGCTGTCGGTGGCGGTGTTCCGCTGGGTGGAAACGCCGCTTCTCAAGCGTTCGCGCAAGCTGATCCGGCAGGCGTTCGCGCATGGATAGCTGGATCATCGAGACGATCGCCGCCGGTGGTTATGCCGGCATCGTCTTCCTGATGGCGCTGGAAAACGTGTTCCCGCCAATCCCGTCCGAACTCATCATGGGCGCCGCCGGGGTGGCGCTGGCGCAAGGGCGGTTCTCGTTCTGGCCGCTGCTGCTGTGGGGCACGCTGGGGTCCACGCTGGGCAATTATGTGTGGTTCCTTGCGGCGGACCGGCTTGGCTATCGGCGGCTGCAACCGTTCGTTCACCGGCACGGCCGCTGGCTGACGATGACCTGGCACGATGTCGAACGATCCACCGCGTTCTTCCGGCGGCACGGGCAATGGATCGTGTTCGTCATGCGGTTCTCGCCGTTCTTCCGCACGTTGATCTCGGTGCCGGCGGGGCTGGCGCACATGGGGCACCTGCGGTTCCTGGCCTTCACCTTTGCCGGGGCGCTGGTCTGGGATGCGCTGCTGATCGGCGGCGGCGTCTGGGCGGCGGACGCGGTGACGCGGATGGACGCGGTGATCGGCCCGGTGGTGGGGGGATTGGCGGCGCTGGCGTTTGCGTTCTATCTGTGGCGGGTATGGCGCTGGCAGGACGATTGAGGGACTTCAGATGACGACGCGGATCATTCTTACCGTGCTGGGCAGCGATCGCCCCGGCCTGACGCAGGCGCTGGCGGAAGCGGTGCTGGCCGCCGGCGGCAACTGGCTCGACAGCCATCTGGCCCGGCTGGGCGGCAAATATGTCGGTTCGGTGCTGGTCGAGGTGGCCGATGACCGGCTGGAAACGCTGGAAGGCGCGGTCCGCACGATCGACGCCAGCGGGTTGCAGGTGGTGATCGTGCCGGCAGGCGAAGCGGCCCCTGTGGGGGGCGAATCAGGCTGGGTGGAACTGGTGGGGCAGGATCGGCCCGGCATCGTCCGCGAAGTCACCAGCGTGCTGGCCGATCTGGGCGCCAATATCGAGCAGTTCACCTCGCGCACCGAGAACAGCGCCTGGTCGGGCGAACTGCTGTTCCGTGCAAGGATGCGGCTGGAGCCGCCAGCGGGGTTGAGCTGGGACGCGGTGCGCGAGGCGCTGGAAGCGATTTCGGGCGAGATCATGGTGGACCTCACCTTCAACCCCCGCACGGTCAGTTAGCGCTCGCGGGGATGGGCGTTGCGATAGACGTCCAGCATCAATGCGGCATCGACCCGGGTATAGACCTGCGTGGACCCCAGGCTGGCGTGGCCCAGTAGTTCCTGAAGGCTGCGCAGGTCCGCCCCGGCGCCCAGCAGGTGGGTGGCGAAGCTGTGGCGCAGCGCGTGCGGGGTGGCGGTATCGGGCAGGCCCAGCAGCTTGCGCGCCTGCGCCACCGCCTTCTGCACCACGCTTTGCGACAATGCCCCGCCCTTGGCGCCGCGAAACAGCGGGGCATCGCGGCTGATCGGCCAGGGACTGCGCGCCAGATAGGCCTCTATTCCCGCGCGTACCTGCGGCAGCAGCGGCACCATGCGCTGCCTGTTGCCCTTGCCGCGCACGATCAGCGTTTCGCCCAGCGGCAGCACCGCGCCGGTCAGCGACAGCGCCTCGGCAATGCGCAGGCCGCCGCCGTACAGCAGCAGCAGCACGGCGCGGTCGCGCAGGCCGATCCAGTCCTGGTGGGCGTTGTCGTCCACCATGTCGGCCAGCGCCAGCGCCTCATCAGGCATTACCGGACGCGGCAGGCCCTTCTTGACGCGCGGCCCGCGCAGGCGCGGGGCGGCATCGTCCACCAGCCCGCATTGTTGCCGGGCGAACGCGATGAAGCGCCGCAACGCCGACAGTTCGCGCGCGGCCGAGACATTGGTGATGCCGTCGGCGCGGCGCGCGGCAAGGTGGCGGCGCAGGTCGTTGGCGTTCAACGCGGCGATGGTGGCCCAGTCGGCGGCGGCGGTGGCATCGAGCAGCCGCACGGCGGTGGCGTGATAGGCGCGGACGGTGTGCGGGCTGCGGCGCAGGCCTTGCGCCAGATGCGCGTGCCATTCGCCCAGCACCGTTTCGCGGCTCACGGCTCGACCAGATCGGCCGAGACCAGCTCGCCCAGCAGCCCGTCCAGCAGCGGCATTCCCGCCGGGGTGACGGTGAGGCGGTCGCCATCGCGGCTAAGCAGGCCTTGTTGCGCGTAAAACGCGGCCTTGTTGGCATCGATCAGCGCGTCGATGCCGAAACCGAAGCGGCGCGACACACCGCCAAGGTCCACGCCTTCCGCCAGCCGCAACCCCATCAGCAACGCCTCGCCAGCCTGTTCGGCACGGCCCAGCGCGCGCGATTCGGCAATGCCGTGCGCGGCGGAAGCGACGGCATCCAGCCAGTTCTCGGGCTTGCGGTGCCGCACCGTGGCCGCCCCGCCGAGCCGGCCATGCGCGCCCGGGCCGATGCCGACATAGTCCTGATAGCGCCAGTAGGTCAGGTTGTGCCGGCTTTCCTCGCCGGGCCGCGCGTGGTTGGAAATTTCGTAGGCGGGCAACCCGGCCACCCCGGTCTGCTGGCGGGTCAGCGCGAACAGGTCGGCGGCGGTATCCTCGTCCAGCGGCTTCAGCGTGCCCTCGCGCAGCAGCGTGGCGAAGCGGGTGCCCGGCTCGATCGTCAACTGGTACAGCGACATGTGTCCGGTGCCGAAGCCGATGGCGCGCGCCAGTTCGGCCTGCCATTGCGCCGGTGATTGGCCGGGCCGGGCATAGATCAGGTCGATGTTGACGCGGGCGAAGTGCGCTTGCGCGATGTCCAGCGCGGCCAGGCTTTCGTTGACCGAATGCAGCCGGCCCAGGAAGTGCAGCGTCTCGTCATCCAGCGCCTGAAGGCCGAGGCTGACGCGGTTGATCCCGGCGCTGGCCAGCGCGGCGAACTTTGCCGCCTCGACCGAGGACGGATTGGCCTCCAGCGTGATCTCGGCCCCGGGTGCGAAGCCCCACAGCCGCTCGGCCTCGCCCAGCAGCGCCGCCACCAGCGCGGGTGGCATCAGCGAGGGCGTGCCGCCGCCGAAGAACACGCTGTCCAGCGGTTCGCCCCCGGCCCGTTCGGCTTCGTGGCGCATGTCAGCCAGCAACGCATCCTGCCACAGCGCGTGATTGACCCCGTCGCGGACATGGCTGTTGAAGTCGCAATAAGGGCATTTGCGCAGGCAGAACGGCCAGTGGATGTAGAGCGCGCGGGCCATCGCGCTTTCAGTGGTCCTTAACCGCCGCATGTCAAGCTTGCGCGCGATGAGACGGGCGGTTCAACTGGCGCTGGCGGGCTTGCTGGCATCGACGGCAGGGGCCGGGGCGTCCGCCCGCGCGCCGCGCATTGATGTGGTGTTCGAAGGCATCGCCCCGCCACTCGCCGACAAATTTGCGGTGCATGTGCTGGACCTGCACAACCGCGAGCGCGCGCGGGTGGGGATGCCGCCGCTGGTCTGGAGCCGCGACCTCGCCGACGATGCGCGCTACTGGGCGCAGGTTCTGGCGAAAAACGGCATGTTCGAACACGCCCCGGCGGACTTGCGCGGCGGTGAGGGCGAGAACCTGTTCAAGGGCACCGCCGGCGCCTATTCGATCGACGAGATGATCGGCGGTTTCATCGAGGAGCGCAGCGATTTCCGGCCGGGCAAGTTTCCCGACGTGTCGCGCAACGGCAACTGGGAAAGCGTTGGCCACTATACCCAGCTCATCTGGCGCGGCACGCGCGAGGTGGGCTGCGCGGTCGAACGCGGGCGGGGCTGGGACGTGCTGGCCTGCCGCTATGAGCCGGCGGGCAATGTCATCGGGATGCGGGTGCCCTAGCGAATATCCCAGCCTCTCCCGCACGACACGAACGGACCCGAGGACAGCCGGCCTTTTCAGGCCCCACCGAACTGGTCGGCCACCAGTTTCGCGAAGGCATCGGCGCGGTGGCTGATCGCGTGCTTTTCCGCCGGGTCCAGTTCGGCGAAGGTGCGGGTGTCGTTCAGCGGCACGAACACCGGATCATAGCCGAAGCCCAGCGTGCCGCGCGGCGGCCAGGTCAGCGTGCCGTTCACCCGGCCTTCGTAGACCGCGCTGTCGCCCTCGGGCCAGGCCAGCGCCAGCACGCAGGCGAAATGCGCGCTGCGGTCCACGTCGGAGCCTTGTTCGGCGAGCTTTCCTTCCACCTTGCCCATCGCCATGTACCAGTCTCGGCCCGGATCACCCTCGAACGGCTGGCGCTCGGCCCAGTCGGCCGTGTAGACGCCGGGCTTGCCGTTCAGGGCAGCGACGCAAAGGCCGCTGTCATCGGCGAGGGCCGGAAGCCCCGACGCCCCGGCGGCGGCGTGGGCCTTGATGAGGGCGTTGGCGACGAAGGTGGTGCCGGTTTCCGCCGGCTCGGGCAGGCCGAGTTGCCCGGCGGACAGGCATTCGATGCCGTAAGGTGCCATCAAGGCGGCAATTTCGCGCAGCTTGCCGGCGTTGTGCGTGGCAATCACCAGCTTGCCGGCAAGCTTGCGCAGGACGGTCACCCCTTGATCGCCTTTTCCTGCGCCGCGAAGATGCGGTCGCAGCCGATGCGGGCGAGGCGGAGCAGGCGCAGCAGTTCTTCCTCGTCGTAGCAGGCGCCTTCGGCCGTGGCCTGCACTTCGGCCATGCGGCCGCCCTCAATCAGCACGAAGTTGGCATCGGCATCGGCCGAGCTGTCCTCGATGTAGTCGAGGTCGAGCACCGGTGCGCCCTTGACGATGCCGCACGACACGGCGGCGACCTTGCCGCTGATCGGGTCTTCCTTGATCTTGCCCTCGGCCATCAGCTTGTTGACCGCGAGGCGCAGCGCGACCCACGCGCCCGAGATCGAGGCGGTGCGGGTGCCGCCATCGGCCTGAATGACGTCGCAGTCGATGGTGATCTGGCGCTCACCCAGCTTCTTGAAATCGGTGACGGCACGCAAGGAACGGCCGATAAGGCGCTGGATTTCCTGGGTACGGCCCGATTGCTTGCCCTTGGCCGCCTCGCGACTGCCGCGCGTGTGGGTGGCGCGGGGCAGCATCGAGTATTCGCCCGTCACCCAGCCTTCGCCCTTGCCGCGCAGGAACGGCGGCACCTTTTCCTCGACCGAGGCGGTGACCAGCACGCGGGTATCGCCGAACGAGATCAGGCACGAGCCTTCGGCGTGCTTGGTGAAGCTGGTGACGATCTCGATGTCGCGCATTTCGTCAGGGGCGCGGCCGGTAGGGCGCATGGGAATTCCTTTGTGCAATCGCGGCGGTTTGCCGGGTTTGACCGCGCTTTAGCCGATTGGCGCGCGAAGGAAACCCCGGTCAGGCGATTGCGCGCAGGGCACAATCGCCTAGATAGGCAGCAGCATGACCACGCCGCCATTCTCCGAAATGACCCCCATTTCCGAAATGACAGGGCGTGCCCGCGAGGTTTTCCGGATGGTGGTGGAGGGCTACCTGCAGACCGGGCAGCCGGTGGGCTCGAAGGCGCTGGCGGACGGTGGCGCGTTGCACCTGTCGTCGGCGTCGATCCGGTCGGTGCTGGCCGATCTGGAGCATCTGGGCCTGCTGGGCCATCCGCACACCAGCGCGGGGCGGGTGCCGACCGAATCAGGCCTGCGGCTGTTCGTCGATGGCATGATGCAGGTGGCCGAGCCGACCGCGCAGGAGCGCGCCGCGATCGAGCGGCGGCTGGCGGCGGCGGGGGAATTCGGGCCGGGGCCGATCGAGGCGGCGCTGGCGGCGACATCCACGCTGCTTTCGGAGCTTTCCGCCGCCGCCGGGGTGGTGATGGTGCCGCGCCGCGATCCGCGCCTTGCCCAGTTGAGCCTGGTGCCGCTGTCGCCCGGGCGGGCGCTGGCGGTGCTGGTGGGCGAGGACGGCGCGGTGGAGAACCGCGTCGTCGCTCTGCCCGGCGGCCTGCCCGCCGGCGCGCTGGTCGAGGCGTCGAACTACATCACCGCGCGGCTGGCGGGGCGCACGCTGGCCGATGCCGCCGGGCTGATGCGCGCGGAGATCAGTTCGGGCCGGAGCGCGCTCGATTCGGCGAGTCGCGATCTGGTCGAGCGGGGGCTGGCGGTGTGGAGCGAGGATTCGGCACGGCGGCCGGTGCTGATCGTGCGCGGTGCCTCGAACCTGCTGGACGAGGCGGCGCTGCACGATCTCGACCGGGTGCGCTCGCTGCTGGACGATCTGGAGAACAAGCAATCGGTGGCCGAGCTGCTGGAACTGGCGCGCGAGGCCGATTCGACACGGATTTTCATCGGCTCGGAGAACAGGCTGTTCGCGCTTTCGGGTTCGTCGGTGATCGCTTCGCCTTATCGCGACCGCGAGGGGCGCGTGGTTGGCGTGGTGGGGGTTATCGGCCCGACGCGGTTGAATTATGCGCGCGTCGTCCCCATGGTGGATTTCACCGCCCAATCGTTGGGCAAGTTGATTGGTTGATAGCCGTTATTGGCTGGAATTTCGGGAAACATGATGACTGACGATACTACCCCGCCGCAGGACGAGGCCGCCGTGGCCGGCAAGGCCGACGACGCGGGCATGGCAAAGCTGGCCGAACTGGAAGCCGAACTGGAAGCGGTGCGGCAGGAAGTGCTGTACGCCAAGGCCGATACCCAGAACGTGCGCCGCCGGCTGGAAAAGGACATTGCCGACGCCCGCGCCTATGCCGCCACCGGCTTTGCCCGCGACGTGCTGTCGGTTGCCGACAACCTGTCGCGCGCGCTGGAGGCGATTCCGGCGGAACTGCGCGATGACGAGAAGCTGAAGGCGCTGGTGGCCGGGCTTGAGGCCACCGGGCGCGAGATCGAGAAGGTGTTCTCCAGCCACGGCATCACCCGCGTCGCGGCGATGGGGATGCCGCTGGACCCCAACCACCACCAGGCGATGATCGAGGTTCCCCATGCCGAGGCCGAGCCGGGTACGGTGATTCAGGAACTGGCCGCCGGCTACATGATCAAGGACCGCCTGCTGCGCCCGGCGATGGTGGCGGTGGCCAAGAAGCCGGACTGATCGAATATGGACGGCTGGGCCAATCTGTTTGGACCGGCCGTCTTCCTTGCGTTTTTAGCGTACGTGGTTGTTGCCTATTTCCTACGGAAGCGGCCGGCGAGGAAGGCGGCGGTTGATCGTCCGAATTTGCCCTATAAGGTATTTTCGACGGCATTCGATCGGGTTCTTCATGCGCGAGATGTGCCAACGGCTCTCGCAGGAGCCGGCCTTCAACGGACACCTCCGTCAGGCCTCGAGTTTGCCGATCCCGACCGACGATATGCTAATGCACTAGATGCTTACGAGCGCGCCAAGACCTCCGATGGTGCAAGGGCTCTTGCCGACGCCTTGCAAAGATCCGGGCGCGGAATGTGTGTGTCCCTGCTGGTCGACCAATCCGGTTCGATGGTAAATCGGATGCCGGGCTTGGCAGGGCAATTGCGCGCTGTTTCTGAAGTTTTCGATGACACCGGTGTCGAGCTTTCCATACTGGGTTTCACGACATTCGGCTGGCGAGGCGGCATGGTCCGGGAGGCCTGGATCAAGAATGGCCGTCCTGCCTATCCGGGCAGGCTGTGCGCTCTCATGCACGTCATATACCAGGATTTCGGAAGCCCTTTGGCTGATGATGCCTGGCGCACGATGCTTGATCCATGTTGTCTGTTCGAAAACATCGACGGGGAAGCGCTGGCATGGGCCGCATCAAGAATTGCGGCTCGGCCCCAGTCGCACAAGTTGCTGATTGTGGTGAGCGATGGTGCGCCGGTCGATGACTCAACCTTGCTCGAAAACGGTCCCGGGTTCCTGGTGCGGCATTTGGGCCATGTCATAGCGGACTACGACGCTGGCCAGGATATCACTCTCGCGGCCGTAGGAATCGATCATCGAGTTAGCGAGTATTATCGCCGATCGGTCATGATGGAATCCGAAGGAGACTTGCAGTCATGCTTGGCGGAGTTGACCGTCGCACCGGGGTGTTCCAGCGAGGTTGGGGTCGGATAGAAACGAGACGAAAAGCGAGATGTTGTCGCAAGAAAGCCCCGCCGGTGCGATGTGCATCGGCGGGGCTTTTCTTTGCGGCAGGGTGTCGTAACAATCGGCGCAAAGGGAGATTGGCATGGACCTGAACGGCAAGGTGGCAGTGGTGACCGGCGGCGGCAGCGGCATCGGCGCGGGGATTGCCGAGGCGCTGCTGGAAAAGGGCGCGAAAGTGGCGATTGCCGACATTTCGGCGGCGCACCTGGCCGAGGAAAGCGCGCGGCTGGGCGGCAAGGTGCTGACCGTGGTGCTGGACGTGACCGACCCGGCAAGCTGGGCGGCGATGAAGGCCGAGGTGGAGGGCAAGCTGGGGCCGGTGGACGTGCTGGTCAACAACGCCGGGCTGTCGCACCAGTTCAAGCCGATCGAGGCGATTCCCGAGGCCGAGTTCGACCGACTGATGGCGGTGAACGTCAAGGGCGTGTTCCTTGGTTGCCAGGCTTTCGCTGCCGATCTGAAGGCGCGCGGGTCGGGCCATGTCGTCAATGTCTCGTCGGCGAACGGGCTGATCCCGTTCGGCACGTTCTCGGTCTATTCGGCCAGCAAGTTCGCGGTGGCCGGCATGTCGGAAGCCTTGCAGCAGGAACTGGCGCCCCACGGCGTCGGCGTGTCGATCCTTTATCCGGGGCTGACCCGGAGCCGCATGTCGGACGAGCAGGTGGGCAAGATCAGCTCGATGGTGCCGATGGAGGCGGTGTGGCTGGGCCGGGCGGTGTGCCGGGCGATCGAGGACAACCGCCTGCACGTGATCAGCCACCCCGACATGAAGCCGGTGGTGGAGCGGCGCATCGACGTGCTGTTCGGCGATTTTGGCGAACCGGCCGAACCGGGCTACAAGGGGGCGATGCCGCGCGTGTGAACACGGCGCGGCCGGGAGAGGCCGATGCCGAACGAGGAACAGATCCGTGCCTATGAGCGCGACGGGGCGGTGCTGCTGAAGCAGGCCCTGTCACTGGACTGGGTATCGCGGATCGGCGCGGCGCTGGACGCGATTGCCGGTGGTGCCGGCCGGATGACATCGCGTTTTGCCGGCGCGGACGGGCGCGGCGAGACGGTGACCGACCAGTTTTCCTCGCTGGCGCATCCGGTGCTGGCCGAGGCCGTGGCGCGATCGCCGCTGGGCGGGCTGGCGGCGCGGGCGATGCGATCGGACCGGGCGTGCTTCGTGCTGGACCAGATGTTCTGGAAGGCGGCCGGGCCGAACCTGGCGACGCCATACCATCAGGACACGCCGTTCCTGCACGTGGCGGGCGACGATCTGGTGAGGACCTGGGTGTGCTGCGACCCGTCGCCGCGCGAGACGACCGTGGGCGTGGTGCGCGGCTCGCACCGCTGGGGGGTGACATACAGCACCGGCGGGCCGTCCGCCTCGCGGATGCGGCAGGAGGCGACCGACGCGGCGTTCTCGTACCTCGACAGCAGTCCTGACGCGCGGCTGCCGCAACTGCCCGATGTGCAACGATATCGCGATTCGTTCGACGTGATGACCTTTGCGGTGGAGCCGGGCGACGTGCTGCTGTTCAGCTCGAACATCCTGCACGGCAGCGATGGCGGCATCGACCTGCCGCACCCGCGCCGGGCGTTCGCGGTGCTGTGGGGCGGGCCGGATGCGCGCACGCTGCGGCGCCCGGGCCAGGTGTTTCCCGATCTGGCGACGATGCGCGGCGGCGGGCTGGCCGACGGATCGCGACTGCTGGACCATGCCGGGGTGTTTTCGCCGGTGGTGGCGGCCTGAATCCCGCGCGGTCGGGTGCGCGATGGCGTCTGCCTGATAGGGAACCTTCGTGGCCCGGCGGCGTAGTTCACGCATGAGGGGGCCAGTCGGAGCATCTTGTATGACACTACGCATCCCCCATCCGAAATTCCTTGCGCCCGCCCTGATTGCCGCGGCGCTGGGCATGGCCGGTTGTGCCGAGAACTATGGCGGCGAAGGCGCGGCGGCCGGTGGTGCGGCCGGTGCGATCATCGGCGCGGCGACCGGCGGCGATGCGCTGGCGGGCGCCGCGATCGGTGCCGCCGCCGGTGCGGTCGGCGGGTCGCTGATCAAGAAGAACGACGGCTATTGCTATCGCCGCGATCGCGATGGCTACGAGCATCGCGTTAGCTGCAATTAGAGCGTGATGACGTGATATTGAATCACGTCATCACGCTCTAAGCCCGCGCGGCGATTGAGCGTTGCTGATGACTTTGTTGAAGCGTGCTTCAACCTGAAGTCATCACGCACTAAGCCCCTCTGAAAGGCAGGAGCCGCTCCAGCGCCTCGGCATCGCCGGGGGGCGTGGGGCGGCTTCCGATTCGGGCAAGGAAGGCATGGCGGACGATCTCGGCCTGCTGCTCGATGCCATAGGCGGCGAACGGCTTGCCCGGCACGAGGCGATAACGATAGCGACAGAACGGGTGGCGGTGAAAGGGCAGGTAGAACCGGCCGCGCGCCTGCGCTTGCCACACGTGAGTCATCTCGTGGATGAACAGGCCTTGCAGTGCCGGGTCGGCAGCGGCGAAATCGTCGCGGTAATCGGGTGAGCCGGGCGCGAAGTGGAGGTGGCCGCACGGCGCCATGACGATATGGCACGGCTGCAGGGGCCACCAGCGGCGGCGGTGAATGCGGACCGGTGCGCAGTCGATCGCGGTGCCGAACACCGCGCCGGTCAGCGCGGTTTCGCCGGGGGTGAGCGGGCGGGTGGTCAGTGGGCGTGGTCCATGTGGTCCATGTGGTCCATGTCCATCGCGGGCATGGTGGCGCCGGACATGGTGGCGCCGGGCATGGCGCCCATTGCTTCGCCGGCGGACTGCACTTTCGCCTGGGCGGTGGCGGTGGTGTTGTCGAACCGGAAGGTCACGGTCAGTTCCAGACCCGGCTTCACATAAGGCTGGATGTCGAACACCATCGCGTGGCGGGTGCCGGGCTGGAAGCGGACGACCTCACCGGGGGCCAGCGCCAGCGTTTCGAGCGGTTTCATTTCGCCGCCGACGGTCTCGTGCATTTCCGCCTTGCCGGTGCCGGCAACGGTGATGCCGGTGAGCGTGACCGCGCGCTTGCCCGGGTTTGCGGCGGTGAAGTAGAACGCGCCGGGGTTGCCGTGAACCGCCGGCAGCACCAGTCGCGCATCGGTGACGACGACCTCGGGGCGGGATTTGGATGCGGATGCGCCATCGCCGTGGTCACGCCCGTGGCACCCGCCCAGCGCCAGCAATCCCAGCGATGCGGTAACGATCACGCGGTTCATTTCCGGTAACTCCCTGTCGATCCCGAAACAGGCCATGCGCTAATGCGGCGATGCCCTTGTGCCAAGCGAAACCGCTCCTATATCCGCCCCGTCAACGAGCCGCCGATGTGTCTTGCCGGGTTCCGGGAGGCATCTGCGCGGTGTCAAACATCTGACGTGAGGAATGGGTATTCATGGCTAAAGTTATCGGCATCGACCTTGGCACCACCAACTCTTGCGTGGCCGTGATGGACGGCGGCAAGCCCAAGGTCATCGAGAATTCGGAAGGCGCGCGCACCACGCCGTCGATCGTGGCGTTCACCAAGGACGGTGAGCGGCTGATCGGCCAGCCGGCCAAGCGCCAGGCGGTGACCAACCCCGACAACACCATTTTCGCGGTGAAGCGCCTGATCGGTCGCCGCTTCGACGATCCCATGACCCAGAAGGACATGAGCCTCGTCCCCTACAAGATCGCCAAGGGCAAGAACGGCGACGCCTGGGTGACCGCCGGCACCGACGACTACAGCCCGTCGCAGATTTCCGCGTTCACGCTGCAGAAAATGAAGGAAACCGCCGAATCGTACCTCGGCGAGACCGTGACGCAGGCGGTGATCACCGTTCCGGCCTACTTCAACGACGCGCAGCGCCAGGCGACCAAGGACGCCGGCCAGATCGCCGGCCTCGAAGTGCTGCGCATCATCAACGAGCCGACCGCGGCGGCGCTGGCCTATGGTCTGGAAAAGAACGACGGCAAGACCATTGCCGTCTATGATCTTGGCGGCGGCACTTTCGACGTTTCGATCCTTGAGATCGGCGACGGCGTGTTCGAGGTGAAGTCCACTAACGGCGACACCTTCCTGGGCGGTGAGGATTTCGACACCAAGCTGGTCGAATACCTGGCCGACAAGTTCAAGGCCAAGGAAGGGCTTGACCTCAAGACCGACCGTCTGGCCCTGCAGCGCCTGAAGGAAGCCGCCGAAAAGGCCAAGATCGAGCTGTCGAGCGCGCAGACCACCGAGATCAACCTGCCGTTCATCACCGCCCGCATGGAAGGCGGCGCGACCACGCCGCTGCACCTGGTGGAGACGGTGACGCGCGCCGACCTCGAAAAGATGGTGGGCGACCTGATCGCGCGGACGATGGAGCCGTGCCGCAAGGCGCTGGCCGATGCCGGCCTGAAGGCTTCGGACATCGACGACGTGGTGCTGGTGGGCGGCATGACCCGCATGCCCAAGGTGCGCGACGCGGTGAAGGACTTCTTCGGCAAGGAGCCGCACACCGGCGTCAACCCCGATGAAGTCGTGGCGATGGGCGCGGCGATCCAGGCCGGCGTGCTGCAGGGCGACGTCAAGGACGTGCTGTTGCTCGACGTCACCCCGCTGTCGCTGGGCATCGAAACGCTGGGCGGCGTGTTCACCCGCATGATCGACCGCAACACGACGATCCCGACCAAGAAGTCGCAGACCTTCTCGACCGCCGAGGATAACCAGCAGGCGGTGACGATCCGCGTGTTCCAGGGTGAGCGCGAGATGGCGGCCGACAACAAGATCCTCGGCCAGTTCGACCTCGTCGGCATTCCGCCGGCACGGCGCGGCGTGCCGCAGATCGAGGTGGCGTTCGACATCGACGCCAACGGCATCGTCAACGTCAGCGCCAAGGACAAGGGCACCGGCAAGGAGCAGCAGATCAAGATCCAGGCTTCGGGCGGTCTGTCGGATTCGGACATCGACCAGATGGTGCGCGATGCCGAGAAATTTGCCGAAGAGGACAAGAAGCGGCGTGAAAGCGCGGAAGCGCGCAACAACGCCGACAGCCTGGTTCACGCCACCGAGCGCCAGCTTGAGGAGAACGGCGACAAGGTCGATGCCGCGCTGAAGTCCGAGATCGAGGCGGCGATCGCCGAGGCCAAGGCCGCGATCGAGGCCGGCGACGTCGAGGCGATGAACGCCAAGACCCAGGCGCTGACCGAGAAGGCCATGAAGATGGGGCAGGCGATCTACGAGAAGGAGCAGGCCGCCGGCGCTTCCCCCGGTGCCGAAGCGCCGAAGGACGACAACGTGGTCGATGCCGAGTTCTCGGAAGTCGACGAGAATAAGGGCTGATCTTGCAATGACACCGTCAGGCCGCCTGTCTGGAAGGGCGGGCGGCCTGATGCGTTGGGGGTTGGACCATGTCGGTTGAAGTCGATTTCTACGAATTGCTTGAAGTGCAGCGCGATGCGGACGACGCCACGCTGAAGAGCGCCTATCGCAAGCTGGCGATGAAGTATCACCCGGACCGCAATCCCGGGTGCGGCGAGAGCGAGGCGAAGTTCAAGTCGCTGAACGCGGCCTATGAATGCCTGAAGGACCCACAAAAGCGCGCGGCCTATGACCGTTATGGCCATGCCGCGTTCGAGAACGGTGGTCCGGGCGCGGGCGGCTTCGGTGGCGGCGAGGGTTTCGGCGACATCGGCGACATTTTCGAATCGATCTTCGGTTCGGCGTTCGGCGGCGGCGGGGGCCGGCAGCAGGCCCGGCGCGGCGCCGACTTGCGCTATGACCTGGAAATCAGCCTGGACGAGGCGTTCCACGGCAAGCCGATCGAGATCGAGATCGAGGTGGCGCAGACCTGCGAGCCGTGCACCGGCAGCGGCGCCGAACCGGGCACCGGCAAACGGCGCTGCACGATGTGCGGCGGGCACGGCAAGGTGCGGGCGCAGCAGGGCTTCTTCATGGTGGAGCGCACCTGCCCGACCTGCCACGGCCGTGGCGAAGTCATTGAAAAACCGTGCGGTGCGTGCCACGGCGAAGGCCGGGTGGACAAGGCACAGAAGCTGGAAGTGAACGTGCCGCCGGGCGTCGACAACGGCACCCGCATCCGCGTGCCCGGCAAGGGCGAGGCGGGTCCAAACGGCGCGCCGGCGGGCGACCTCTATATTTTCGTCCACCTCAAGCGCCATCCGGTGTTTGAGCGCGACGGCAGCACGCTGATCACGCGCGCGCCGATCACGTTCACCACGGCGGCGCTGGGCGGGGAAATTTCCATCCCCGGCCTCGACGGCCGCAAGCACGACATTGCCATCCCCGCCGGAATCCAGTCGGGCAAGCAACTCCGCAAGCGCGGCGCCGGGATGCCGGTGCTGAACGGGCGCGGCGTGGGCGACATGGTGATCGAGATCGTCGTCGAGACGCCCACGAAGCTGACCGCGAAGCAGAAGGAGCTGCTGCGCGAGTTGCAGGGCACCGAGACCGGTGACGAATGCCCGCAATCGCGCGGTTTCTTCGACCGTATCAAGGACGTGTGGGACGGGCTGACCGAGTAGGGCGTGCTGGAATTCAGCCCAGGGAGGGCTGCGAACGGCCGCTTTCTGCGCTTCCGGTGCTCACGTACTTTAAGTGCGCTGCGCTCCGGTTCTTGAAATCAGCCATTCTCGCTCCACCCTGAACTGAATTCCAGCACACCCAGGTCGCTCAAAGTTTGCGCAGCACTTCCGCGCGGATGCCGTCGACCAGCGCGGCATCCGCGCGGAGGCGCGGTTCCTCCTCGTCCAGCACCGCCAGGAACAATGCCCGCTTGGCCTGGCGCAGGGCCACTTCGTCGATCCCGCCGGGCACCGCCGAGGCGACGAGGTCGATCATCCGTTCGGCCCCGTGCAGGCGGCCCCACAGGTAGTCGTTCTCGCGATAGGCACGGCTGAAGAACGCGCCGAAGTTGTAGAATTCCACGCCGCGCAGGCACGCGGCGGCGCCGCCCGAGCGGATCGACGGGGCATCGTCGGGCGAGATGCGATCGACCTTGACCGGATCGTATTCGGTCAGTCCCTCGCCGCGCAGTAGCGGCAGGGTCAGCGTGTCGTAGAACGGAAACCCCAGATAAGTCAGCAGCGCACGGCGGCGGGTGCGGGGCGGCATGGCCGCGAAAGCCTGCGCCAGCATGGCATCAACGACGGTGTCGGTGGTCTCGAGCTGGCGGCGGGCGGTGACGGCGTCCAGCACGGCGGCGGGATTGATCAGCACCCGGTCCGCGAGGCCGGCGAATTCGCTGCCGAGCGCATCGAGCGATTCGCGATCGAAGTAGAGCGCCAGCGCGCGGTAGACTTCCTCGCGCGCGGCTTCGCAGGCGGCACGTTCGGTTTCGTCCTCGTCGGGCTCCTCGGCCAGGCGGCGGGCCAGCAGGCGCAGGCGGCGGATGCGATAGGCGATGTCGTGATCGCGCAGGAAGCGCACCACCGGCGGCACCTCGCGTTCGAACCAGCCGCCGATCGCGACGGCGCTCTTGTCCAGCCCCTGCACCGCAAGGTGCGCGGCAAGCCGGTCCTGCACGGCGTCGGCAGCGCCGGGGCCAAGCGCGGGCGCGCAGGCAGCGATGTCGCGCGCGAGGCTTTCCAGCACGGCGCTGAACTTGAGCTGGGCATAGCCGTGCCAGGCCAGCCCGGCGTGCTCGGCGGCGGCGACCTGGGCGCGGGCGCGCCAGCCGGCAAGGCGCGACAGCGTCGGCGAATCGAGGAACAGGGTGCGGCCGAACGCTTTCTCGACCACGGCCTCGACCTCGCCGCGCAGGGCTTCCACCAAGGTGGTCAACCGCGCCATCTCGCGCGATTGCCGTTCGAGCACTTCGAGGTTGTCGCGAATCGGTTGCTCGCGCGGGATCGACGACAGCGAGCCGAAGATGACCGAGAAGAACCCCGGCGGGCGTGGATCGCCACGGGTCAGGCCGCCGACCTGCTGCGGGCGCGGATCGATATAGACGAAGCGCCGATCGACTTCGCGCTGCGCCGGCCGATCGCGCAGCACCGCCATCGCTTCGGCGAACGGCGCGTTGACGAGGACCGAGCCGTCGATCAGCGAAACCGCGTCAAGATCGCCACGCTTCTGGTGCGCGGGCATGATGCGGGTGAGGAAGGCGCTGCGGCTGTCCCACGCGGCGCCGCGTTCCCCGGCCAGACGGTCGATCTCGGCGGGCTGAAGCGCGGGGAACGCGCCGGGGAAGCTGGCGGTGGCGCGGGCGGCGAACACCAGGTCGAGAATGGGGGCCAGTGGCGTGCCGGGCCGATCGGGCGCGGGGCTGCGGAAGCCGATCGACAGGCGATGCTCGCTCTCCTCCACCAGCGGGGGGCTGTGCAGGCGGATCGCCTCCATGTGTCCCTTGAAATCGGTGGCGGTGACGAACAGATCGAGCGGGTGGCCGGGTGGCAGCAACGGCGCCTGCACCTCGCTGGCAGCCATCGCATCCAGCGATTCGGCCAGCACGCGCGAGAAGCCGATGCCGCCGAATGGTGCCTCGAACCAGCGTGAACGGATGAAGCGTGACAGCTTCCGGCGCACTTCGCGGCGGGTTTCGGGGGCGACCGATGCGGTGACGAGGTTACCGGGGCGGGACAGCACCCAGCGCACCACCGGGACCGCCGCCAGCTTGATCAGGTTCCAGCCGGGGCTGGCGCGCGGGTCGAGCAACTGATCGACATCGGCGCGATCGAGCCAGAGATCGGTGAGCGGCTCCAGGCTCTGGCCCGAATGGATCGCCTGCGCCAGGAACACGCCGTTGATGCCGCCGGCGCTGGCGCCGGCGACGATGTCGGTCAGCACGCGCAGTTTCAGGCCATGTTTTGCGGCGATGTCGTGCAGGAATCGCAGGTAGACGGCTTCGGAGCCGCCAGTAGCCTCGGCATCGTGGGCGTGGAAGGCGCGGCTGGCGCGGGCGAGCTTCCAGACTTCCTTGGTGACGCCGTGCATGTAGACCGCAAGGCTGATGCCGCCATAGCAGACCAGCGCGATGCGGAGTTCCTTCTGGCGCATGGGGGGATTGTGGCAGACCAGCGGCGGCGATGCCAGCCGGTTGTTATGCCGGCATCGCAGCGGTGGCGGGGCGGTGCCGCCACCAGGCGCGGATGGAGTGCAATGCGGGTTGCTCGATGCACTGGTGCAGCAAGTGTGCGGTGGCATAGGCCGCGATGAGGGCGGCAACCAGCGCCGGTGCGGGCGCAATCCCGACGGATTCGAGGCGGGCGATCAGCGCATAGCCAAGATTTTCGTGAATCAGGTAGACCGGGTAGGACATGGCGCCGAGCCACAGCAGGACGGGGTGCGAAAGCGGCTTCAGCTTGCCCGCTACCAGCGCGGCGAACAGTCCGGCCAGCACGGCAAAGACCAGCGCGTGGGGGAGGTCATCGCACAGCGCCACCGCAGCGAAACCGAGTACGAGGACTGGCGCCTGCTGCGCCCAGGTGCGGACGCGCTGGCGCACGCGGTAGGCGCACATGCCCAGTGCGAAGAACGGGACATATTGCTGCACCAGGGCGATGCCGACGCGCGAGGGCAGGGCCGGCACCAGCCACCACAGGAATTTCAGCGCGATCCAGCCGAGCAGGATCGACTCGATGCGGTGGAGTTGGCGCGCGCGCCACAGCGTTGCCATGCAGGCGTAGAACGCCAGTTCGACGGTAAGCGACCAATAGGCGCCATCGACCGCCGGCAGGTAGAGGAACCCATGCAGCATCGTCAGGTTGGCGGCGACGATCGCCGGCGGCTGCGCCAGTTGCCCGGCCCCCAGTGCGGTGACGCCGAGCGTGGTGAGGATGACCGCGAACCAGTAGGCCGGATAGAGCCGGGCAAAGCGCGAGACCAAGAAATCGGCGGTGGCATGGGTCCGCTCCAGCGTCATCAGGATGACGAAGCCCGAGATCGCGAAGAACAGTTGCACGCCGAAATGGCCCCAGTTCAGCCCATGCGCAATGGGCACGGCGCCGGGCAGGACATGGGTGCTGCGGAAGGTGTAGTGGAACAACACCACCATCAGCGCCGCAATGCCGCGCAACGCGTCGAGTTCGGCCAGGCGCGAAGCGGGGCGGTCAGGGCATTGCCGGGTGGCCATCACACTCCTTTCGCACGAATCGGTAAAGGACGGTTTAAGTTGGAATTTGCGCTTGTGTTCTTCATTCGTTCTGTTTAGTCAAGCGCTTATGGCAAAACCGAAACGTCGCTATGTCTGTGCCGCTTGCGGCAGCGTTGCCCAGCGCTGGCAGGGGCAATGCGCCGATTGTGGGGAGTGGAACACGCTGAGCGAGGAGGCGCCGGAAACGGTGTTTTCGTCGAAGCATGACCTTTCGGGCGGCGGCCGAAAACTGCGGTTCGAGGCGCTGGATACGCCATCCGCGCCACTGGTCCGTCGCTCTACCGGGCTGGCCGAGTTCGACCGCGCGCTGGGCGGCGGGCTGGTGCCGGGCAGCGCGGTGCTGATGGGCGGCGATCCGGGTATTGGCAAGTCCACGCTGCTGATCCAGGCGGCGGCCTCGGTGGCGCGCTCGGGCGGCATGGCGGTCTACATCAGCGGCGAGGAAGCGGCCGCGCAAGTGCGGATGCGGGCCGAGCGGCTGGGGCTGGCCGATGCGCCGATCCGGCTGGCCACGGCCACTTCGGTGCGCGACATCCTGACCACGCTGGGCGGCCCGGAATTTCAAAGCCTGCCGCCGGCGCTGCTGGTGATCGATTCGATCCAGACCATGCATTCCGACCAGATCGAGGGGGCGCCGGGCACGGTTTCGCAGGTGCGTGCCTCGGCATTCGAACTGATCCGCTTCGCCAAGGAAAGCGGCACCGCGCTGGTGCTGGTCGGACATGTCACCAAGGACGGCAGCATCGCCGGGCCGCGCGTGCTGGAGCACATGGTCGATGTGGTGATGAGCTTCGAGGGGGAGCGCAGCCACCAGTATCGCATCCTGCGCAGCATCAAGAACCGGTTCGGCCCGGTGGACGAGATCGGCGTGTTCGCGATGGCGGGCGTGGGGCTGGAGGAAGTGGGCAATCCGTCGCTGCTGTTCCTGTCCGGCCGCGATGAACCGATGGCCGGAAGCGCGGTGTTTCCGGCGATGGAGGGGACGCGGCCGGTGCTGGTGGAAATTCAGGCGCTGATCGTGCGGCTGGCCAGCGGCGCTACTCCGCGCCGGGCGGTGGTCGGCTGGGATTCGGGACGGCTGGCGATGCTGCTGGCGGTGCTGGAGGCGCGATGCGGGCTCAGCTTTTCCAACGCCGAAGTCTATCTGAACGTTGCCGGCGGCTATCGCCTCGCCGATCCGGCTGCGGATCTGGCGGTGGCGGCAGCGTTGATTTCGGCGCTGGCCGATAAACCGTTGCCGGCCGATGCGGTGTGGTTCGGCGAGGTGTCGCTGGCGGGCGAGGTGCGCAGCGTTGCCCATGCCGGGCAGCGGCTGAAGGAATCGGCCAAGCTGGGTTTTTCGCGCGGGTTCGGGCCGGAGGAGGCCAAGACGGCCGTGGAGAAGGGCGTTCACTTCGCGGCAACGCGGATGCTGCCAAATCTCGTTGACCGGATCATGGGCGGCGAATAGGCGCGGGAAACGGATGCAGGGGACGAAATCGCAGTGACCGGGTTCGATATTACCGTGCTGATCCTGGTCGGCCTGGGCGCCGTGATGGGCTTCCTTCGCGGCTTCGTGCATGAGGTGCTGGCGCTGCTGGCCTGGGTGCTGGCGGTGGCGGCGATCCACCTGTTGCACCCCGCGCTCAGCGCGGCACTGCTGCCATATGTCCACACCACCTCGGGCGCCTGGGTGCTGGCCTTCGCGATCCTGTTGCTGGTGCCTTATGGCGGCACAAAGCTGGTGGCCAACTGGCTGGGCAGTGCCAGCCGCAATTCGGTGATCGGGCCGATCGACCGCGTGCTGGGCTTCGGCTTCGGCGCGGTGAAGGGCACCGTCATTGTCGTGCTGGGTTTCGCGTTGCTTACGCTGGGCTACGACATTGCCTGGGGCAAGGACGGCCGGCCCACGTGGATCACCGAATCACGCACATACCCGTTCATCAACGCCTGTTCGGAAAAGCTGTTGAAGGTGCTGGCCGAGCGCCGGGCCGAGGCGACCGCCGGCAAGACCGACAACGCCGACGCTTCGCCGGGCGCCCTGGGCGACGAAACCTCGCAGCCTGCGGCGAAGAAGCATCGCAAGCACGCTGCGGAATAAGCACGGCGTGAGCGCGGTTCTCTACACACCCGAGGTGCTGGCGCTAGCCACCGGGCTGGCGGCGTATCCGCTGAGCGACGATCTGCCGTTGCGGGGCGAGGCCCGTTCGCGTTCGTGCGGATCGACGCTGGCCATCGGTCTCGATTGCGATGCTTCGGGGTGTATCGACCGTCTCGGCCTGCGCGCGCAGGCTTGCGCGATCGGGCAGGCGGCGGCGGCGATCTTCGCCAGCCACGCCGTGGGGCAGGGGGCTGGCGCCATCGTCCGCGCGGAAGCATCACTGGCCGCATGGCTGGGCGGCACTGGCCCGATGCCCGACTGGCCCGGGCTGGAAGCCATCGCCGCCGCGCGCGCCTATCCGGCGCGCCACGGCGCCATCCTGCTGGCCTGGCGCGGGGCGCTTTCGGCGCTTTCCAGCGGCGGGCAGGGCGGTTAAGCAAGACCGAGACGTTTGGGGAAATCGACCATGACCGAGCCTGCACGGCATCCGGAAATCGTACCGAGCACGGCGGACATCCGACTGGTGATCGCCGCCAGTTCGATGGGCACGATCTTCGAGTGGTACGACTTCTTCATCTACGGCACGCTGGCCGGCATCATCGGCAAGACGTTCTTTCCCGCCGGGAACGAGACGTTGCAGGTGCTGCTGGTCTGGGCCGGGTTTGCGGTCGGCTTCGGGTTCCGGCCGCTGGGCGCGATCCTGTTCGGGTTTCTGGGCGACAGGCTGGGCCGCAAGTACACGTTCCTCGTCACCGTCACGCTGATGGGCATTGCCACGGCCGGCGTCGGACTGATCCCGTCGGCGGCCAGCATCGGCCTGGCGGCACCGTTCATCGTCATCGGGCTGCGCGTGTTGCAGGGCCTGGCGCTGGGTGGTGAATATGGCGGCGCGGCCATCTATGTTGCCGAACATGCCCCGCCCGAGCGGCGCGGCTATTACACCGGCTATATCCAGGCCAGCGTGGTCGGCGGGTTCGTGCTGAGCCTGATCGTCGTGCTGACCTGCAAGGGCCTGCTCAGCGAAGTCACCTGGAATGCCTGGGGCTGGCGCCTGCCGTTCGTGCTGTCGGTGCTGCTGCTGGCAATCTCGCTGTGGATGCGGCTGAAGCTGTCGGAAAGCCCGGTGTTCCGCGCCATGCAGGAAGAGGGCGAGCTGGCCGGCAACCCGTTCGTCGAGAGCATGACCTATCCCGGCAACCCGAAACGCCTGTTCATCGCGCTGTTCGGCGTGGCCGCCGGGCTGACGGTGATCTGGTACACCGCGATGTTCTCGGCGCTGAGCTTCCTGAAGGGGGCGATGCGCATGGCCGATACCCCGGCCGAGATCATCATCGGCCTTTCGGCGGCGATCGGCATGGTGTTCTTCGTGGTGTTCGGCAAGCTGTCCGATCGCGTCGGGCGCAAGCGACCGATCGTGATTGGCTATGCGCTGACGCTGGTGCTGCTGTTCCCGCTGTTCTGGGCGATCGGCAATGCCGCCAACCCCGGGCTTGCCGCCGCCGCGGCGCGGTCGCCGGTGGTGGTCGCCGGCCCGGATTGCAGCAACCATCCGTTCGATGCCGAGCAGCCGACCGATTGCGGCAAGCTGCTGGCCGATCTGTCCGCCGCCGGGGTGTCGTACCGGCTGGCGAACACGCCCGCGCTGGCGATGACGGTGGCGGGCAAGGTCATGCCGCTGGATGCCTATCCGTTCGCCGACAAGAAGGCGCGGGCCAAGGTGCTGCAGGGCTGGCTGACCGCTGCGGGATACGACTTCACCAGGATCACGCCCGATCTGGGCAGCGCGCTGCGCATCGGCCTGGCGCTGGTGGCGCTGATGGCGCTGTCCGGGGCTACCTATGGCCCGGTGGCGGCGCTGCTGTCGGAGATGTTCCCGGCGCGCATCCGCTATTCGTCGATGTCGATCCCGTACCATATCGGCACCGGCTATTTCGGCGGGTTCCTGCCGCTGATCGCCAGCTATATCGTTGCGCGCACCGGCAATCCCTATGCCGGGCTGTGGTACACCTGGGTGGTGGTGGCAGTGGCGCTGGTTGTTGCGTTGTGGGGGCTCAAGGGCGGAAAACCGCGCGATTATGCCGACTAGCGTTTCGACCGTTCCGCCCGCCGCGCTGCGGTTGGGAATCGACCGCGCGGCGCTGGCGCACAACTGGCGGGCGCTGGACCGGCTGTCCGGCGCGGCGCGGGCCGGGGCGGCGGTGAAGGCCGATGCCTATGGCCTGGGCGTGCGCGCCGCCGTGCCGGTGCTGCACCAGGCCGGATGCCGCGATTTCTTCGTGGCGCACTGGCAGGAAGCGGCGGAGGTCGCCGGGCTGGTCCCGCCCGCGCTGGTCTCGGTGCTGCATGGCCCGTTGACCGCCGCCGATGCCGAATATGCCCGCGCACTGGGCGTGAAGCCGGTGATCAATTCGGTTCCGCAGGCCCGGCTGTGGCTGGCGGCGGGTGGCGGCGCGTGCGACCTGATGGTCGATACCGGCATCAACCGGCTGGGCCTGCCACTGGCCGACCTGGGTGACGAGGCGATCGCCCGGCTCGATGTCGATGTGCTGCTGTCGCACCTTGCCTCGGCGGACGAGGATTCGCCGCTGAACGCGGTCCAGCAGGCGCGCTGGCAGGCGGCGCGGGGGCAGGTCCGCCATCGCCGCGCCAGCCTGGCCAACAGCGCCGGGATCGTGCTGGGGGCGGATTACCACGGCGATCTCACCCGTCCCGGCCTTGCGCTCTATGGCGGGGTGCCGCGCGCGGAACTGGCCGGAACCATCCGCCCGGTCGCCCGGCCGCAGGCGGCGCTGATGCAGGTGCGTGATCTGGCTGCGGGCGATACCGTCGGTTACAACGCCACTTTCACCGCGCCGGCGGCGATGCGCGTCGGGGTCATCGCGCTGGGGTATGCCGATGGCTACTTGTGCTGCTGGTCGAACCGGGGCGCGATGCGTGCCGAAGGCGCCCATCTGCCGGTGCTGGGCCGGGTGTCGATGGACATGACCGTGATCGACCTGTCCGCCGCGCCGCATCTGCGCGAGGCCGACTGGGTGGAGGCCGACTATGCCCTGCCGGAAGCAAGTGCGAAAAGCGGCCTGTCGCAATACGAGCTTCTGACGCTGCTGGGCCGCAGATTTTCCCGATAATCGCCGGGATTTGTTGCTGCGCAGCAATTTGTTGCGCCGCACAGGGGGTTGGGATAGCCTGCGGGCTTGCAGCCGGGGGGCGGAAGAGGGCAATCATGAGCGATTCGAGCGGGCAGGACGACACCGTCATCATCAAGAAGTACGCCAACCGGCGGCTCTACAACACCCGCTCGTCGAGCTATATCACGCTTGACCACCTCGCGAAGATGACCCGCGAAGGCATTGATTTCAAGGTGCTGGATGCCAAGACGGGCACTGACATCACCCACCAGATCCTGACGCAGATCATCATGGAGGAGGAAACCAACGGCGAGCAGATTCTGCCCGTCAACTTCCTGCGCCAGTTGATCTCGATGTACGGCAATTCGATGCAGTCGCTGCTGCCGCATTACCTTGAAGCGTCGATGGACCATTTCCGCGACAACCAGCTCAAGCTGCACAAGGCGTTCGAGGAAAGCCTGGGCAACAACCCGTTGGCCAAGATCGCCCAGCAGAACATGGCGATGTTCAAGGCCGCCGCCGCCGCGTTCATGCCCGGCGCGCAAGGGGCCGAGTCTGCGCCCGAAGCCGCGCCGGAAGCGCCGAAGGACGATCTGGCGACGCTGAAGGCACAGATGGCGGAAATGCAGCGGAAGCTGGATGCGCTGGGCAAGTAGCGGGCGGGCCTATGGCTGGCGGGTGGTTGCGAGGGGTATGCGCGGGCCTGCTGGCGTTTTCGGTCGCCGGGCAAGCCGGCGCCACACCCGGTCCGAAATTCCGCGATTTCGGGGCCGAGGGAACCTACCAGCCGCCCGGCCAGCCGGCCTGCATCGCCTTCGCGCAACCGGCGGCGCGGTACGATCCGGTAGACCTCTACAAGGCCGCCCGCGCGTGCATCGCCGCCGGTCGCTTCGTCGATGCGGTGCCGCTCTATACGCTGGCGGAAGTCTATGGGCGCTATGACGCGCTGCGCGTGGTTGACAGCACCACGCACGCGGCGGCGGCAGCGGCGCGCACCACGGTCTTCGCCGACGTCATCGAGGCCGATCATGCCGCGTTCAACGCCGCCGCACAGCAACGGATGAGCCCGGCGGCATTGCCGCAATTGTGCGCCGACCTTCGCGGCGTCGGCCCGCCGGCATACTACCCGCGCTACATGATCCAGCACGGCGAGCGCGCGTTTTCGGGGGTCAGCGGCGACGGGCTGGTGCCGGGGTTCGACAGTGCGGCCGCGTGGACCAGGGCGCTGGACTCGTATCTGCATTGCCCGGCGTGAACTGTTTGAACCATGCGCCAAGTCCCGCTAACGGGGCGGCATGACTCAAGCATCCAACATCCGTCACGCCCTCTCCGTCAAGCGCGCCGACGATTTCGCCGCCTGGTATCAGGAGGTCATCTCCGAAGCCGAAATGGCCGAGGAATCGGGGGTGCGCGGCTGCATGGTGATCAAGCCGTGGGGCTATGGCATCTGGGAACGCATCCAGGCGGTGATGGACGCCAGCATCAAGGAAGCGGGGGTGGAAAACTGCTACTTCCCGCTGTTCATCCCGCTGTCGTACTTCGCCAAGGAGGCCGAACACGTCGAGGGTTTCGCCAAGGAAATGGCGGTCGTCACGCATCACCGGCTGATCGGTGACGGCAAGGGCGGGCTGGTGCCCGATCCCGAGGCCAAGCTGGAGGAGCCGCTGATCGTGCGGCCCACGTCGGAAACCGTGATCGGCGCGGCGATGGCGCGCTGGGTGCAGAGCTGGCGCGACCTGCCGCTGCTGACCAACCAGTGGGCCAATGTCGTGCGCTGGGAAATGCGCACCCGCATGTTCCTGCGCACCAGCGAATTCCTGTGGCAGGAAGGCCATACCGCCCATGCCGACCGCACCGACGCCGTGGCCGAGACGCTGCGCGCGCTGGAAATGTACCGCAGCTTTGCCGAACATGTGCTGGCGATGCCGGTGATTGCCGGTGAGAAGCCCGAGAACGAACGGTTTCCCGGCGCCGTCGCCACCTACTCCATTGAGGCGATGATGCAGGACGGCAAGGCGTTGCAGGCGGGCACCTCGCATTACCTGGGCACCGGTTTCGCCGAGGCGGCGGGCATCCGCTATCAAGACAAGGAAGGGCAGCAGGCGCTGTGCCACACCACCTCGTGGGGCGTGTCCACCCGTTTGATCGGCGGCGTCATCATGACTCACGGGGATGACGATGGCCTGCGGGTGCCGCCCGCGATCGCCCCGCAGCAGGTGGTGATCCTGCCGATGCTGCGCGACACCCCCGAGGACGAGGCGCTGCTGGCCTATTGCGAGGACCTGCGCCGCGACATCGCCAAGCTGTCGGCGCTGGGCGAGAAGGTGCGCGTGCTGCTCGACAAGCGCCCCGGCAAGGCCACGCAGAAGCGCTGGGCCTGGGTGAAGAAGGGTGTGCCGCTGATTCTGGAAATCGGCGGGCGCGATGCCGCCGGCGGGCAGGTCTCGGTGGTCCGCCGCGACCGGCTGTGGCGCGACGACGGCAAGGTCAATTTCGTCGGCCAGTCGCGCGAGGATTTCGTGGCCGCCGCTGCCGGTGAACTGGAAAGCGTCCAGCACAGCCTGCACGGCGAGGCGCTGGCGAAGCGTGACGCGCAGATCGTCCGCGGCATCACCAGCCTTGATGCGCTGGCGACGTTCTTCGGTGAGGGGCAGAAGTACCCCGGCTGGGTCGAATGCGGCTGGTCGCGCCCGACCGGCGCCGCGTTGGACGAAGTCGTGGCCAAGCTGAAGGCGCTGAAGCTGACGATCCGCAACACGCCCCTCGGGGCGCCGAAGCCTGAAGGCACCTGCCTGTTCACCGGCGCGCCGGCGGTCGAAACCATCTATGTGGCGCGGTCGTACTAAGCCAACTGGACAAGCCCGGCAAACCCCGCTAAGCGCGCCGCTCCCATTTCGGGCCGGTCGGCACCGGCCACAGCGAAAGACGAAAACCATGAAGGCCGATCTCCACCCCGATTATCACACCATCAAGGTGCAGATGACCGACGGCACCGTGTTCGAAACCCGCTCCACCTGGGGCAAGGAAGGCGACACGCTGGTGCTCGACATCGATCCCACCTCGCACCCGGCGTGGACCGGCGGCACCCGCCAGCTCGACCAGGGCGGCCGCGTTGCCCAGTTCAACAAGCGTTTCGGCGGCCTCAGCCTCAAGAAGGCCTGAGCCGTTTCGGCGGCGCGGGGGGCGGCATCCTCCCGCGTGGCCGGCGCATCGGAAATCCGCGAAGTTTTCGCTTTCCATCGCGCGAACAGTCATGCAAAGGGCGGCTCACTTCGGGTGAGCGCCCGATATGGCGACCATAGCTCAGCTGGTTAGAGCGCCGGTTTGTGGTACCGGAGGTCGTGGGTTCGAACCCCATTGGTCGCCCCATTTCTCATTGCATCGGCATCGTTCGCGGCGCTTTCGCCTGTCGACTTTCGCTGCGCTCCCCTTGCGATCGGGCGGGCTTCCTGCCAAAGGCGCGCAGGCGTGCCGGGGCGTTCCCGGCCCCTGACGAAATGCCCCGCTTCCGATGCACGGTTTCGCCAATCCCGCCCGTTTCCTGCGGCTTGCCCGCTGGCTGACTCCGCTGCTGCTCGGCGTCGGCGCGGTGATGGTAGCGGCCTCGCTCGGTTGGGGCCTGCTGGGCGCGCCGGCGGACCAGCTTCAGGGCGAATCGGTACGCATTCTCTACATTCACGTGCCTGCCGCCTGGCTGGGCATGGGCGGGTGGAGCGCGATCGCCGTCGCCAGCCTGGCCGAGATCGTCTGGCGCCACCCGCTGGCAGCGATCGCCGCGCGCGCGGTTGCGCTGCCCGGCGCGTTCTACACCGCGCTGTGTCTTGTCACCGGCTCGCTGTGGGGGCGTCCGGCCTGGGGTGCATGGTGGGTGTGGGACGGGCGGCTCACCTCGATGCTGGTGCTGCTGTTCCTGTACATGGGCTATATCGCGCTGGCCGACGCGGCCGATCGCGACGGCGCCGGGCAGAGCCGCGTTCCCGCCATTTTCGGGCTGGTCGGCGCGGTCAACATCCCGGTCATCCATTATTCGGTGCTGTGGTGGAACAGTCTGCACCAACCGCCATCGATCAGCATGGGCAAGTCGGCGATGGCCGGGGCGTTCCTGTGGCCGCTGCTGGCCGCCACCGTCGGTTTCTCGCTGCTGTTCGGCGGGGTGGTGCTGGCGCGGATGCGGACGATCCTGGCCCATTCGCAGGCCGAGGCCCGCCTGCGCCGCAAGGCGGCAAGCGCATGACAGAAACGCTGAACCCCTGGCCTTTCGTTGAGGCTGCCTATGCGCTCGGCATCGCCGGCACGGTGGTGCTGACGGCGTGGTCGTGGATCGCCATGCGCCGCGCCGAAAAGCGTAGGGATGAGGTACGCGGACGATGAACACCGGCCTGAAAGCCAAGCACCAGCGGCTCGTGCTGGTCGTCATCGCGCTCGCCGCGCTGATCGGCGCGGGGCTGCTGGCCACCTGGGCGCTGCGCAACCAGGCCAGCTTCTTCTACGTGCCCAGCGAGATGCGCGCCAACCCGCCCGCGCCCGATCGCAGCGTCCGCCTGGGCGGCATGGTCAAGCCGGGGTCGATCAAGCTGGCGGGCGATGGCGTTACCATCAACTTCCTGGTCGGCGACGGCAAGGAAGAGGTGAACGTGCGCTTCGCGGGCATCCGGCCCGAACTGTTCAAGGAAGGCTCGGGCGTCGTCGCCGAAGGGCACCTTCAGCCCGATGGCGTGTTCGTGGCCGACAATCTGCTGGCCAAGCATGACGAGAAATACGTGCCGCGTGAGCTGAAGGACATGAGTTCCGCGCAGAAGCGCCAGGCTTTCGAGGGGACGAAGTAGCCATGCTCGCCGAACTCGGCCTTGCCGCCCTGTGGCTCGCCGCCGCGCTGGCCGCGCTGCAACTGGTGGCCGGCGCGCTGGCGCTGACCGACGGCGGCCGCAGCTTTGCCGCGCTGGTGCGTCCGGTGGCGGTGGTGCAGGGCCTGCTGTGCGCCGCGGCGTTCCTGGCGCTGATCGCGCTGTTCGCGCAGACCGACCTGTCGGTGAAGTTGGTTGCCGAAAACTCGCACTCGGCCAAGCCGCTGCTCTACAAGGTGGCGGGAACCTGGGGCAACCACGAAGGCTCGATGCTGCTGTGGGTGACGGTGATGGGGCTGGCCGGCGGTTTCGTGGCGCTGATCGAACGCCGCCTGCCCGAGAATACCATGCTGGCGACACTGGCCGGGCAGGCGTTCGTCAGCCTCGGTTTCTATGGCTTCCTGCTGATCGCCTCGAACCCGTTCGCGCGGCTCAACCCCGCCCCGGCCGAAGGCAACGGGCTGAACCCGCTGCTTCAGGACCCGGGGCTGGCGTTCCACCCGCCCACGCTCTACCTCGGCTATGTCGGCCTGTCGGTCGCGTTCAGCTTCGCGATCGGCGCGCTGGTCACGCGCGAGGTTGGCCCCGCCTTTGCCCGCGCGATGCGGCCCTGGGTGCTGGGGGCATGGATTTTCCTCACCATCGGCATCACCGCCGGGTCGTACTGGGCCTACTATGTGCTGGGCTGGGGCGGCTGGTGGTTCTGGGACCCGGTGGAGAATGCATCGCTGATGCCGTGGCTGGCGGCCACCGCGCTGCTGCATTCGTGCTCGGTGCTGGCCGCGCGCAACGCCTTGCGGGCGTGGACGATCATGCTGGGCGTCGTCGCGTTCTCGATGTCGATGATCGGCACGTTCCTCGTCCGCTCGGGCATCCTCACCAGCGTTCACGCCTTCGCGGTCGATCCGAAGCGCGGCACCTTCATCCTGGCGCTGCTGGCGATCTACATCGGCGGGGCGCTGCTGCTGTTCGGCCTGCGCGCCGCCACGGTCACCGAGGGGGAGCGCTTCTCGGTCACCAGCCGCGAGGCGGGGCTGGTGTTCAACAACGTCATGCTCTCGTCGATCCTCGGCATCGTCCTGATCGGCACGCTCTACCCGCTCGTCACCGAAGCGCTGGGCGAGAAAGTCTCGGTCGGCCCGCCGTACTTCACGCCGATGTCGGCGGTGTTCGCGGTGCCGATGCTGCTGGTGCTGATGGTCGGGCCGCTGCTGCGCTGGCGGCGCGACACGCTGAGCCGCCAGAAGCTGCTGATGCTGGTGCCGTTCGCGGTCGTCGTCGTGGCCGCTGTCGGCTTCGCGCTCCACGGCGGCATCGCCGTGATGCCACTGCTGGGGCTGGCGCTGGCCCCGGCGGTCGCGATCGCCTCGCTGCTGCCGCTGAAGGGCAGGGCGCTCACCCGCGTGCCGCTGGCCACCTGGGGCATGGTCGTCGCCCACTTCGGCGTTGCCGTCGTGCTGTTCGGCATGGCCTGCGACAGCGCGTTCAGCCACGAACGGCTGATTGCCGCCAAGCCCGGCGAATCGACGCAAGTGGGGCCGTGGACCATTACCCTGGCAGGTGTCATGCCGGTCGCCGGCCCGAACTGGACCGCGATGGAAGGGCAATTGCAGGCCAGCTATGAAGGCGCCCCGCCCGTCCTGCTGAAGCCGCAGGGCCGCAGCTTCTGGGCGCCGATGCAGAACACCACCGTCTCGGCGCTGCACACCCGCTGGAATGGCCAGCTCTATACGGTGATCGGCGATGAAGTGCGCGGGGCCGAGAATGGCAAGGCCGCCACCACCGGCCGCTGGCAGCTCCGCTTGTGGTGGAAGCCGTTCGTGCCGATGATCTGGTATGGCGGCGGGCTGATCGGGCTGGGCGGGGTGCTGTCGCTGCTGGGTCGCGTGCTGGCCGATCTCAAGCGAATCCGCAATCGCGCCCGCATTGCCGATCGGCGCAAGGACCAGGCCGCGCTGAGGGAGACGCGATGAGCGACCGAACCGCAAAGGCCCCGCGCTGGGCGCTGTGGCTGCCGCTGGCGCTGTTCGGCGTGTTTGTGGTGCTGGTCATCGTCGGCCTGCTCCGCCCGGCCAGCCATGACATCCCCAGCCGCATGATCGGCCAGCCGCTGCCCGCGTTCAACCTGCCCGCCGCCGCCGATGGCAAGCCGGGCCTGTCGAACAAGGACTTCAACGGAAAACCCCGCCTGCTGAATATCTTCGCCTCGTGGTGCATCCCCTGCGGCGTCGAAGCGCCGGTGCTGGCCGAGCTGCAACGCCAGGGGGTGGAGATCGACGGCATCGCCATCCGCGACCACAAGGCCGAACTGGCCGGGTTCCTGGCGCGCAACGGCGATCCCTACGCCCGCATCGGCGCCGACGACATTTCCGCCGTGCAGCTTGCCATCGGCTCGTCGGGGGTGCCCGAAAGCTTCGTGGTCGATGGCAAGGGGGTGATCCGCTATCAGCACATCGGCGATATCCGCCCCGAACAGGTGCCGATGATCGTGCAGAAGCTGAAGGAGGCCGGGCAGTGATCCGCCGCCTCGCCCTGCCGCTGGCGCTGCTCGCCGCTGTCCCCGCGCTGGCCGACGACACCATGCCGCCCGCGCCCTATGCCTATCGCCAGCTCGACGATCCGGCGCAGGAAGCCCGCGCCAAGGCGCTGATGGAAACGCTGCGCTGCCTGGTCTGCCAGTCGCAGTCGATCGCCGATTCGGACGCCCCCATCGCCGGCGACATGCGCAACCAGGTCCGCCTGCGCATCATGGCCGGGGAGGACCCCGAAGCGATCCGCGCCTGGCTGATCCAGCGCTATGGCGAATATGTCAGCTATGCCCCGCGCATGACCCGGCTGACCTGGCCGCTGTTCGCCGCGCCGCTGGCGCTGCTCGCCGTGGCCGGGCTGCTGCTGCGCCGCCGTTTTACCGGAGCCAAGGCATGAGGATCGCGCGATGATCTGGCCGTTCGTCATCCTGCTCACCGCGCTGGTTCTTGGCGCCATCCTGCTGCTGTTCCCCGCCACCCGCTCGGGCTGGCAGGCGCTGGCCGCTGCTTTGTTGCTCGGCCTGGCCGGCTATACCTTTCAGGGGTCGCCCTCGGCTCCTTCCGCCACCAAGGCGCGTGAGGAAACCGTGGCCGATCATCCCGAGGCGCAGGTGGCCGCCCGGCAGAAGCTGGCGGGCAGCGACGACCAGAACCAGCGCTGGCTGATGATGGCCAACGCCATGATCCGCCACGGCCAGTATGCCGACGCCGCCACCACGCTGCGCATCGCCGTCGAGGAAAACCCGAAGAATGGCGAAGCCTGGCTGGCGATGGCCAACGCGCTGGTCGGCCATTCGCAGGGGATGCTGTCGCCCGCCGCGCTCTATGCCTATCGGCAGGCGTCGCAGGCCGATCCGCAGGCGCCCGGGCCACCGTTCTTCCTGGGGTTGGCGCTGGCGCAATCGGGCCGCCTGACGGAAGGTCGTGCACTGTGGGCGATGCTGCTGGCTCGCGCCCCTGCCGATGCGCCGTGGCGCGGCGACCTGCAGAAGCGGCTGGCCATGCTCGACGCGTTCATCGCCCGCCAGGAGATGATGGCGGCCGGGCAGGGCGGTCCGATGCCGCCGCCGCCCGCCGGGCCGCGATAAGTCGGATACGATTGTCGCGGCATCGCGACACTGCTAAGCGCCCGCGACGAATCGTAACCGGCGAGCCACATGCGCATGAGCCACGAAGCATCCCAGGTCGCCGACGAAGCCCCTGTAGCCGCGCATGGCCATGCCCACGGCAGCGTGCTGGGGCTTGCCGTCGGCGCGATCGGCGTCGTGTTCGGCGACATCGGCACCAGCCCGCTCTATGCCATGCGCGACACGTTCGCCGGACATCACCGCCTGCCGCTGGACCTGCTGCACATCTATGGCATCGTCAGCCTGATGTTCTGGTCGATGATGGTGATCGTGACGGTCAAGTACGTCATGGTCATCATGCGCGCCGACAACAAGGGCGAGGGCGGCAGCCTGGCGCTGCTGGCGCTGATCAACCGCCATTCGCCGGGCAAGGTCTGGTCCAGCGGCATCGTCCTGCTGGGTGTGTTCGCCACCTCGCTGTTCTATGGCGATTCGATGATCACCCCGGCGGTGTCGGTGCTTTCCGCGATCGAAGGCCTTGCGGTCTATCGCCCCGAATTCGCTTCGGCGGTCGTGCCGATGGTCTGCGTCATCCTGGCCGGGCTGTTCTGGATTCAAAGCCGGGGCACCGCCAAGGTCGCGGCGTTCTTCGGCCCGATCATGCTGTTCTATTTTGCCACCATCGCGGTGCTGGGCGGGCTCAGCATCGCCGCCTATCCGGCGGTGATCCAGGCGCTCAGCCCGCATCACGCGGTGGAAATGTTCCTGGCCGATCCGCACCGCGGCTTCCTGGCGATGGGCTCGGCGGTGCTGGCCGTCACCGGCGCCGAAGCGCTCTATGCCGACATGGGCCACTTCGGCCGCTCGCCGATCCGCGTCTCGTGGCTGGCGTTCGTGCTGCCCGCGCTGGTGCTGAACTATCTGGGCCAGGCCGCGCTGCTGGTCCGCAGCCCGGCGGCACTGGCCAGCCCGTTCTACCTGCTGGCGCCGCAGTGGTTCCAGTGGCCGCTGCTGGCGATTGCCAGCATGGCCGCCGTCATCGCCTCGCAGGCGGTCATCACCGGCGCCTTCTCGGTCACCCAGCAGGCCATCCAACTCGGCTTCATCCCGCGCATGTCGATCAAGTACACCAGCACCAACGCCGGGCAGATCTATGTGCCCGCGATCAACTGGGCGCTGATGATCGCGGTGATCGTGCTGGTGCTGATCTTCCAGCGCTCGTCCAACCTCACCGCCGCCTATGGTATCGCGGTGACGGGCGCGATGCTGATCGACAACTTCCTGCTCGCGGTCGTGCTGTTCACGATGTGGAAGTGGAAGCCGTGGACCGCCATTCCGCTGCTGGCGCTGTTCTTCGCGCTCGACGGGGCGTACCTTTCGGCCAACTTCACCAAGATCCCCGATGGCGGCTGGATTCCGCTGGCGATGGGCGTGGTTATCTTCACGCTTTTGACCACCTGGTCTAAGGGTCGCGCGCTGATGCGCGCCAACATGGCCGAGGATTCGATCCCGTTCGAGGTCTTCGCCAAGAGCGCGCATTCCAGCGCCATCCGCGTCCCCGGCACGGCCGTGTTCATGACCGCCGCGAAGACCGGCGTGCCCAGCGCGCTGCTGCACAACATCAAGCACAACAAGGTGCTGCATGAGCGCGTCGTCGTGCTCAACGTCGCCATCCAGGACGTACCCACCGTGCCCGAATCGGAACGGGTCAGCGTCAAGTCGTTCGGCGGCGGGTTCTATCGGCTGACGTTGCGTTATGGCTTCCTGGAGGAGACCAACGTCGCCACCGATCTCAAGGGGCTGCGCGTCTGCGGGGATGAGCCGTTCGACATGATGCGCACCAGCTTCTTCTTGTCGCGGCAGACGCTGATTGCCTCGGCCAAGCCGGGCATGGCGCTGTGGCGCGAAAAGCTGTTCTCGTGGATGCTGCGCAACGCCGCCAGCGCGATGGAGTTCTTCGGCCTGCCCACGAACCGGGTCGTCGAACTGGGCAGCCAGGTGGAGATCTGACGCCGAGAACAGGCTGGGCACCATTCGCGGTCCAGGCCGTTACCCTTGCGAACCCATCGCAAGGATACCTCATGCCCTTCCGCCTGCCCGATCTGCCCTACGCCAAGGATGCCTTCGGCGACACCATCTCTGCCGAAACCTTCACGTACCACCACGACAAGCACCACAAGGCCTATGTCGAGAAGGCCAACGCGCTGGTCGCCGAATCCGGCTACACCGACCTGCGGCTGAGCCAGGTGATCCGCAAGGCCAAGGAATCGGGCAACCAGCCGCTGTTCGCCAACGCCGCGCAAATCTGGAACCACAGCTTCTACTGGCAATGCCTGTCGCCCGAGCAGCAGGTGCCCGAGGGACGGTTGAAATCGCTCATCGCCGAGAGCTTCGGCAGCCATGATGCGCTGCTGGCCGTGCTGGAAAAGGAAGCCGTGGGCCACTTCGCCAGCGGCTGGGCTTGGCTGGTGCTGGAAGGCGGGCGCCTCAAGGTCACATCGCTGCACGATGCCGATACGCCGGTGCTGCACGAGAACCTGAAGCCGCTGCTGACGATCGACGTATGGGAGCACGCCTACTACGTCGATTACCGCAACGATCGTGCCGCACATGTCAAGGCGGTGCTGGCCAATGCCATCAACTGGGAATTCGTCGCGCGCAACCTCGATGGGGATGGCGTCATGCGTGCCAACCAGGGCGCCTGATCTGCCGGCAAGCAAAAGGGCCGCCGCTCCCTCCGGAGCGACGGCCCTTTTCCGTCAGCGCAAAGCCGAAAGATCAGCTCAGGTTGGCGCTGGCCATCGCCCACAGCATCGGCAGCGACAGCAGCAGGTTGGTGCGGCTGGCGATCAGCGCGCGCGGCGCGGCGGCAGCCTTCTCGGCGTCGGTCGCCTCGATCAGGCCCAGGATCTTCTTCTGGGCCGGCCAGATGATCACCCACACGTTGAACGCCATGATGATGGCGAGCCACATGCCAAGGCCGATCAGCTTGACGTTGCCTTCACCCGCGAAGGTCAGCGCCGGAACCAGGTAGTGGTTCTGCCCGGCGATCGCGAGGCCGGTGATCAGCGTCAGCAGCGCGGCATAGCGGAAGAAGAAGAACACCTTCGGCGCGATGTAGCCGGTGACGCCCTTCTTCAGTTCGGCGGGCACGGACGGCATCGTCGGCACCTGCACGAAGTTGAGGTAATAGAGCAGGCCGATCCACAGGATGCCGAAGAACACGTGCAGCCAGTGCAGCACGGCGTTCGAATCGAGCGGGGCGGTGCCGCTGAAGCCCACCATCACGGCGATGGCCGCAACCAGCCCGACGACGAGTACGAGATGAAGATTTCCGAAGAACTTGGCCATGGGGTTCCCCCTTTCTTGTCAGCGCCCGGGAATGGAGCAGGGCGCGCAGAATTACTGTTGGCCGGCGACAGGCACCGGCGCGCCCCTTATTGGCACATTCGCGGCCAATGTCACCCCGTTTCGACAGCCCGTCGCGCAGGGAAAACGTTTCAACCCGGTTGAATCGCTCACCCTGCCTCGCCGCCCACATCCACCGGCGGCTCGTCGCCCAGCCCGTGGCGCAGCAGCATCGGGATATGCGCGAAGGTGAACAGCAGCGAGATCGGCATGAACAGCCACAGCTTCAGCGCGATCCACGTGCCGAAACCGTTGTTGCCGATGTTGTAGTAGTGGCGCAGCACCTCGTTCAGCGCGGCGAAGAACAGGAAGAACCAGCCCCAGTTGCGTGACAGGATCATCCAGCCGGCATCGTCCAGCCCCTCGAACGCGGCGGACAGCAGTATCTTCAGCAGCGGTTTGCCCGTCCACCAGCCGCCCAGCAGCGCCCCGCCGAACAGCAGGTAGATCACCGTGGGCTTCACCTGAATCCAGAAGCTGTCGCGCAGCAGCACGGTCAAGCCGCCAAACACCACGATCAGCGCGGTGGACAGCCCCAGCATCGCCGAGATGCGCTTCAGCTTCCACCACGATACCGCCAGCGCCACCACCGCCGCCGCCATGAACGCGACGGTGGATGTCACCACCGCGAACACTTCGGCGACGGGCTTGTCGTGGTTGGCCGGGGCAAAGTGGCGATAAGTCAGAAAGAACACCAGCACCGGGCCATAATCGACCGCGAAGTTGATCCAGGTGGAGCCTTTGGCCTTCTGCCCAGCCATCACGCCACCCCCGCGATCACGCGCGCGACCAGATCGGGATCGAACGGGCGCAGGTCGTCCATCGTCTCGCCGACGCCGATCGCGTGGATCGGCAGGCCGTACTGTTCGGCCGCCGCCACCAGCACCCCGCCGCGCGCGGTTCCATCAAGCTTGGTCATGACAAGACCGGTAACGCCGGCCACCTCCTTGAAGATCTCGATCTGCGACAGGGCGTTCTGCCCGTTCGTCGCGTCGAGCACCAGCACCACGTCATGCGGCGCTTCCGGATTCAGTCGCGCCAGCACCCGCCTGATCTTGGCGAGTTCGTCCATCAGTTCGCGCTTGTTCTGGAGCCGCCCGGCGGTATCGACGATCAGCGCGTCGGTGCCCTTGTCGGTCGCCGCCTTCACCGCGTCGAACACCACAGATGCCGGGTCGCCGCCTTCCGGGCCCTTGACGATCGGCACGCCCAGCCGCTCGGCCCAGACGCCCAATTGCCCGATCGCCGCCGCGCGGAACGTGTCGCCCGCCGCCAGCATCACCGCATAGTCCTGCTCCTGGAACAGGTGCGCCAGCTTGGCGATGGTCGTGGTCTTGCCCGATCCGTTGACGCCGATCACCAGCACCACATGCGGGCGCGGGAACGCGGTCACTTCCAGTGGTTTCGCCACCGGCCGCAGGATCGCCGCGATCTCGCGGGCCACCGCCTCGCGGATCGCGGGCAGGTCGGCGCCGCGCTCGAAGCGTTCGTCCTCCAGCTTCGCGCGAATTCGTGCCGCCGCGCGTGGCCCCAGGTCGGACAGGATCAGCGCGTCCTCCAGCTCGTCGAGCTGGTCCGGGTTGAGCCGGGTGGCACCGACGATACCGGCCAAATTTTCGCCCAGCCGTTCGCTGGTCCGCGCGAATCCGCCGAACAGGCGCTGCGCCCAAGTGCGCTTTTCGCCGCCCTCGCTCATGCCAGCAACCCCACATCCACGCCGTTGGGAACCACCGTCACCACATCTCCTGCCGCAATACCCTCGGGCAAACGCACCCGCGCGAAGTTTTCCGAATGCCCGGTGCCGTCGCGCTCCGCCAGCACCTTTTGCGGCACGGCCACCAGCGATGCCAGCCAACGCGCCCGCTCCGCTGCAACCGCGCCGCGCAATTCCGCCGCGCGCGCCTTGATCACCGTGCGCTCCACCTGCGGCATCCGCGCCGCCGGGGTGCGCCCGCGCGCCGAGAACGGAAACACATGGCCATGCACGATGCCCAGTTCGCGCACCGCCGAAAGGTTCGCCGCATGCGCCGCGTCATCCTCGGTGGGGAACCCGGCGATCAGGTCGGCGCCCACCGCGATGTCCGGCCGCCGCGCCCGCAGGCCCGCCACCAGCGCCGCCGCATCGGCACGCGAATGCCGCCGCTTCATCCGCTTCAGGATCAGGTCGTCGCCATGCTGCAGCGACAGATGCACCTGCGGCATCACCCGCGCCTCGCCGGCCAGCAATTCGAACAACTCGCCGTCGATCTCGCCCGGATCGAGCGAGGACAGCCGCAGCCGGGGCAGGGCCGGACACTCATCGAGTATGGCGCGCACCAGCGCCCCCAGCGGTGGCGCGCCATCAAGGTCCTGACCCCACGCGGTCAGGTCCACGGCGGTCAGCACCACCTCGCGCACGCCGGCATCGACCGCGCGGGCAATCTCCCCGCACACGTCATCGGCCGAACGTGACCGGCTGCCCCCGCGTCCCTCGGGAATCACGCAGAACGTGCAGGCATGGTCGCACCCGGTCTGCACCGCGACGAACGCGCGGGTATGCAGGGCAGGGCGCGGCGCTGCCGCGCTGGCGGACACGTTCCACGCGCGCGGGTCCAGCTTGGCGCCATTGGCGACGAAGCCGTCCACCTCGGCCATCCGCGCCAGCGCGGCCCGGTCAGTCTCCGCCGCGCACCCCGTCACCAGCAGGCGCGCATCGGGCCGTGCCCGCCGCGCCTTGCGGATCGCCGCCCGCGTCTCGCGCAGCGCCGCGCCGGTCACCGCGCAGGAATTCACCACCACCAGATTGCTCTCGGCATCCAGCATCGCCCGCAGGCTTTCGCTTTCCGACAGGTTCAGTCGGCACCCCAGCGAAATCACCTCAACCGTCACGCGATAAAGTCCGCGCTCTCGAAGCTGCCGCGAAAGCTTTCGGTGGCCGGGCCGGTCATCACGATCACGTCGTCGCCGCGCCATTCGATCCGCAGGTCGCCGCCGGGCAGACTGACCGTCACCGCGCGATCGCACAGCCCGCGCCGCATCGCCGCCACGGCGCTGGCGCAGGCGCCGGTGCCGCAGGCCAGGGTCAGCCCGGCGCCGCGTTCCCACACGCGCAGGCGCAGATGCTGCCGCGAAACCACCGTCGCCACGTTGACGTTGACGCGTTCGGGAAACAGCGGATCGTGCTCGATCACCGGCCCCAGCGCATCCAGCGCCACCGCGTCGCAATCGGGCACGAAGAACACCGCGTGCGGATTGCCGACGTTCACGGCCGTGGGGCTTTCCAGCCCATCCCAGCCCACCGGCATCACCAGCGTATCCATCGCATAAGCCAGCGGAATGGCGTGCCAGTCGAAACGGGGCCGCCCCATCTCCACCGCCACCCCGGCGGCATCGGGCGCGGCTTCCAGAATGCCGGCCAGCGTTTCGATGCTGGCGGGCTTGCCCAGCAGCAGCCCGACCGCGCGGGTGGCATTGCCGCAGGCCGCCACTTCGCTGCCGTCCTGGTTGAAGATCCGCATGGCCACGTCGGCGCGGCCGGATGCGCCGATCACGATCAACTGGTCGCAGCCGATGCCGGTGTGCCGGTCGGCCAGCGCGCGCGCCAGCACGGCATCCATCGCCGGCAGCGGCTGCCCACGCCCGTCCAGCACGACGAAATCGTTGCCCAGACCATGCATCTTGATGAAGGAAACACGCATGGTGCGCGCTCTAGGCGGCTCCACGGCCCAGGTCCAGAATGAACCTCAAGCCGGGACGTTCACGCCACGCGGGTGCCGCGATCGTCGGCCTTCGCGGCGGGATCGGCCTTAGCGTTCGCCACCGGTCTGGCGCCGCCCAGCAGGTTGCGCTCGGCCAACAGCGCGTTGATCGTCTCGAACGGGGCGGGGCGGCCATAGAGATAGCCCTGGCCCTTGAAGTTGCCCAGCGCGCGCAGCTTCTGCAGCACTTCCTCGGTCTCGATGCCCTCGGCGGTGATCGGCAGGCCGAAACCTTCGCCCAGCGACTTGATCGAGTTGACGATGGTCTCGCTGTCGGCATCACGGCCCATCGTCGTCACGAAGCTGCGATCGATCTTGATGCGGTCGAACGGCAGCGACTTCAATTGCGACAGCGATGAATAGCCGGTGCCGAAATCGTCGAGGCTGATGCCGATGCCCTGATTCTTCAGGCTGGTGATCAGCGTGTGAACCCCCGAGATGTTCTGGTGCAGGCAGGTCTCGGTGATCTCGATGTCCAGCCGGTTGGGCGGGAAGTTCGCCTCCACCAGCAGCTTCAGCAGCTTCTGCGCGAACCACGGATCACGAAGCTGGATCGGCGAGATGTTCACCGACAGTGTCAGGTGCGGCGCCCAGTCGCGGGCGTGCCGCAGCGCCTGGGCAATCACCTTTTCCGAAAGTTCGCCGATCACCCCGATTTCCTCGGCAATCGGGATGAAGATTTCCGGCCCCACCAGCCCCATCTGCGGCGAAAGCCACCGTGCCAGCATCTCGAAGCCGGTCAGCTCGCCCGAGATCAGGTCGATCTGCTGTTCGTAATAGGGCACGAACTCGCCCTGCGCGATGCCGCGCTTGATCGCGCTTTCCAGTTCGCTGCGATAGCGGATCTCGCTTTCCATCGTGCCTTCGAACCACAGATGGCGGTTCCGTCCCTGCTTCTTGGCCTGGTACATGGCGATGTCGGCCATGTGCAGCAGCGTCGCGGCGGTGGTCGGTCCCTGGCTGAACTGGTTGCGGTAATCGCTGCGGGTCACGCCGAGCGATACGGTGATCTGCCCCTGGAACCCGCCGGCGGTTACCGGCGCCGAAACCGCGCGGATGATCCGCTCGGCCAGCGCGTCGATCACATCGGTCCGGTGCGGATCGAACGAGACCACGCAAGCGAACTCATCGCCGCCCAGCCGCGCCACCAGCGAGCCCTGCGGCAGCAGGTCGGAAATCCGCCGCGCGCAGGCCACCAGCAAGGCATCGCCGGCGGCATGGCCGTGGAAATCGTTGACCTGCTTGAACTTGTCGAGGTCGATCATGATGAATGCGGTCACTTCACCGCGCGCTTCTGCTTCGGCGATCAGCGTATCGGTGTGCGGCCCGATCGAGCGGCGGTTCAGGCAACCGGTCAGCGCATCGGTTTCGGCCAGCAGCTTGGCGTGTTCCTCGGCGCGGCGGCGTTCGGCCACTTCCAGGACAAGCTGGTCATACCGCCGCCAGCCGAAGATCACGAGCGCGATGTTCAGCAGCAGCGCATTGGTCAGCAGCTTGTCCGGCCCCAGCCCGACGCCGGCCATAGAGCCGACGACGCTGCTCAGCGCGGAGCCGCCGGTGCCGACGAACAGGATGATGGCCGCAGCGGTGATGCCCAGCACCAGCACATCGCGGTCCGCCTTGCGGGCGCGCTCGATCAATTCGTCCTTGATCGCGAGGATCGCGCTCAGCGGATTGATGTCATGGGTGCCGGCCAAGTTCGCGGTTCCTCGCTGGGTGAGCGTTACGCTTTAGGCCAAACCTCTGAAATTCCGGTTAATCCTTCCTCCGGCGCATTCCTTGTGCAAACTACGGTGTCCGGCTGAAATATTGGACGAAATCGGGCAATCGCAAGCAAATCGGGCTTTCCTGCAATGGCCGCTTGCCACCCGGCAAAACGCCCCCTATAGGCGCGCTCCTGCCTCGCACCACTCCGGTGGTTCGATCGGTCGGGGAGTAGCTCAGCCTGGTAGAGCACTGTCTTCGGGAGGCAGGGGCCGGAGGTTCGAATCCTCTCTCCCCGACCACTTATTTCT
>JAGWVC010000021.1 GCA_018971065.1 Sphingomonadales bacterium | reverse complement strand
AAGGGCAAGGGTATCAAGTACCGCGGCGAGTTCATCTTCCGCAAGGAAGGGAAGAAGAAGTAATGGCAAAGCTTTCCCTCTTCGAGCGCCGCCGTCGTCGCGTGCGCACCGCCCTCAAGGCTCGCGCTGGCGGACGTCCGCGCCTGTCGGTCCACCGTACGGGCCGCCACATCTATGCCCAGATCATCGACGACGCGAAGGGTCACACCGTCGCTGCCGCTTCGACCCTGGGCGAGAAGGCTGGCTCGAACACCGATGCTGCCGCCAAGGTGGGCAAGGCTCTGGCCGATGCCGCCAAGAAGGCTGGCGTCACCTCCGTCGTGTTCGATCGCGGCGGCTTCCTGTTCCATGGCCGCGTCAAGGCGCTGGCCGACGCCGCGCGTGAAGGCGGGCTGGAGTTCTGATGATGGCTGACGAAACCAACATTGAAGGCGAAGTCGCCGTCGAAACCGTTGCCGCCCCCGAAGGTGGTGAGCAGCGCGAAGGTCGTGGCCGTGGCCGTGGCCGTGGTGGCAACGATCGCGGCGGTGACCGTGGCGGTCGTGGTGGCCGTGGCCGTGACGATCGTCGCGGCCGTGGCGGCGACGACGAGGGTGGCGAAGAGCTGATCGAAAAGCTCGTCCACATCAACCGCGTCTCGAAGACCGTGAAGGGCGGCAAGCGCTTCGGTTTTGCCGCGCTCGTCGTGGTGGGCGATGGCAAGGGCCGCGTCGGCTTCGGCCATGGCAAGGCACGCGAAGTGCCGGAAGCCATCACCAAGGCAACTGCCTCGGCCAAGAAGAAGATGGTCCGCGTTCCGCTGAAGGAAGGCCGCACCCTGCACCATGACGGCAAGGGCCGTTTCGGTGCCGGCAAGGTCAACGTCCGTTCGGCTCCGGCCGGTACCGGCATCATCGCCGGCGGTCCGATGCGCGCCGTGTTCGAGAGCCTCGGCGTTCACGACGTCGTGACCAAGTCGGTCGGCACCTCGAACCCCTACAACATGATCCGCGCCACCTTCGACGCGCTCGTCAACCAGACTTCGCCGAAGTCGGTTGCCCAGCGTCGTGGCAAGAAGGTTGCCGACCTGCTGGGTCGCGGCGGTGCCAGCGCAGCGGAAGCGGAAGCTGCCGCTGAAGCGATCACGGAGTAAGATCGATGGCGAAGATCAAGATCAAGCAGATCGGTTCGCCGATCCGTCGCCCGGAAAGCCAGAAGAAGATTCTGGTCGGCCTGGGCCTGGGCAAGATGCACCGCGTGGTCGAGGTGGAGGACACCCCGGAAGTGCGCGGCGCCATTGCCAAGCTTCCGCACATGGTGGCCGTGGTCGACTGACCTCGCGCTCCCAGCGGTAACACGTTCGAAACGGCCCCGGATGATCTCCGGGGCCGTTTTCGTTCACAGATCGCTGACCACCCTGGCGATCCGCTCGACATAGCCGGCAAAATCGTAGCGGCGTGCCGCCGTCGGCGCGCTCGTGCGCCAGTGCGCGAGCAGGTCGCGGTCCGCGATCACCCGGCGCATCGCTGCCAGCAGCGCCTCGGTGGAAATCTCGCCCAGCAGTTCGCCGGTGTCGGGCGTCACCGCCAGCGCGGCCCGGTCTGACTGGATCAGGCCGAGCCCCGCCGCCAGTGCCTCGTAGAGCACGATTCCCGCGCCCTCGAAGTAGGAGGGGAACAGCAGCACATCGTGCCGCGCCATGATCGCCGGCACGTCGGCGCGCGGCACGGTCGGCACATAGGTGATCCGGTCTGCGTACTTCGCCAGCATGGATGCCGGCACGCCCACCTTGCCGACCACGGTCAGGCTCGCCTCCGAGGCGGGCAGCTGCGCGATCGCCTCAAGCACGTGGTGGATGCCCTTGCGCGGGATCGCGAGGCCGAGAAACAGGAACCGCACCGGCTCGCCCCGGCGCGCGGGCTGCGGTGGCGGCACGTCGCGGAAGGCGTGGGCGTCGAAGCAATATTCCAGCACTTGCACCTTGGCGGCGATCTCGGGCGTCTCGGCATGGTCGCGCACGGTGCGCGCGGCGAAATCGGAGCCGACCAGAATCCGGTCGGCCAGTGCGTGCTCGCGCGCCTCGCGCGCGATGATCCGCTCGCTCACTGCCGCCTCATGCGCGAGGAACCACGCGCCATAGTCCTCGCGCAGCGCGGCCATGGCGGCATTGTAGGCGCGGAAATCGCCGTTGGTCCGGTCGAGCACGCAGGGGCGTCCGCGCGCCCGCCCGGCCGCGAAGGCCACTTCGGACGAATTGTTGTAGCCCCACAGCGCGAAGTCGGCCTCGGAGCCGATGTCGCGGGCCAGCAGGCGCCCGAAGCGGTCGTTGCCCCACAGGTCGAGCGCGGTCTGGAGCCGGGGGAGGCCCGCCCGCCCGGCCAGCCGTTCGAGCAGCTCGATCGTGGGGGCGGTGCGCACCCGTGCCGGGTCGAGCGCCGGATTGGCGACGCGCCGGAACTCCGCCGCCAGCCGCCGCCCGAGCGGCCCCGGCAGGCGCTCCAGCCAATAGGGCCAGGCGTCCGGCTTGTAGAACAGTGAGGTTGCGAAATAGCGCAGCGCCCCCAGCTGCTGGAGCGCGGCGGCGGTTTGCCAGCTGTGCTGGACGCCGGGATGGAACAGGAGGACCTTGCGCATCGTCAGCCCTTAGCCCCGGCAATCGCCCTGGGCCACGAGATCGTCGGCGAGTGGCCGGTTTGCGCCATGCGCGTGGCCGTGCTGCCGCGCCGTTCCGCGCCGATGATCGCCACTGCCGCCCGTCTCCCCGGTTCCCCGGCGCAGTCTAGCGGCGCTGCGCCGGGTGAAAAGGGGGTGACTCGCCGGCCCGCTTGGCCTAAGGGCGCCGCTTCCATCCAGCGCGATTCAAAGCGAAAGCGAGTGCAGATCCATGAAACTCAATGACATCCGTGACAATGCCGGTGCCCGCAAGGGCCGCATGCGCGTGGGCCGCGGCATCGGTTCGGGCAAGGGCAAGACCGCCGGGCGCGGCCAGAAGGGCGCCAAGGCGCGTTCGGGCGTTTCCGTTGCGGGCTTCGAGGGTGGCCAGATGCCGCTCCACATGCGCATCCCGAAGCGCGGCTTCAACAACATCTTCGCCAAGGACTTCGCCGAGGTGAACCTGGGCCTCGTCCAGAAGGCGATCGACGCCGGCAAGCTTGATGCCTCGGCCACGATCGACCATGCCGCGCTCAAGGCCGCCGGCCTCGGCCGTGGCGGCAAGGACGGCGTGCGCCTGCTCGCCAAGGGTGCCTTCTCGGCCAAGGCCAACTTCGCCGTTGCCGGCGTTTCGGCCGGTGCCCGCGCCGCGGTGGAAGCCGCCGGCGGTTCGGTGATCCTGCCCGACGTCGGCCCCAGCGAGGCTGAAAAGAAGGCCGCTCGCGCCGCCGCGAACAAGGCCGCCAAGGCCTGATCCAAACCGTCGTCCCGGACTTGATCCGGGGCCGTTTCCGGTCGCGCAAGCTGACCGGCGGTCCCCGTTTCTGCCGGGACGACGCGTTTTGTCCCGCCCGGGTTCGACAAGCGCGGCCGCACCCTCTATGGGGCTGCCACGCAACCAAGGCTTAATCCCGACATGGCTTCACGCGCCGACAATATCGCGAGCAACCTCAGCCTCGCCAACTTCTCCAAGGCCACCGAGCTCAAGAAGCGCATCTGGTTCACGATCGGCGCGCTGATCGTCTTCCGTTTCCTCAGCTTCGTGCCTCTGCCGGGCGTGAACCCGCTGATCCTTCAGGATCTCTACAGCCGCACCCAGGGCGGCATCCTTGACCTGTTCAACACCTTCTCGGGCGGTGGCCTGCAGCGCATGAGCCTGATCGCGCTCGGCGTGATGCCCTACATCACCGCCTCGATCGTGATCCAGCTTGCCGCCTCGCTTCATCCGGCGCTCGCCGCGATGAAGAAGGAAGGCGAAAGCGGGCGCAAGAAGCTCAACCAGTACACCCGCTACGGCGCGGTCGTGCTCACCGCCGTGCAGGGCTGGTTCGTCGCCTCGGGCCTCGAAGCCTATGGCGCCTCCAGCGGCCTCCAGGCCGTGGTCATGCCGGGCATGGTCTTCCGCGTCGGTGCGGTGATCTCGCTGATCGGCGGCACCATGTTCCTGCTCTGGCTGGGCGAGCAGATCACCAGCCGCGGCATCGGCAACGGCACCTCGCTGATCATCATGGCCGGCATCGTCGCGCAGATGCCCACCTTCATCGCCAACCTGTTCGAAGGCGGCCGCTCGGGCTCGATCTCGGGCTTCACCATCGTCGGGCTGGTCGTCCTGCTGGTCGCGCTGATCCTCGGCATCTGCTTCTTCGAGCGCGCCACCCGGCGTCTGCTGATCCAGTATCCCAAGCGCGCGACCCAGCGCGGCATGATGCAAGCCGATCGCAGCCACCTGCCGCTCAAGCTCAACACCGCCGGCGTGATTCCGCCGATCTTCGCCTCCTCGCTGCTGTTGCTGCCGCTGACGATTACCCAGTTCGCCGGCAATTCGGTGTCGCCCGACAGTGCGACGGGCAGCTTCATCGTCACGCTCAACCAGTACCTTGCCCACGGCAAGCCGCTGTACATGGTGCTCTATGCGCTGGGCATCGTGTTCTTCTCGTTCTTCTACACCGCGGTGGTGTTCAACCCCGAGGAGACCTCGGAGAACCTCAAGAAGAACGGCGGCTTCATTCCCGGCATTCGCCCGGGCAAGAACACGGCGACCTATCTTGATCACGTGCTCACCCGCATCACGGTGATGGGCGCGGCCTACATCACGACCGTCTGCGTCATTCCCGAATGGGTCATCGCGCAGACCGGCGTGCACCTGTTCTTCGCCGGCGGTACCTCGCTGCTGATTGTCGTCAACGTTACCGTCGATACGATCACCCAGATCCAGTCGCACCTGCTGGCGCACCAGTATGGCGATCTGATCAAGAAGGCGAAGCTCAAGGGCCGGATGCGCTGAACCGGCGGGGGACAAGCCCGCACGCCCTTGCGTTGTGGGCTTGACGAACGTCGTAGTTGTCAGGTCAAGCACAAGCAGGCACGGGCAGCCCCGCGCCATGATTTCGAGGGGAGGGCCACCATCATGAACATTATCCTGCTGGGGCCTCCGGGCGCGGGCAAGGGCACCCAGGCCCAGCGTCTGGTCGAACGCCACGGCATGCGCCAGCTCTCCACCGGCGACATGCTGCGCGCCGCGGTCAAGGCCGGTACGCCGGTCGGCCTTCAGGCCAAGGCCGTCATGGAGCGCGGTGAACTGGTGTCGGATGCCATCGTCAGCGCCCTCATCGGTGAAGAACTGGACAGCATGGGGCCGCAGACCGGCGCCATCTTCGACGGCTATCCCCGCACCGAAGCCCAGGCCGCCAGCCTCGACGACATCCTGTCGCAACGCGGCCGCAGCCTGAATCACGTCGTGGAACTCGCCGTCGATGAAGACGCGCTCGTCGAACGCATCACCGGCCGTTACACCTGCGCCCAGTGCGGCAAGGGCTACCACGACACGTTCGAGCAGCCCCGCCAGCCCGGCGTCTGCGACAAGTGCGGCAGCACCGAATTCAAGCGCCGCCCTGACGACAACGAGGAAACCGTGCGCACCCGCATGGCCGAATACCGCGCCAAGACCGCGCCGATCCTCCCCGTCTACGAAGCGCGCGGCATCGTCGCCCGCGTCAACGGCATGGCCGAGATGGACCATGTGACGGCGGCCATCGAAAAGATCATCGCCGGGTAATTCCCCCCAACCGGGGAAGGGCACCATCCTGACGATGGTGGAGGGCACGTCCGGGATGCGTGCCCTTGTCCAACTTCGCCCACCCGCTTGCTGGAGCGGCTAGGGGGGCTCGCAGCGAAGCTGCAATCCTTGACGCATACCCCGCTGGCCGACTCTTACCTCTTGCGATAGCCTCGCATTCGCGAATCGATGTCCGATATCGCCAGGCGCCGGCGGGCGGGGGGGCTTCCGGCAACAGGGGAGTACACACCATGCGTACCATCCGACCGGCCGCCAGACTGGCGCTCGCCGCTACCACTGCCGTCCTCGCCACCGCCACCGTCGCCCGCGCTGACGACATGCCCTTCACCCCCGGCAACTACGTCGAAGTTACCGATGTCTCGATCGATGACGGCCACTTCCTCGAATACATGAAGTTCCTCGACACCGAATCGAAGGCTCAGGACGAGTTCGCGAAATCACAGGGCTGGATGCTGGAAACCCGCATCCTCGGCAACGTCCACAAGCGCGCCAACGAAGCCGACATCTTCATCCTGCGCACCTTCAAGGCGCTTCCCGACGCGGCCGAACAGATTCGCCGCGAAAAGATATCGGAAGAGCACTTCAAGCAGAACGAGGCCCAGTTCGAAGCCGCCTCCGGCGCCCGCGCCAAGTTCCGCAAGATCGGCGACACCATGCTGCTGCAGGAACTGATCCTGAAGTGACCGTAACGGCCGGGGCAGGGGGTTATCCTCCCTTGCCCCGGCCGCGTCCCCTCTAAAGCCTTGGCGTCAGCGCATCGTTCACCGCCTTGCGCGTCCCCAGCACCTCGCGCGCCTTGGCGCGGATATACGCGTGCAACCCGCGAATCTGATCGTCGGTCAGATACTCGAACCGTGGCATCCCCCGCTCCATCAGCGCACCGCTCTTCAGCAGCGTTGCCAGCGAATCCAGCGACAGCGCAATGCCAGACTCCCGCAAGTCCGGCCCCGGCGTCCCGGTGGAATGGAACCCGGCGCCGTGGCACGCCGCACACTGCACCGAAAGCTCGCGCCCGGCCTTCACATCGGCCTCGTTCAGCACCAGCGCCGGATCGTCCACCGCCGCCACCTTGAAGCTCGGCCCCGGCTCCTTCTTCAGCCCCGCCTTGCCGCCCAGCGCAAACGTCAGCAACCGCCGCGTCTGCCGCCCATACTTCCAGCCCACATCCATGAACTTGCCGTAAGCCGCCGATGTCCCGCCATACCCCACCAGCACCGAGACATACTGCCGCCCCGCCACCGAGTACGAAATCGGCGCGCCGATGATGCCCAGTCCGGCGTTGAACGACCACACCCGCTTGCCGCTCATCGCGTCATAGCCGTTGAAGGTGCCCTCCGCCGTCCCTTGGAACACCAGTCCGCCCTGCGTCGAAAGCACGCCGCCGTTCCACAGGTTCCGGTTGGTCACGTCCCACCGAGCCTTCTGCGCCACCGGGTCCCACGCCACCAGGTGCCCGTGCCCGTCGCCTGGCTTTTCCGCCACCGGCTCGGTGGTCAGCCCCATCACGTTGAACGCGCCGTCATCGCCGCCGCCCCGCTTCGAGAACATCGCGCCGATCTGCTGGATCGGCACATAGACGAGGCCGGTCTTCGGGTTCCAACTCATCGGCTGCCAGTTGTGCCCGCCCACGGTGCCCGGCCACATCTTGGTCAGCCCGGTCTCATAGCGAATGTCGGGCATCTCGTCGGGCCGCCCCGAAACCGGGTCGATCCCCTTCGCCCAGTTGATCAGCGTCGTCTTCCCCGGCGTGTTCAGCAGCTTTCCGGTCGCCCGGTCCAGCACATAGAAGAACCCGTTGGTCGGCGCGTGCATCAGCACCTTGCGGGGTTTCCCGCCAATCGTCAGCGTCGCCATCTGGATATTCGGCGTCGCCTTGTAATCCCACGAATCGCGCGGGTTCTCCTGGTAATGCCACACGTACTTCCCGGTCGAGGCATCCAGCGCCACGATCGACGAGGTGTACAGGTTGTCGCCCTTCGGATTGCCCGGATCGCGCCGCTCCGGGTCATACGGTCCGGCATTGCCCACGCCCACGTACACCCGGTCGGTTTCCGGATCGAACGTCATGCCATTCCACGCGGTCCCGCCGCCGCCGGTGGTCGCCCCGCCGGCATTCTTCAGGAATTGCGCGCCCCAGCTTTTCGCCGCCAGTTCCATCGCCGCGTTTCCGGCGTTTTCCTCCACTTTCCCCGGCGTGGTGTAGAACCGCCACAACTGCCTGCCGCTCGCCGCATCGAACGCGGTCACGAACCCGCGCGCGCCGAAATCAGCACCGCCGTTGCCGATGATCACCTTGCCGTTCATCACCCGTGGCGCCCCGGTGGAAATGTTCATCGCCCCCTCGGGGATCGATTCCGCCACCCACAGCTCGCGGCCCGATTTCGCATCCAGCGCGATCACCCGCCCGTCCAGCGCCGCCACGAACACGCGGCCCGCCTCATAGGCAACGCCGCGATTGGCCCCGAACGAGAAGTGCATCGCCATCGGCCGATGCTTCCACGTCTGCGGATCATACCGCCACAACAGCTTGCCGGTCTTCGCCGAAACGGCATAGACGGCGGCATACGACCCCGGAAAATACAGCACGCCGCCCACTTCCAGCGGTGTCGCCTCCAGCGTCACCTCGCCCGGCAGGGCCAGCGCCCAGGCCAGTCCCAGCCCTTTGACATTCGCCGGCGTCACTTGTGCCAGCCGGCTGAAATGGCTCTCGTCCACCCCGCCACCGATAACCGCCCAGTCGTTCCCCGCGCCGACAAGCCCTGTGGCCGGCGCGCCCGCCCCCACCCCGGAAGCCACCAGCGCGCCCGCTGCCACCGCCAACCCAAGTCCGCGCATCGTCTCTCTCCCACATCCGCTCCAGCGGCTTTATGAAACACCGAGTCCCGATACTATCGCAGCCCCGCGCCAAGTAAACAGACCATCCCGACATCTCCGCCCGTGGCGAAGGTCTGGCTCCTATCGCTTCATCTACCCGCCACAAGGCCTCGGCGCGGACGAAGTCTGGCGAATGGCGTGACAGACTGCTAGCCTGCCCCGTTATGGCATTCGCACAAAAAGTCTGGCGCCTCCTCGTCGCCATCAAGGACGGCCTCGTCCTCCTGCTCCTTCTGCTGTTCTTCGGCCTCATCCACGCCGCGCTCACGGCCCGCGGCAACCCCGCCTCGGTCCGCGATGGCGCCCTGCTCATCGCGCTCAATGGCGCCGTGGTCGAGGAACCGGCCCGCGCCGATCCGCTGTCGCTGCTGCTCTCCGGCGAAGTCCCCACCCGCGAATACGCCGAACGCGATCTCCTCCGCGCCTTGCGCGCCGCCGTGCTCGATCAGCGCATCAAGGCCGTCGCGCTCGACATGTCGCGCTTCACCGGCGCCGGCCTTGTCCACGCCCAGGAAATCGGCGCCGCGCTCGATGCCGTCCGCGCCGCGCACAAGCCGGTCCTCGCCTATGCGCGGATGCTCGGCAACAACGGCGCGCTCATCGCCGCGCACGCCGATGAAGTCTGGCTCGACCCGCTCGGCGGCGTCATCGTCTCCGGCCCCGGCGGCAACCAGCTTTTCTATGGCCAGCTTCTCGAAAAGCTGAAGGTCAATGTCCACGTCTTCCGCGTCGGCACCTTCAAGGACGCGGTGGAGCCTTACATCCGCAACGATATGTCCGCCCCCTCGCGGGCCGCGCGCAAACAGCTTTACGGCGCGGTGTGGAAGGAATGGCAGGCCGATGTCACCCGCGCCCGGCCGAAAGCCAGACTGGCCCAGGTCCTCGCCGACCCGGTCGGCTGGATCAAGGCGTCGGACGGCGATGCGGCCAGGGCCGCGCTTGCCGCCGGACTGGTCGATCACCTCGGCACCCGCGCCGAATTCGGCGCCCGCATGGTCCGCCTCGTCGGCGCCGATTCCACTGACAGTCGCCCCGGCGCCTTCGCTCACACCGCGCTCACCCCGTTCCTCGCCGCCCACCCCATCACCCGCAAGGGCAAGACCATCGCCGTCGCCACCATCGCCGGCGAGATCGTCGATGGCACTGCCGGCCCCGGCACCGCTGGCGGCGACCGTATCGCCAAGCTGATCGACGGTATCGACAAGGACGACGTCGCCGCGCTTGTCGTTCGGGTGGATTCCCCCGGCGGCTCGGTCACCGCCTCCGAAGCGATCCGCGCCGCCATTCTCCGCCAGAAGGCGAGGGGCATCCCGGTCGTCGTGTCGATGGCCAATGTCGCGGCCAGCGGCGGCTACTGGGTGTCCACTCCCGGCGCGCGCATTTTCGCCCGCCCCACCACCATCACCGGCTCGATCGGCATTTTCGCGGTCATCCCCAGCTTCGAGAAGGCATTGTCCGCCTGGGGCGTCACCGGCGACGGCGTCCGCACCACGCCGCTGTCGGGCCAGCCCGATCCATTCTCCGGCCTCACCCCGGAAGTCGAACAGCTCCTCCAGGCCAATGTCGATAGCGGCTATGCCCGGTTCATCGGCCTTGTCGCGCAAAGCCGCCACAAGACCCCGCAGCAGGTCGATGCCATCGGTCAGGGCCGCGTCTGGGACGGCGGTGCCGCGCTTGACAACGGTCTGGTCGATCAGCCCGGCGGCCTCGACGATGCGCTGGCCTGGGCCGCCGCCAAGGCCCATCTCGGCAAGGGGGAGTGGCACGCCAGCTACCTTGGCGAACCCGCCAGCCCGCTGGGCCGCCTGCAGAACCTGCTGCCGTCCGATGACGACGCCGATACCGCTGACGACAGCGCCGCATCACCGCGCGATGTCACCGCGCTGGTTGCCATCCGCCAGCAGGCCGTGCTGGCCCGCGCCTTCGCCGACATCACCCGGATGATGGCGGGCGAGGGCGCCCAGGCCCGCTGCCTCGATTGCGCGACCGATGCGGGCACCGCCGCGCCGCCCGCCGTTTCGTTGCGCCGCCTGCTGGCAACGCTGCGAATCTAGGCTTTCACCGGCGGTTCGCTGTCGGGCTGCGGCGGCGAATCGGCGGGAATTTCCGCCGGCGGCGCGTGGGGTTCGGTGGCGGGTTCGATCACCGGCGGCAGGTCGTCGGGCACGCTGGGGTCGATCACGTCGGGCTCAGGCTCGGGCTGGGTGGCCATAAGGGCGGCTCCGGGGGCGGAAATGCCCCATGTCCTCAAGCCCGGAGCGGCCGTTCCGGTTCCCGTCGTCCAAGATTGCCCCTTCACCGCCACGGCGCTTGCCCTTTTGCGCGGGCGATACTAAGGGCCGCCCCTTGAGATTTTTCGGGCTTCGTCGCAGTTGCGGGCGTGGCGGAATGGTAGACGCGCTGGTTTTAGGTACCAGTATCGCAAGATGTGGGGGTTCAAGTCCCTTCGCCCGCACCATTTCCGCCTGAATGCCGGCCTGCCGACGCCGCCCCGTGATACGGGAAGGCTGTTTTACCCATGCAGATTGTCGAGACCAGCAACGAAGGCCTGAAGCGCGCCTATACGGTGACCATTCCTGCCAAGACGATCGCCGATCGTATCGAGGGTGAAGTCGTCAAGATGGCGCCGCAGGTGCGGATGCCCGGCTTCCGCCCCGGCAAGGTGCCCGCCAACCTGCTGAAGAAGATGCACGGCCCGGCCCTGCACCAGGAAGCGCTGAACACCGCCATCCGCGAGGCGATGGATAAGCTGGTGGTCGATCAGCAGCTCCGCCCCGCCACCCAGCCCAGCGTCGCGCTCGGCGAAGGCTACGAGGAAGGCAAGGACGCCGAGATCGCGGTCGAGCTGGAAGTGCTGCCCGTCATCACCACGCCCGACCTGTCGGGCATCAAGCTCGAAAAGCTGGTCGTGCCGGTGAAGGACGAGGAAGTGGACGAGGCGGTGAAGCGCATCGCCTCCTCGGCCAAGAGCTTCGACGACGCCCCCGAGGGCAAGGCCGCCGCTGACGGCGACCAGATCGTCGTCGATTTCACCGGCAAGCTGAACGGCGTCGAGTTCGAGGGCGGCAAGGCCGAGGACGCGGCGATCGAGATCGGTGCCGGCCGCTTCATCCCCGGTTTCGAGGAACAGCTCACCGGCGTCGTCGTGGGCGAGGAACGCACCATCACCGTCACTTTCCCGGCGGACTATCCGGCCGAGAACCTCAAGGGCCAGGAAGCCCAGTTCGACGTGGTGGTGAAGGCGGTCAAGGTTGCCGGCGAAGCCGTGATCGACGACGAATTCGCCAAGAAGCTCGGCCTGCCAGACCTTGAGACGCTGCGCAACCTGATGAAGGGCCAGCTTGAGCAGGAAACCGGCGGCCAGACCCGCACCGCGATGAAGCGTTCGCTGCTTGACCAGCTTGCCGCCGGCCACGATTTCGAAGTGCCACCGTCGATGGTCGAAGCCGAATTCGCGCAGATCTGGGAACAGCTCACCCAGGAAGCCGGCCACGAGGAAGACCCCGAAGCCGCGATGAAGGAAATCGAGGCGGAGAAGGACGACTATCGCGCCATCGCCGTCCGCCGCGTGCGACTGGGCCTGCTGCTGTCCGACATCGGCCAGGCCAACGGCGTTGACATCACCGCCCAGGAAATGAACATGCTGGTCAACCAGGCGGCGCAGCAGTATCGCCCGGAAGACCGCCAGCGCTTCATGGAATACGTGCAGAACGAGCCGATGTTCGCGGCTCAGCTCCGCGCGCCGCTCTATGAGGAAAAGGTCGTCGACTTCCTGTTCGAGAAGGCCGACGTCACCGAACGCGAAGTGACCAAGGAAGAGCTCCAGGCCGCGATCGAGGCCGAGGAAGGCCATGTCCACGGTCCGAACTGCGGCCATGACCACGGTGAGGAAAAGCCGAAGAAGAAGGCCGCCGCCAAGAAGAAGCCTGCCGATGAGGCCCCGGCCGCCGAGGCCGCTGCCGAGGAAGCCCCGGTAGAGACCAAGGCGAAGAAGCCGGCCGCCAGGAAGAAGGCCGAACCGGCCGCCGAAGCCGCCGAGGAAGCTCCGGCCGAAAAGCCGAAGAAGGCGCCGGCCAAGAAGAAGGCGCCTGCAGCGGAATAACCATCGCCCAGGCGTATCGCAAAGTGGCCCGCCGCGCCGGCCGTGCGCGGCGGGCCACTTTCGTCTGCGCGGCTTGGGGGTGCTGCCGGGGGCAGGGCAGCATGGTTTGGCAATCTTTTTGTTCCAAAACGCACCCCAGCCGCCGATCGATGGGTTAACGCCCTTGAACATCGGGCCGGGCCACGCGACATAAGAACCCCCAATGGGGCACCATTCTCGACGCCCAATGTCTAAGAGGGACCATAATGATCGATCTGTACGGCGCACGCGGTGCCCAGGGTAAGTTTGAAATCGACCCCGTGACCGGCGCACTCGTGCCGATGGTGGTCGAACAGACCAGCCGCGGTGAGCGCAGCTTCGACATCTTCAGCCGCCTGCTGCGCGAACGCATCGTGTTCGTCACCGGCGAGGTGGAGGATCACATGGCCTCGCTGATCGTCGCCCAGCTCCTGTTCCTCGAATCGGAAAACCCGTCGAAGGACATCGCGATGTACATCAACTCGCCGGGCGGCGTCGTCACCGCCGGTCTCGCGATCTACGACACCATGCAGTACATCCGGCCGAAGGTCTCGACGGTGTGCATCGGCCAGGCCTGCTCGATGGGCAGCTTCCTGCTCGCCGCCGGTGAGCCGGGCCGCCGCATCGCGCTGCCCAACGCCCGCATCATGATCCACCAGCCTTCGGGCGGCGCGCGCGGCATGGCGGCCGACATCGAGATTCAGGCGCGCGAGATTCTCCGCCTGCGCCAGCGTCTCAACGAATGCTACGTCAAGTTCACCGGCAAGTCGCTGCAGGAAATCGAAACCGCGCTCGATCGTGATACCTGGCTTGATGCCGCCGAAGCACAGGCATTCGGCCTGGTCGACAAGGTGTTCGAATCGCGCCCCGATTCGGATGCCCTCGGCGCCGACGCCAACAAGGATTGATCAACCTTGCGCCTTCAGTCCTGGTCAAGGTGGCAGGGGCTAGGGCGCAAAAGTTGAATTATAACGCCGCAGGGCTACACTCGCTGAGTCCGACCCTACCGGCAACGGGATAAAGCATGACCAAACTGAGCGGATCAGACGCCAAGAGCACCCTCTACTGCAGCTTCTGCGGCAAGTCGCAGCACGAAGTGCGCAAGCTCATCGCCGGGCCGACCGTGTTCATCTGCGATGAATGCGTCGAGCTGTGCAACGACATCATCCGCGAGGAAACGAAGGCGGGCATCGCCGGCAAGAAGGACGGCGGCGTTCCCACGCCGAAGGACATCTTCGAGACGTTGAACGACTACGTGATCGGTCAGGACCGCGCCAAGCGCGTGCTGTCGGTGGCGGTCCACAACCACTACAAGCGCCTGAAGCACAGCGGCAAGGGCGGCGACGTCGAGCTGTCGAAAAGCAACATCCTGCTCGTCGGCCCCACCGGCTCGGGCAAGACCCTGCTGGCGCAGACCCTGGCCAAGACCTTCGACGTGCCGTTCACGATGGCCGACGCCACCACGCTCACCGAAGCCGGTTACGTGGGTGAGGACGTCGAGAACATCATCCTCAAGCTGCTCCAGGCCAGCGACTACAACGTCGAGAAGGCCCAGCACGGCATCGTCTACATCGACGAGATCGACAAGATCAGCCGCAAGGCCGAAAACCCGTCGATCACCCGCGACGTTTCGGGCGAGGGCGTGCAGCAGGCGCTGCTGAAGCTGATGGAAGGCACCACCGCCTCGGTTCCGCCGCAGGGCGGTCGCAAGCACCCGCAGCAGGAATTCCTGCAGGTGGACACCACCAACATCCTGTTCATCTGCGGCGGCGCTTTCGCGGGCCTCGAGAAGATCATCGCCGATCGCCTGCAGAAGCGTTCGATCGGCTTCGGTGCGCACGTTGCCGATCCCGACAAGCGCAAGGTCGGTGAACTGCTCCAGAAAGCCGAGCCGGAAGACCTGCTGAAGTTCGGCCTCATCCCCGAATTCGTCGGCCGCCTGCCGGTGATCGCCACCCTCGAAGACCTCGACATCGCCGCGCTGGTCAAGATCCTGCGCGAACCGAAGAACGCGCTGGTCAAGCAGTACCAGAAGCTGTTCGAGCTGGAGGACGTGACGCTCACCTTCACCGACGAGGCGCTTGAGGCCGTTGCCCAGCGCGCCATCGAGCGCAAGACCGGCGCGCGCGGCCTGCGGTCGATCGTCGAAGGGATGCTGCTCGATACGATGTTCGACATCCCCACCGAAACCGGCATCGCCGAGGTGGTGATCGACAAGGACGTTGTGGAAGGTCGCAAGGAACCCGTCCGCGTCCTCAAGGGCGACAAGAAGGAAGAGGCGGCGTAAACCGCCACCTCAAATCCGCATTCAAGAGGCGGCGCGGCTCAGGCCTGCGCCGCCTTTTTCGTCATCAGCGCCACCATCCGTTCCCACTTCTCGGGCGCCAGCAATTCCTTCGGGTTGTAATACTGCGCGAACGCCGGAATCCCCTCCGGTAGCGGCACCCACGGCATCTTCTCCGCCACATGCACGATCGCATCGGGCCGGAACGCGCCGGGCTCGTCGAACGCCCCCACCCGCACCCCGGCGCCCAGCCGCCCGAAACGCGGGTAATGACTGAACACCGCCACTCCGCATTCCGCGCAGCGCACGATCACATGCGGGCCGCCGCTGCCACCCTTCACGGTGTTCTCGGTCAGCGCCCCCGCCGTCACGGTGATCCGCTCGCTCTCGAAGAACGCATTGACCACGCTCGTCCCGCCGGTCTGGTGCTGGCACTGCGTGCAATGGCAGTTGTTCACGAAAATCGGCTCGCCCACCGCGCGAAACCGCACGTGCCCGCAGCCGCAACCGCCATCCCTGACCTGATCCGCCATACCCGTCTCCGCCAAAATCGCCGGTGCGAACTTGCCGCAATCGCTCCCGCACGGCAACTTGCCTGCCAAGGGAGATTATCATGAGCCGCGTCCACGTCAGCCGCATCATCCACACCATCCATTCCACCACGGACATCTACGGCTGCCGGCTGCGCTACCAGGATGCGCTCGGGGGTCTCGTCTTTGCCGAGAACTACTTCCCCGCCGAAGACCGCGATTGCGCGTTGCTCTACGTCACCAACCACATGGTTGAGCCGATGGCGCCCCGCACGCCCGGCGACATGACCAAGCCCTACGCCCGCATGGCCGCGAAGATCGGCCAGGCCTTTCACAGCTTCGAACTGAAGGTGGAGAACGGCAAGGAAGCATCGCAAATCTTCCGCGACGGCGGCGCAAAGACCGCCAGCGATTATGGCATCTTCTTCTTCGTGAAGGCCGAAAGCACCGGTGGCGTCCTGCTGGAAGTCTGCGAGACGCCGATGCCCAACGACCCCTACGACCGTCCGCATTGGGACCCGCGCGTGGGGCAGGGGCATCACGCCAGCGTGCTCTCGCTCGATCACATCGCTTGCGTTACCGCCGATGCCGATGCCGCCATCCGCTTCTTCACCGGCTTTGTCGATGGCGAGATCGTCAGCGACGAACGCGTCAGCCAGCCGCAGCCGGCGCGCCGTGTCGTCATCCACATCGGCGATACCGATGTCGCGTTCGTTCAGCCCGACGATCCTGCCGGCGGCCCGCTCGGCGCGTTCCTGGCCAAGCCGCAGAACGGCATCTACGCATTGGTGTGGGCAGTGGCAGACCCGGCAAAGGCGCGTAGCCATTTCGCCGACAAGTTGAACCTGCGCCTCACCGGGGAGGCCTGCATATCAGCCGGCTTCGCCATCGAACCGGAGGACTTCTTCGGGGCCCGTCACGAATTCGTCGGCCAGCGCTTCTAAACGCCCTGCCGCCGCTTCAGCCAGACATCGACGCAGAACACGCCCAGCGCCACCCACACCAGCCCCAGGCACAGCGCCTGCGCCATCCGCAACGGCTCGTGAAACGCCAGCAGCCCCAGCAGGAACTGCAAGGTGGGCGAGATGAACTGCACGAAGCCCAGCGTTGACAGCTCCAGCCGCCGCGCCGCCGCCGCAAACAGCAGCAGTGGCGTGGCGGTAATGACGCCTGAGGCCGACAGCAGCGCCATCGATCCCGCGCTGTGGGCTGTCGGCCCGCCCAGCCAGATCATCAGCACCGCCGGCCCGGCCAGCACCAGCGATTCCACCGTCAGCCCGGGCAGCGAATCGACCGGCGTCAGCTTGCGCACCAGGCCATAGCCGCCGAACGTCACCGCCAGCGCCAGGCTGATGCCCAGCGTATCGCGCGCGCCCCAGCCCAGCACCGCCACGCCGCACGCGGCAATCCCCACCGCCAGCCACTGCCGCCGGTTCAGCGTCTCGCCCAGAAACACCGTGCCCAGCAGCACGTTCAGCAGCGGGTTGATGTAATAGCCGATGCTGGCGGCGATCACGTGGCCCCACTGCACCGCGATCACGTAGATCAGCCAGTTGCCGCCGATCAGCAGCGCGCTCAGCACCAGCAGCGCCAGCGTGCGCGGATTGCGCAGCGCCGCCGCCAGCTTCCAGCCCTGCCGCGTCGTTGTCACCAGCGCCAGGCACACCGGCAGCGTGAACACCACCCGCCAGCCGACGAACTGAACCGGGCCGATGCCATGCAGCAGCTTGAGGTAAAGCGGCAGCAGGCCCCAGATCAGATAGGCACCTACCGCGAATTGCAGGCCGGTGGCATCGCGGGGGGATCGTGCGGGTGGTGTGGGGGGCATGGCAAACCGCCTACGCCGCGATGCCTGCCATCACAAGCGCGCCGGGATGGGGCGGGGGATTGGGGGCGTCAGGAAAATCCCACGCCCAGCGTCGTGCGCGGCTGTTCCAGTTCCAGCGACGAGACCGGATAGGCACAGCGGTCGGCCGCATAGAAAGAGCCGGGATGGTGGTTGCCCGAAACGCCCACACCGCCCAGCGGCGCGCCGGGAACGTCGGCAGTCATCGCCCGGTTCCAACTGACCTGCCCGGCGCGAACATTCGCCCAGAAGCGGTTGTATTCCTGCGGGCTGCCGCCGATCAGACCGGCGGCCAGGCCATAGCGGGTCGCATTGGCCACGCTCAGCGCTTCGTCGAAATCATCGACGCGGATCACCTGCAACAGAGGTCCGAACAGTTCCATGTCGCTCAGCTCGGCAATCGCGGTGACATCGATGATCGCCGGCGCCACGAACGGCAGGGCCGGATCACGACGCTTCATGTGGCGGATCGGCCGCCCGCCCGCGCTCAATAGCGCGATGAAGCTCTCGGCCAGCCCGTCGGCTGTGGCGTTGTCGATCACCGGGCCCATGAACGGCGCGGGTTCGTCGAAGGGCGCGCCGCAGATCAGGCGGTCGGTCAGCCGTTTCAGCGTCTCCATCAGCTCGTCGTATAGCGTGGCCTTCACCACCAGCCGCCGCGCGGCGGTGCAGCGCTGGCCGGCATTGGCGAATGCGGACTGGATCACCAGGATCGCCGCTTCCTCGACCTTGGGGGTGTTCCAGACCACCAGCGGATTGTTGCCGCCCAGTTCCAGCGCCACCAGCTTGTCCGGCCGGGCCGCCAGCTTGCGGTTCAGCGAAATGCCGACTTGGGCCGAGCCGGTGAACAGCACGCCGTTCACGCCTTCGTGCATGGCCAGCGCATGGCCCTGCTCCGGCCCGCCTGCCAGCAGTTGCAGCACCGGCGCCGGCATTCCGGTGCGCAGCGCGCATTTGACCAGCAGTTCGGCGCTGCCCGTGGTCTTCTCGCTGGGCTTCAGGATCACGACATTGCCGGCGATCAGCGCCGGGATGATGTGCCCGGCCGGCACCAGCACCGGCTGGCTGAACGGCGTTATCGCCGCCATCACGCCGTGCGGCTTGTGGCGCACGGCGGTGAAGCCGTTCAGGCCATTGTCCAGCTTGCGTTGCGGGCAGCGTTCGGCGTGGGCGCGGATCGCGATTTCCACGCGCGCGATCACCGCATCCACTTCGGCGGTGGCTTCCCACATCGGCTTGCCGGTTTCCTGCGCCACCATCCGCGCCAGCGGCTCGGCATCCTTGCGCAGTTCGTTGGCGAAGCGGCGGAGGAATTCGATGCGGTTGGCCAGCGGCTGCGCGGCCCAGCCGGGCCAGGCCTTGCGGGCGCGTTCCACGGCATGATCGACGTCCCCGGCGGGCGCGCAAAACACCGTCTCGCCCGTTGCCGGGGCGATCGAGACGACTTCGCCTGCCTGTGCCGTTATCGTGCCGTCGTGCTTCAAGAAATGCGTCCAGAAGGATGCCGGCGTGAACCGGACCAGACATGCTTAAGCATTCATTCTGAATATTTTCCCACCAAACGCTTAAGCATTGCGGAAAGCGTCGAGCTGCCCTTCGGGTCTTGGCGGTTCACCCAAAGCCTGCCCCAATCGCCGTATCGCGCCAACGTGGTCATGCAGCGGCTGCCAATCATCGGCAGTGTCGATTGCCGCCCAGATCCGCTCGACCTCGTCGATCACGTTCGTCGGCGGCGCGGCTTCCTGCCACAGCGGATCGTCGGCGGCACCGGCCACGGGGCGATGGCCGGCCAGCAGTTCGCCGAACGCATCGTTGCCGGCGTTGCGGCCACCACGATGGTGGTGGAAGAACGCATCGGGCGAAACGCCGCTGTCGCGCATCGCGTTGCCGGCAGCGGTCAGCAGCGTCCGGTCCGCCTCCTCGCCGCGCGATTCCACCCCCAGCCGCCACAGCACCCGCCGCGCCAGCGCCTGCTGGAACAGCGTCTCATAGCGTTCCAGCGCGGCGATCAGCGGCGGCGCTTCCACCACCGGCCGCAGCGCGATGGCCAGTTGCGCGCAGTTCCACCGGATCGCCTCGGCCTGGCGCCCGAAGCTGTACAGCCCGGCATGATCGAAATAGGCGGCGGTGAAACCCGCATCCCAGGTGGGCAGCCAGCGCCACGGGCCATAATCGAAGCTCTCGCCCGAGATGTTCATGTTGTCGGTGTTCAGCACGCCGTGAACGAAACCGGCGGCGACATAGCTGGCCGCCATGTCCGCCAGCCGTTCCACCACCTGGTGCAACAGCACCACCGCCGGTTCGTCGCGGCCGGGCGCATCGGCGGGCGGCAGCGGACCGGGAAAATTGGCCAGCGCATAATTCACCAGTTCGGCCAGATGGTCGCGTTCTTCCAGCACCGCCAGCCGCTGGAAACTGCCGATGCGGATGTGCCCGTGGCTCAGCCGCACCATCACGGCGGATCGCGTCGGCGAGGGTTCGTCGCCGCGCCACAGGCCCTCGCCGGTCTCGATCACCGAGAACGTCTTGCTGGTGTTCGCGCCCAGCGCTTCCAGCATTTCGGTGGCGAGGATCTCGCGCACCGCGCCCTTCAGCGTCAGCCGGCCGTCGCCGTCGCGGCTCCACGGGGTCTGGCCGGAACCCTTGGTGCCCAGGTCCAGCAGGCGCCCGTCGCCGTCACGCATCTGTGCGAACAGGAAACCGCGCCCGTCACCGATCTGCGGGTTGTAGTGGCGAAACTGGTGGCCGTGATAGCGCAGCGCCAGCGGCGAGGGCAGATTGCCCGCCAATGGCGCGAACCGGCCGAAGTGGTCGATCCACGCGTCATCGTCCAGCGCGCCCAGCCCCACGGCGGCATCGTGGCGCCGGTTGCGAAAGCGCAGCGTGTGCTGCGGAAACGACGCCGGCGCCACCGCGTCCGCCAGCCAGGGCGCCAACGGCAGGATTCGGGGGTCTGGCCGGTAAGCGGCGGGTTGCGGTTCAGCGCGCATCCGGCGATAGTGGGGGCGTTGCCGGCGATCGGCAAGTGTCAGCGAAGCGGGCCAGTACACGGTGAACGATTACACGGACGGATACTGGCTCAGCGAAGACGGGCTGCGGCTGCATTATCGCGACTATCCGGCCCATCGCGCGGGAATCGATGCGGCGCGCCCGCCGATCGTGTGCCTGCACGGGTTGACCCGCAATGCCCGCGATTTCGAAACGCTGGCCGCCAGCCTGGCCGGCAAATGGCGGGTGATCTGCCCGGAAATGCGGGGCCGGGGCGATAGCGCCTATTCGCGCAACTGGTCCACCTACCAGCCGCTGCAATACGTCAGCGACGTCCGCGCCCTGCTCGATCAGGCCGGGATCGACCGTTTCATCGCCATCGGCACTTCGCTGGGCGGGCTGATGACGATGATTCTGGCGTTGATCGAACCGGACCGCATCGTCGGGGCCGCCCTCAACGATATCGGCCCGGCGATCTCGCCCGAAGGCCTCGAGAAGATTCTCGATTATGTCGGGCAGGGCCGAAATTTCCCCACCTGGATGCACGCCGCCCGCGCGCTTGAGGAAATCCACGCCGGCGCACACCCCACCTTCGCCGTGGCGGACTGGCTGGCGATGGCCAAGCGCACGATGACCCTGGGTAGCAACGGCCGCATCGTGTTCGATTACGACATGAAGATCGCCGAACCCTTCGCCCAGGCAAAGGGCGCCCCCGCCACTGACCTGTGGCCGGGGTTCGACGCGTTGCTTGGCAAGCCCCTGCTGATGCTGCGCGGCGCCCTGTCCGACCTGCTCTCGCCCGAGGTTTTCGCCGAAATGCGCGGCCGTGCCACCACGGCGGAGGCGCTGGTGCTGGCCGATGTCGGCCACGCCCCCACGCTGGACGAGCCCGAGGCGCGCGCCGCCATCGCCCGCCTGCTTGCCCGGGTGGAGGCGGCGCAGGCGGAGGCAGGCGCTTGACCCGGCTGCTTCACCTTCACTCCAGCTTCAACCCCGGCGGCAAGGAAGTGCGCGCCGTCCAGCTCATCAACGCCTTCGGCCCGAAGGTGCGGCACACCATCGTCTCGGCCATGCCCGATGCGCTGGGCGCGGCACGCGGCATCACCAAGGGCATCAGCGTCGATCTCCAGCCCGATTTTCCCCCGTTGCAGGGCCGTCCCACCCCCGGGCGCCTGCAAAGCCTGGCCCGCGCGATGACCGGGTTCGATCTCGTCCTCACCTACAATTTCGGCGCGATGGACGCCGCGATGGCGCACACCCTGTTCGGCGCGATGCACGGCCTGCCGCCGCTGGTCCACCACGAGGACGGCTTCAACCAGGACGAGGCCGTCCGCCTCAAGCCCACGCGCAACTGGTATCGCCGCATCGGCCTGGGCCGGGCGTCGGCGCTGGTGGTGCCGTCGCAGCGGCTCGAAATGATCGCGCGCGAGACCTGGTACCAGCCCGCCGCCCGCGTCGTGCGCATCGCCAACGGCATCCGCACTGCCGCCTATGCGAAAAAGCCGCGCCCCGATGCGCTGCCCCGCGTCATCAAGCGGCCGGGCGAACTGTGGCTTGGCACGCTGGCGGGCCTGAAGCCGGTCAAGAACCTCACCCGGCTGGTCCGCGCCTTCGCCGGCCTGCCCGATGAATGGCAACTGGTGATCTGCGGCGAAGGCCCCGATCGCGACGCCATCCGCGACGAGGCGCTGCGCCTTGACATCGCCCACCGCGTCCACCTGCCCGGCTTCGTCGCCGATCCCGCCGCCGTCGTCGGCCTGTTCGACCTTTACGCGCTCTCGTCCGACAGCGAACAGTTCCCGATCTCGGTGGTGGAGGCGATGGCCGCCGGGCTGGCGGTCGCCTCGCCGCAGGTTGGCGATGTCGCGGCGATGGTCGCCCCGGATAACCGCGCTTTCGTCACCGCCCCGGGCGATGAAGCCGCGCTGGGCAAGGCGCTGGCCCAACTCGCCGCAGACCCGGTGCTGCGCGCGCGGATCGGTGCGGCAAACCGCGCGAAAGCCGCGACCGAATACGACGAGGCCGCGATGGTCGCCGCCTATCGCGCGGTCTATGCCCGGGCCATGCGCCGCCCGTCGTTCCCCTGACGGCGGCACCACCCCGTTCAGCGGGGCTTCAACCGGGGAAATGCAGACGTTCGCCGTTGAAATGCCCGGGCCATCCGCTAAACACGCGACAATTCTCCGACCGGCCCGAAATTCCCCGGTTCATCCACAGGAACTGCCCGCCTTGGCTTTGCGTCCCGATCGTCCCCAGAACCGCGCCGAACAACTGGCGCAGCGTGCCGTTTCCCAGCAGGATGCCTTCCTGCGCGAAGTCGATGATGCGCTTCGCGAGGATCAGATGTTCGGCGCGTTCCGCCGCTATGGCAAGCCGATCGGCGCGGCGGTCGTGCTGGGGCTCACCGCGCTGGCCGGCGGCCTGTGGTACAACAGCCACCGTGAGGCGCAGAAGGCCGAACAGGCCGAACAACTGGTCCTCGCGCTCGACAAGATCGACGGCGCCCAGCCCGACGCCGCCTATGCCCAGCTCGGCGAACTGGCCAAGAACGGCAATGCCGGCTCGCAGACCGCCGCGCGCCTGCTCCAGGCCGCGATTGCCGGGCGCAAGGGCCAGGTCGATGCCGCCGCCGGCATGTACGAGGCGATTGCCGTCGATACCGCCGTTGCCAAGCCGTTCCGCGATCTCGCGCTCGTGCGCGGCATGGCCCTGCGGTTCGACAAGCTCCGGCCCGAGGAAGTCGTCGCCCGCCTGAAGCCGCTGGCTGTCCCCGGCGGCGCGTGGTTCGGCAGCGCCGGTGAACTGCTGGCCGCGGCCTACCTGAAGCAGGGCCGCAAGGATCTGGCCGGGCCGCTGCTGGTCGCCATATCGAAGGACGCACACGCCAGCGATTCGCTGCACGCCCGGACCCGCCAGTTGGCGGGCCTGCTCGGCTACGACGCCATCGACGACATCGCCAAGCCATCGGAACAAGGTGCGGCGCCGGCCGCTGGTGCGCCGCAGCCGGTTCCGGCCGGCCCCCAACCGCAAACGACTGCCCCGCAGCCCGCCGCCCCGCAACCGGCACCGCGCGCCACTGCCGCGCGCGCCGCCGCGCCGGTCGATGCCGGGCCGATCTCGGTCAACCTGCCATCCACCGCCCCCGCCGCACCGAAGCCGGCCCCTGCCGCGCCTGCGGCAATGCCCACGCCGTGATGCGGGGCACCCCCGCGCTCGCCCGCTTACGCTTACAGGATGCCCGCGCATGACGATTGAACTTTCCCGTTCGAAGACCCGGATCGCGGTGACGCTGGCGGCGGCGCTGGCCGTTGCGCTCGGCGGGTGCAGCCACAGCCCGCTCGGCGGCAAGAAGCGGCCCACAACGCCCACGCTGGGCAATCGCATTCCCATCCTCAGCCGCATCGAATCGGGCGCCACCGTCGCCACCGACCTGTCCACAGTCTCGGTGATCCTGCCCCCCGCCGAAGCCAACGCCGATTGGAGTCAGCCCGGTGGCAACGCGGCCAAGGCCTATGGCCACCTCGCGATTGCCGATGCCCCGGCCCGCTCCTGGTCGGTGACGATCGCCGGGTCCACCACGCGCCGCCGCCTTGCCGCCTCGCCGGTCATCGGCGGTGGCCAACTCTTCGCGATGGACACCGACGGCGTCCTCCACGCCTTCGATGCGAAGTCCGGCGCACAGAAGTGGACCCAGTCGTTCAAGGTCAACGGCAAGGGCGCGTCCACCGTGTTCGGCGGCGGCGCCAGCTATTTCGACGGCAAGGTCTACATCACCACCGGCTTCGGCGAAGTCGCCGCGGTCGATGCGCAGACCGGCCAGACCGTATGGTCCAAGCACCCGGCGGGGCCGATGCGCGGCTCGCCCACGGTCGCGTTCGGCGCGGTCTACGCGATGACCCAGAACAACGAGATTCACGCGCTGTCGCTCACCGACGGCGCCGAACTCTGGCAGGAATCGGGATCGCTGGGCGAACAGGGCGTATTCGGCGTCGCCGCGCCCGCCGCCGGTCAGGGCACGGTCATCTCGGGCTATTCCACCGGCGAGCTGATCGCCTATCGCTACGAGAACGGCCGCACCCTGTGGTCCGACGCGCTGGCGCGCACCTCGCTGTCCACCTCGGTCGGGGTGCTGACCGATATCGACGCCGACCCCATCATCTACCAGGGCCGCGTCTACGCGCTGGGCCAGGGCGGGCGCATGGCCGCCTACGAACTGGTTTCGGGCCAGCGCATCTGGGAACTGAACCTCGCCGGCATTTCCACCCCGGCCATCGCCGGTGACTGGATCTTCACGCTGACCGACGATTCGAAGCTGCTGTGCATCGCCCGCTCCAGCGGCAAGGTGCGGTGGAGTACGCAGCTCGCGAAGTTCCAGAACGAGAAGAAGAAAAAGAACCCGATCTTCTGGACCGGCCCGGTGCTCGCGGGCAATCGCCTGTGGATCGCCAACACGCGCGGGCAGGTGCTGTCCGCCGGCGTTGCCGATGGCACCGTTTCCGAATTCGCGCGCCTCGGCAAGCCGGTCTCGCTGGCCCCGATCGTCGCCGGAGGCACGCTCTACGTGCTGGACGACGGCGGCAGGATCACCGCCTGGCGTTGAGGTCTATGCCTCCAGCTTCTCGTTGAGGTCGAGCCACGCGGCTTCGGCCTCGGCGAGTTCGCCCTCGACGGATTCGCGCAGTTTCGCCAGCGCGCCCATGTTCAGCGCCGCCAGGTCCTTCGGAGCCTTGCCCGGCTCGGCCAGCGCGCGGTCGATTTCCCCGATCCGCGCGTGCATCTTGGCGATCGCCTTCTCGGCGCGGCTCACCTGCTTCTGCAGTTCCTTCTGCTCAGCCCAGCCCAGCGTGCTGACCGGCTTTTCCGGCTTCCCGGCGGGCTTGCCCTTGGCATCGGCCTTCGGCTGGTTCCGGCCCAGCACGAAATCGATGTAGTCCTCCATCGATCCGTCATAAGGCGTCGCCACCCCGCCATCGACCAACACCAGCCGGTCGGCGGTCAGTTCCACCATGTGCCGGTCGTGGCTGATCAGGATCACCGCGCCGTCATAATCGTTCAGCGCCTGCACCAGCGCCTCGCGTGCATCGACGTCGAGGTGGTTGGTCGGCTCGTCCAGGATCAGCAGGTGCGGCGCGTCGCGCGTCACCAGCGCCAGCGCCAGCCGCGCGCGCTCGCCGCCCGAAAGCTGCTGCACCGGTGTTTCCGCCTTCGGGCCGGAAAAGCCGAACCGCCCCAGTTGTCCGCGCACCGCCTGCGGGGTTTTGCCGGTCATCGCCCGGCTCATGTGCAGCAGCGGGGTGTCGCCACCGGCCAGTTCCTCCACCTGGTACTGGGTGAAGTAACCGATCGCCAGTTTCCCGGCGGTGGTCATCGTGCCTTCCATCGCCGGCAATTGCCCGGCCAGCAGCCGCGCCAGCGTGGTCTTGCCGTTGCCGTTGCGGCCCAGCAGGGCGATGCGGTCGTCGGGGTCGATCCGCAGGTTCAGCCGTCGCAGGATCGGCTGGCCCTCGGCATAGCCCACGGCGGCCTTGTCCAGCGTGATCAGCGGCGGGCGCAGTTCGGCCGGGCTGGGGAAATCGAAGCTCAGCGACGGATCGTCGATCATCGCCGCCACCGGCTGCATCTTGGCCAGCATCTTCGCACGCGATTGCGCCTGCTTGGCGGTGGAGGCACGCGCGCTGTTGCGCCGCACATAGTCCGCCAGCTTGGCGCGCTGCGCGTCCTGCGCCGCCTTGGCCGCGGCCAGTTGCGCCGCCCGCTCGGCCCGCTGCCGCTCGAACGCGTCATAGCCGCCGCTGTACAGCGTCACCTTGCCGCCCTGCAGGTGCAGGATGTAATCGACCACGTTGTTCAGCAGGTCGCGCTCGTGGCTGATCACCACCAGCGTGCCGGGATAGCCGCGCAGGAAGTTCTCCAGCCACAGCGTCGCTTCCAGGTCCAGGTGGTTCGACGGTTCGTCCAGCAGCAGCAGGTCGGGCTGGCTGAACAGCAAGGCCGCCAGCGCCACGCGCATCTTCCACCCGCCCGAAAAGCTGTCCAGCGGCTGGGCCTGCATCGTCTCGTCGAAACCCAGCCCGATCAGGATGCGCGCCGCCCGCGCCTCGGCGGTATAGGCGTCGATCGCGATCAGCCGGTCATGCACGTCACCCAGCCGGTGCGGATCGTGGCAGGTCTCCGATTCGGCCATCAGCGCCGCGCGCTCGGTATCGGCGGCCAGCACCGTCTCGAACGGGGTCGCGGTGCCCTCGGGGGCTTCCTGCGCGATATAGCCGATGCGGGTGCGGCGCGGCATCTCGATTCCGCCCTCGTCAGGCTCGATCTGGCCGATCAGCACTTTCATCAGCGTCGATTTGCCGGCGCCGTTGCGGCCGATCAGCCCCACGCGCGCGCCGTCGGGCACCGAAGCGGTGGCGCGGTCAAGGATGGTACGCCCGCCCAGGCGCACGGTGATTCCGGAAATGGTCAGCATGGCGGCGCAACTAGCAGTTTCCGCCAATCATGATAGGGGGCGCGGATGATTACCCGCGAACTCCTCGGCACCGCGCGCATTCCCGGCGGCGACGAACTCCGCCTGTTCCGCCACGGCCGCGATTTCATCATCGTGCTGGGCGGCAACGAACTGATGAACACCCGGATGAGCGGGTCGGAAGAAGCGCTGGCAACGATGACGATCGACCGCCTCCAGGGCCGCCCGGCGCCGCACCTGCTGATCGGCGGCTATGGCATGGGCTTCACCTTGCGCGCCGCGCTGGCAAAGCTGGGGCCGAAGGCGCAGGTCACGGTCGGCGAACTGGTCCCCGAGATCGTCGAATGGGCGCGCGGGCCGATGGCCGACGTCGCCGCCGGCTGCCTCGACGATCGCCGCGTGAACCTGCTGCTGGGCGACGTGTCTGACATGATCGGCGTCGGCCACGGCCGTTACGATGCGATCCTGCTCGATGTCGATAACGGCCCCGACGGCCTCTGCCGTGAGGGCAACGACCATATCTACACCAAGCGCGGGCTGCGGGAGGCGTGGGCGGCGCTGGCGCCCGGCGGGGTGCTGGCGATCTGGTCGGCCTATCGCGATCCGGCGTTCACCCGGCGGCTGCAAAGCGCGGGGTTCGCGGTGGATGAAGTCGGCGTCCGCGCGCGCAGCAACGGCAAGGGCGCGCACCACGTCATCTGGTTCGCCACCAAAAGGGCACCTTAAGCGCGGCTTGAAGGCACTCTATCGAACGCGCGCAGCAGGCCGCCGACGTCGCCTTCGCGCCACAGCGTCAGCGTCACCATCAACCCCTGCAACTGATTCCGCGCGACGATCTCGTCCTTGATGCGCGGGTCGAAACGGTCCTTCACCGTGGCCAGATCGGGCACCAGCCGTTCGATCAGCGCCGGAATGTCGATGATCCACGGCACCGCCAGCAGCGGCAGAGTCAGCCGGATCAGCACGTCCAGTTTCGCCGCGTCCAGCCGCACCCCGGACGCCCGCGCGAATTCTTCGACAAACAGCCCGACCAGGCCGGCGTGATGGTCGCGGATGAACCCGGTCTCCGCCGTGCAGATCATCCCGATCATCGCGTGGGCAAAGCTCATCTGGCCGACATTGCCCCAATCCAGCAGGCCCACCTGCAAGCCTTCGGCGTCGGTCCAGAACCACGCGTTGTCGAGGTTCAGGTTGGGGTGGCACAGCCCGATATAGTCGGCTTGTTCGGCAACGTGGCGGCTGATCGCCGGCGCCAGTTCCAACACCAGCAGCGCATCCTCGCTGAACGCTTGCAGAAACGCCGGGTCGTCCAGCCCGTCACAGAACAGTTGCGGATAGGCCCGCGCGAAGTTCCGCACTTCGCCCAGCTTCTCGTGCAGGGCCTCGACCGTCAGCGCCGGGGCGTGCTCCTCGGCCACCGGGAATTCGCGCTCGATGGCATCGCCGAATCCGCCCCGCCGGTGATGCGCCGCCAGCCGGGCCATCGCGCGGGTGATTGCGTGGTAATAGGGCAGGGGGTCGGCCAGCTCGTAATCGGCGCCCTTGGTCGGGCACGGCTCGATGCCGTTTGCACCATAGCTGATCCGCTCGGTGATCAGCAGTCCGGACAGGCTTTCCGCATGAAAGTCGGCGAAGCAGCATTCGGGCACGGTGATCGGGAAACCCGGCTGCCGCGACAGCAGCGCGAACCGGATCTCGGGCGCCATCCACGGCCCGAACATCGCGCGCAGCGGATCGCCGAAATCGCGCTGGAACTTGATGAACAGCTCGGTGTGCAGACCGGGATCAGGCCGCGCGTATGTCACCGACAGCGCCAGCTTGCGCCCCATGCCGCCCAGCACCACCTCGCGCCAGGTGTCGATCGACAGCACCCGGTTGTCCGCCGCCAGCGCCCCGGTGGCATGGAACGCCCGGGTCAGGAAATCCGGCCCGCCCTCCAGCAGCGCCTCGATCGAGGTGGGAAACGGCACCCCCAGGAAATCGCCCGTCACCATCTTCGGCGCGGTATCGGCGCTGGCAATATCCATCGCAGGTCGTCTCCCGTTCTACAGCGCCATCCCCGCCGCATGGCCGCTGGCCCAGGCCCACTGGAAATTGTAGCCGCCCAGCCAGCCGGTCACGTCCACCGCCTCGCCGATCGCGTAAAGCCCCGGCAGGTTTCGCGCCGCCATTGTCTGCGACGACAGCCCGGCCGTGGCAATGCCCCCGGCGGTCACTTCTGCCTTGGCATAGCCCTCGGTCCCGCTGGGGCTGAACGGCCAGTCCGCCAGCCGCGCCTGCATGGCCCGCAGCGCCTTGTCGCTCAGCGCGCCCAACTCGCCCGCCAGCGCCAGCCGCTCCAGCAGCGCATCGGCCAGCCGCTCGGGCAATTGCTCGCCCAACACCCGGCGCAGCGCCACGCGCGGCCGCTCGCGCTTGGCGGCCAGCAGCCAGTCGGCACCGGCATCGGGCAGGAAATCCACCGCAATCGGCGTGCGGTGCTGCCAGTACGAGGAAATCTGCAGCATCGCCGGCCCCGAAAGCCCGCGATGCGTGAACAGCGCCGCCTCGCGAAACCGCGCCTTCTGCCAGCGCACCACGACTTCGGCGGACACCCCGGACAGCGATCGGAACAGCGCCTCGTCCTCACCCAGCGTCAGCGGCACCAGCGCCGGGCGCGGCTGCACCACCGCGAGGCCGAACCGCCGTGCCACATCATAGGCAAAGCCGGTCGCGCCCAGCTTGGGGATCGACGGCCCGCCACAGGCCAGCACCAGGGCCGGGGCGCCATGCTGGCCCACGCGAAACAGGCCATCGCCATGCTCGATCGCGGGCACCGGTGCGCCGAACGCGAACGTCACCCCCGCGGCCCGGCATTCGTCCACCAGCATCGCCACGATCTGCTTTGCCGATCCGTCGCAGAACAGTTGCCCCAGCGTCTTTTCGTGCCAGGCGATGCCGTGCCGTTCCACCAGATCGAGGAAATCGCGTGGGCTATAGCGGCTCAGCGCCGACTTCGCGAAATGCGGGTTGGCCGAAAGATAGCGATCGGGCGCGGTGTGCAGGTTGGTGAAATTGCACCGCCCGCCGCCCGAGATCACGATCTTGCGCCCCGGCTCGTCGGCATGGTCCAGCAGCAGCACGCGCTTGCCGCGCGCGCCGGCCGTCATCGCGCACATCATGCCGGCCGCACCCGCGCCGATGACGATGGCGTCCCAGTTTACCCCGGCATTCACCGGCTGACGATGCTGGTGGCGACAGCCTCGGCCATCCTGATCCCGTCGATCGCGGCCGACAGGATGCCGCCGGCATAGCCCGCGCCTTCACCGGCGGGATAAAGCCCGGGCGTGTTCAGGCTCTGCATGTCCGGCCCCCGCGTAATGCGGATGGGGGAGGAGGTGCGCGTTTCCACCCCGGTCATCACCACATCCGGATGGTCGTAACGGGCGATCTGGCGGCCGAACACCGGCAGCGCCTCGCGCATGGCTTCCACGGCGAAATCGGGCAGGCAGCGCGCCAGATCGGTCATCGTCACCCCCGGCTTGTACGACGGGGCCACTTCACCCAGCGCCACCGATGGCCGTCCGGCAAGGAAATCCTCCACCCGCTGCCCTGGCGCCCGGTATGCCCCGCCGCCGGCATCATACGCCAGCGATTCCCATTTGCGCTGGAAGGCGATGCCCGCCAGCGGCCCATCGGGATAGTCGCGCGCCGGGTCGATGCCCACCACCAGCCCGGAGTTGGCATTGAATTCGGCGCGCGAATACTGGCTCATGCCGTTGGTGACGACGCGGCCTTCCTCCGAAGTGGCCGCCACCACGCGCCCGCCGGGGCACATGCAGAAGCTGTAGACCGTGCGCTGGTTCGCGCAGTGGTGCGACAGCGCATAGGCCGCCGCGCCCAGGTCCGGGTGCCCGGCGCATTGGCCATAGCGGGCCTGATCCACCCAGCTTTGCGGATGCTCGATCCGCACCCCGATCGAGAACGGCTTGGCCTCGATATGCACGCCGCGACGGTGTAGCATCTCAAACGTCGGCCGGGCGCTGTGCCCCACCGCCAGCACGACGTGATCGGCCTCCAGGAAGCTGCCGTCCGACAGGTGCAGCCCGCGCAGGCGATGCGCGCCGTCCAGCTCGATATCGTCCACCCGCGTCTGCCAGCGATATTCGCCGCCCAGTTCCTCGATGGTGGCGCGGATCGATTCGACCATCGTCACCAGCCGGAACGTGCCGATGTGCGGGTGCGCCTGCCACAGGATGTCGTCGGGCGCGCCGGCCTTGACGAACTCCTCCAGCACCTTGCGGCCCAGGAAGCGCGGGTCCTTCACCCGGCAATAGAGCTTGCCGTCAGAGAACGTGCCGGCGCCGCCTTCGCCGAATTGCACGTTGCTGTCGGGGTTCAGCTCGCTGCGGCGCCACAGCGCCCAGGTGTCCTTGGTGCGCTGGCGGACGATCTTGCCGCGCTCGACGATGATCGGCCGGAAGCCCATCTGCGCCAGCACCAGCGCCGCCAACAGCCCGCACGGCCCGGCACCGATGACGACCGGGCGCAGGCCCTGCCAGCCTTCGGGCGCGCGGGTGACGAAGTGGTAGGCCATGTCGGGCGTGGGCCGCAGGTCCTTGTCCGCCGGAAAGCGGGCCAGCACTTCGGCTTCATCGACGATGTCGAGGTCCAGCGTATAGACCAGCAGGACGTTGTTGCGGCGGCGGGCATCGTTGCCGCGCTTGAACACGGTGTGGCCCTTCAGGCGATCCGCCGCGATGCCCAGACGCACACAGGCGGCAGCCGCGATGGCTTCGGGCGGATGGTCCAGCGGCAGGGTCAGGCCGGAGAGGCGCAGCATCGACGGGCGGTCCCTCGGGAAATGGTGCCGGCTACAGGAGTCGAACCCGTGGCCCCCTGATTACAAATCAGGTGCTCTACCAACTGAGCTAAGCCGGCGCACAATGTCTGGTCGCATCGCGAAAAGCCAAAACCGGTTCCCACTTTTGGCGCGATACTCCCAATGTCTGGTCGCATCGCGAAACCCCAAAACCGGTTCTCGCTTGTGGCGCGATACTCGCGTGAGCGCCTTTAGCGTCAGATGGCCCCGAAGGTCCAGCCCTCGGTTTGCGCGACGTCGGACAGGCCCGGCGGGTGCCACAGTTCCGGCCGGGCATGGTCGCGCCGCAGCCAGGCGGCGGTGACCAGCGCGTCGCTGGCGTGATCGGCGATCGCGCCGCCGCCGGGGACGGGGGCGCTGCCAAGGTTGGTGAGGGCCTCGTTCAGTTCGGCCACGTTGCGCATCTTGCTGCGCGCGGCGGGGCGGCCGGCGGCAATCGCGGCAAGGCTGGTGTAGATTTCGGTGACGACGCTGCCGGTGGCGGGAAGGGGGTCGATCGGCCAGACCGGCAGGTGCGCGGGCAGGCGGTGCAGCAGGCGCATTCCGGAAAGGCTGGACTTGCCCACCTGTGCCGCGCCGACAAGGTTGAAATTGCTGGTCGGGCGCAGCCCCAGCGCGCGCTGGGCATGTTCGGTGCGGCGCAGGCGGCCCATGCCGGGCGGAAACAGGTCGCCCTGGCGCCCGCCGTGGCAACGGAAATGGCGCGTCGCATCGCGGTGATCGATGAAGCTGGTGACGCCGAAATGCGGATCGGCGGCGCAGATTTCCTCAACCAGTGCCCACAGCGCGCGGGCACTGGCGGGGGTGCGGTCCCAACCCGGAAAGAACGCGCCGGCGTCCGCGAACGGCAGGCTGATGCCCAGGTCCAGCCCGACGAGGGTGTGCGGCGGCAGGTCGGTGATGAGCCATTCCAGCACTTCCGGGCGGGACCAGCGGCGATGGGGATGAACAAGCCGGGGCGCGCCATGCCCCGCTTCGCACAGCGCGACGGCTATCCCGGCGTGGCGTTCGCCGGCGGCACCGGACCAGTCGATCGCGGCGAAGTGGTGGAAGCGGGTGGCGGTCATGGCAACGGGGGCGAGATTGCCCGGTTTCCGATGCAACGCAAGCGCGCGGACGGCGGGAACAGCGTCCACTCCTGCACGTTTGGGTGGCAAGAGCGGCTGCGCATGGGTGCGGGCCGGACAATTCAGGAGTTTGCGATGAAGAAGAAGCTGGTTCTTGCCGGTCTGGCACTGGTCGCCTCGGTGCCGATGCTGGTGCCCGAAACCGCGATGGCGCGGCGGCATTACGCGCACCGCGCCACCTATTACCGCGATTGCAGCGGCGGCAACGGCGCGGTGGGCACGATCGGCGGCGGCGTCGGCGGCGCGCTGATCGGCAACGCGCTGGGCGGCACCGTGGGCACCGTGGCCGGCGGCGTCGGCGGCGCGCTGCTGGGCCGCCACCTCGACAAGCAGCACACCCGCGCGCGGCACGGTTGCCGGCGGTGATATTCCGGATAACCGCCTCCCCGGCGGGGAGGGGTTATTTCGGCAGGGCGTAAGCGATCACCGCGCTGGCCTTCGGTCCCGGCACCGCGAAGTGGCCCCCGGCGGCGATGACCACATACTGCCGGCCGGTCTTCGCGCTGACGTAGCTCATCGGGTTCGCCCCGCCCACCGCCGGCAGCTTCGCGCGCCACAGTTCGCGGCCGTTGCCGGTGTCGAACGCGCGCAAGTGACGGTCCTGCGTGGCGGCGATGAAGGTCAGGCCGCCCGCCGTGGTCATCGATCCGCCCATGCCCGGCGCGCCCAGCCGCAGCGGCAGGTGGAAGGCCAGGCCGAACGGGCCGGATTCCTCCGCCGTGCCCAGCGGTTTCGACCAGCGAAGCTTGCGGGTGCTAATGTCGAACGCCCAGATTTTTTCATAAGGTGGCTGCTGGCACGGCGCGAACAGCGGCGAGAAGAACGGGAACTGCGCCAGCGAATAAGGCGCGCCGGCCATCGGGAAGTGCAGCACGCCGCCCTCGAACCCGCCCTTCACCGGCTTTTCCTTCGTCTGCTGCTCCAGCCGGTTGAGGTTGGCGAGGTGCAGCGTGTTGACCACCAGCACGCCGCGCTGCGGATCGATTGACACGCTGCCCCAGTTGATACCGCCGCCCACCGCCGGGTAGGTCAGGCTCCAGCGGTCGAGGATCGGCGTGAACTGGCCCTGGTAGTTGGCGCGGCGGAAGCTGATGCGACAGGCCATCTGGTCCAGCGGGGTCAGCCCCCACATCATCCGTTCGGTCAGGTCGTCGCCCGACACCGGGGCGAAGCCGGTGGTGTAGGGCTGGGTGGCGGCGGTGGGGTTGCCGGGGATGTTGCCCTGCGGCACCGGCCTTTCCACCACGCGGTCGATCGGCTGGCCGGTGCGGCGGTCCAGCACGAACATCTGGCCGCGCTTGGTGGGGATGACCAGCGCCGGGCGGCCATCGGGCAGGTCGAACGCCACCGACTGCGCGGCGATGTCGTAATCCCACAGGTCGTGGTTGACGGTGCGGAAGCTCCAGCGCGGCAGGCCGGTTCTCACATCGATGGCGACAAGGTTATCGGTGAAATCGTCGGCCACCTTGCTGCGGCGGCCCGACCAGTAATCGGGCGGCGAATTGCCCAGGCCGACGTAGACCAGGCCCAGCGCCTCGTCGCCGCTGAACACGCCCCAGGCATTGGGGGTGTCGCGGGTGTAAGTCTCGCCCGGCTTCAGCAGGGTCTGGCCGGGGCGGCCGGCGTCCCACGCCCATTTGAGCTGGCCGGTCACCGCGTCGTAGCCGCGAATGACGCCCGAGGGGCTGTCGAAGCTGCCGAAATCGCTGATGCTCTGGCCGACGACGACGACGCCATCGACCAGCGTGGGCGGCGAGGTGGGCAGCGCCGCATCGGGTGCCATGTCGCCCATGCCCACGCGCAGGTCGGCGGTGCCGTGGCTGGCGAAACCATCGCACGGCTTGCCGGTGTCGGCGTCGAGCGCGGTGAGCTGGCCGCCGCTGGTGGTGATGAACAGGCGGCGCGGGCATTGCGCGGCGGCGGTGGCGGCATAGGCGGCGCCACGGCACTTCCAGCCCAGGAACGGCGAGCCGGCGGGCAGCCCGCGATAGCGCCAGATTTCGTGGCCGGTGTCCTGATCGAGCGCGACCATCGTGGCCGATTCCAGGCACATGTACAGCCGGCCATCGGCCGCCAGCGGGGTGGCTTCCAGGCTGACCAGCGCGCCGGCGGGGATGTTCGAATCGTAGCGCCAGGCGGGCCGCAGACCGGCAACGTTGGCGGTGTTGACCTGCGTGGCGGGCGAGAACTTGGCGCCGCCGATGGAGTTGCCCCAGTGCGGCCACTGCGTCGGGCCGGCGGTGGCGATCGCCGTCGCGCCGGGCAGGCCGCTTTCGGCGGTTTCGCTGCGGACCACGGCAGCGGCGACCACCAGCAGCGCGGCCAGCGCCGGCACCGCGACCCACTTGCGCGGGGCGCCGGTGGCGCGGGTGATCGACGGCAGGAGGAACAGCAGGCCGACCACGGCGGGGCCGACCAGGCGCGGCATCAGCGCCCAGCTGTCGAAGCCGGCCTCCCACAGCGCCCACAGCAGCGTCCAGCCCAGCATCGCGGCATAGGCGGCGGCGGCCAGCGGCTTGCGCCGGACAAGTGCGATTGCCGAGACGATCACGGCAAGGCCGGTGGCAAGGTAGTAGGCGCTGCCCCCCGCCTTGACCAGAACCACACCGCCGATCGCCAAAGTGCCGCCGACGAGCAGCAGCAGACCGGTGAACAGCCACACCTTGGCGTTTTGCATCAAGCCCCTCCGCGAATATATCTGTTATATTATCAGGCGTTTGATCGGAAAACCTGCCCGGAATTGTCCGACCGGCGCCATCGGCGCGAACGCAGGATAGGCATGGGCCGAAGCAGGCGGCAAGGGGGCATCGCCGCGCGCGGCAGGGGGCTTGTCCCGGCCGGGCGATACGGGCGTGCGCGCCGATGTTTCTGGCCACGGGCAATGTATTCGCAATGAATATCATGCAGTTGCATGAAATCGATCCGTTTTGGCGGCGATTACAACTGCGGGTTTTACCTTATCTTTCAAATTGCGTGCGAATTCCGGCGAGAATGGACAGGAAGCCGATCTCCGTCGTTTCGATGCGGACAGCGCTGGTGGCGCTGGGCGAGTGCTTTCGGCTGCGGCTGGATGACGACGACATCGTGCGCGGCCAGTTCAAGGCGTTTCTGAAGCAGATCCCGCTGCTGTACTTCATCCTGGCAGCCAATGCCGCAACGGTGGCGATGGCGTCGCGCGGCATCCCGCAGCCCGGTCTGGCCCGGCTGGCCCCCGCCGTGCTGTTCGTGACCACGGTGGCGCGCGGGCTGTGGTGGTGGCAGCGGCGCCATGCCGAATTCAGCGTCGATCAGATCAGGCGCCATATCCGCATGACGACGCGGCTGGCGGCGTTCCTGGCGGCAACCTACATGGGCTGGATCATCTGGCTCTATCCCCATGCCAACCCGGTCGAGAAGGGGCACCTGACCTTCTTCCTGGCGATCACGCAGGTCTCCTGCATCTTCTGCCTGATGCCGGTGCGGTCTGCGGCGTTGCGGGTGGGCACGATCGGGGTCGGGCCGTTCTTCGCCTATTTCCTGCTGGCCGATGGCGGGCGGATGTGGGTGGAGGCGGTGAACATGGCGGTGGTGGGCGTGGGGTCGATGGTGATCCTCAACCGCTACAACCGCTCGTTCAACGAGCTGATTCATTCCCAGCGCGACCTGCGGCTGCGCCAGGTGGAGACCGAGCGGCTGAGCCACGAGAACCGCCGCATCGCGCTGACCGATGCGCTGTCGGGCCTGCCCAACCGGCGCGCGCTGATCGCGCGGCTGGAGGACCTGCACCAGGGCTGGCTGGCCGGGCGCAAGCGCCGCGAGGACGGCGTGGCGATCCTGTTCGCCGATCTCGACGGGTTCAAGAAGATCAACGACGATTTCGGCCACGAGCTGGGCGATGCGCTGATCCGCTATCTTTCCGCCGAACTGGCGATGATGACCCCGCCCGATGCGATGCTGGTGCGGATGGGCGGTGACGAGTTCGCGATCCTGTTCGAATGCGCCGAAGCGACCGCGCGGGCGCGGGCCGTGGGGGAGCGCATTCGCGACCGGCTGACACTGCCGCTGCCGATTGCCGGCCACGCCATGCACGTGGGTGCCAGCATCGGCATTGCCGGTTCGGGCGGCGGCGATGACGCGGTGACCGCGAACGAACTGCTGCGCCGCGCCGATACCGCGATGTACCGCGTGAAGGCCGAAGGCAAGTCGGCGGTGCTGGTCTATGACCCCACCTTCGACGACGGGCGGCTGCGGCGGCAGCGGGTGGAGGCGGAGATCCGGCGCGGGCTGGATCGCGCCGAATTCGATGTCGTCTACCAGCCGCTGGTCAGCGCGAAAAGCGGCGGCGTGGTGGCGGTGGAGGCGCTGGTGCGCTGGCCCGGCCGTCCCGATGGCCCACTGCCGCCCGATGCCTTCATCGATGTGGCCGAGACCAGCGGGCTGATCCACCCGCTGGGCCTGTTCGTGCTGCGCCGCGCCTGCGAGGAACTGCGCCCCCACGCCGACCTGCGCCTGAACGTCAACATCTCGCCCGCGCAGTTCCGCCATCCCGATTTCGAGCGCGAGGTGGCCGAGGTGCTGCACGCAACCCGGTTCCCGCCGTCGCGCCTGCAGATCGAGATCACCGAAGGCTACCTGATCGACCACCCCGACCGCGCCAACCGCGCCATCGGGGCGTTCCGCAGCATGGGCGTGGGCGTGGCGCTGGACGATTTCGGCAGCGGCTTCGCCTCGATCGGCACGCTGCGCACGTTCGGGTTCAGCGGCATCAAGATCGACAAGTCGCTGGCGGTGGGGCTGGGCAAGGACCCGAAGGCACCGATGCTGATCGCCGGCATGGTCTACCTGGCCAACGGCCTCGACATCTGCGTGACGGCGGAAGGCGTGGAGACCGAAAGCCAGGCCACGATGCTGCGCATGGCCGGCTGCCACGAACTGCAGGGCTTCCTGTTCGGCCGGCCGGCGCGGATTGCGGATGTGATCGGCAGCAGCAGGCTGGCGATAGACTCCGCATAACCGCTGGCAATCATGACTATTTCCGGTTGGCCAATGGCAAGGGCGCTACTTGCCAGTGGAGAACAAATCGGGGGTGTTGACTTGGCTAGTATGGATTCGCCATGACTGGCGCGGTTCCATGCGTTGTCCATTCCTGTGTAGGCGGACATGCCATTAAACGCGAAGAACTGGTGCAATGTGGAGGCTCAATGCCCGTCAATCTCAACAGGCCCCACCTCTGGAATGCCGATATTGCTCGGTCCGTGGACATGTACAACGCCTGGTTTATGAATTTTGCACCTGATGCGTTCAGACAGACCCGGGTGAGTGTGACCATCAAGGTTGAGGAAGCGCTCAGGGCTACCGACTTCCTGCGCGACATTCGCCCTGAAACCTTGATCAGGCACCCAGAAATCCTGCAGACGCTGCGCATGTCCACATGCCCGCCGATCGCGGTTGACCGGCTGATCGGCCTGGCGGGCGTCTCGCCCAATGTCGTCAAGGCAATGGAAATTTCCAAGCGCGTGCCCCCACGAATGCCGGCAGCAAACTTGCGCGCCGATCTCGAAAAGATCGGCGTGATAATCGAGCGCATGATCGACCCCGATATATTCGTTTGGCTGTTTCGAGGCGATCAGCCCTCGGAGATTGAAACCCATCGCGCGGCAACGATCGTCGCCGACCGGCTGTGCGGCGCGGTGGCAAATCCCATCATTCGCAACGCGCAGGAAAAGCGCCAGCTCGCCGAGATTAAGGCATGGCTTGAGGCAAGGGGGTACACGCACGTCGTTCACGGATCTCAGACCAAATTCAATTAGATGGTGCCCGGCACATTCAGTTTTCGGATGAATGTTCCGGTGTCGAAGGAGGATGGCAACGGCTCGATCAATATTCCGATCGATGCGGTAATCATGCCGCACACCCGGGCCACTGGGCTGCTTCCGGTGTTTTTCGAGGCAAAGTCCGCGGGTGATTTTGCCAATACGAACAAGCGCCGAAAGGAGGAAGCGCAGAAAATGAATCAGCTTCGCGCGACTTATGGCCCAGACGTCGAGTTCAACCTGTTCCTGTGCGGATACTTCGAGAGCGGCTATCTGGGTTATGAGGCTGCCGGGGGCATCGACTGGGTGTGGGAGCACCGCATTGATGATCTGGAGTTGTTCGGCCTGTGAAATACGTTGCGCCATCTTTGCTTGAGCCGCAACGCATCGCCTTGCAATCTGCGCTCGATGCCGAAAAGTCTCAAGCCGAACGCAACCGGCTGGGCCAGTTTGCCACGCCCACCGCTTTGGCCACCGAAATTCTTGCCTATGCCGGTTCATTCCTGCCCGATGGCGAGGCCATCCGGTTCCTTGACCCTGCGATCGGAACCGGCGCCTTTTATTCCGCCTTGCGCACGATCTATCATGGCGGCCAAATCGCTGCGGCGCGCGGCTATGAGATCGACCCTCATTACGGCGACCCTGCCCGCCAGTTTTGGCAGAGCACGGAACTTGACCTTCACCTTGCCGACTTCACCAAACAGGCACCCGATCCGCGATTCAACATGCTAATCTGCAACCCTCCCTATGTTCGTCACCATCATCTGACGAGCGAAGACAAGGGGCGGTTGCAACTGGCTGCAACGAAGGCGGCCGGTTTTCGGCTGACCGGACTCTCCGGTCTCTATTGCTATTTCATGGCACTGGCGCACGCATGGATGGAAGAGGGCGCAATCGCGGGTTGGCTCGTCCCCAGCGAGTTCATGGACGTGAACTACGGCCAGGCGCTCAAGCGCTATCTTCTCGAGCAGGTCACGCTGCTGCACATTCACCGCTTCGATCCGAACGACGTGCAGTTTGCAGATGCGCGCGTCTCTTCAGCCGTGGTCTGGTTTCGCAAGGCGCCGCCGCCTGCCGGGCATGAGGTGAGATTTACCTGCGGCGGCACGCTGACTCAGCCGACCGCCGAGCGCCGCGTTGCGGTCCAAGTATTGGCACGTGAAGCAAAATGGACCCGTTTCCCGGCGCAGGAGGTGCGAGTGCGGCACACTGGCGCAACTTTATCCGACTTCTTCAAGATCAAGCGCGGCATTGCGACTGGTGACAATGGTTTCTTCATTCTGGCAGAAGAGGAGATCATCCGGCGCAGTTTGCCCATCGAAGCCTTTCGACCAATTCTGCCGAGTCCGCGCCACATCAAGGTGGATGAGATCGTGGCTGAAGCCGATGGTCTGCCCCGATTGGACCGCCGACTGTTCCTGCTCGATCCGGGGATGCCAGAGCACGAGATTGCAAGGCGCTGGCCCGCTTTGGAGGCCTATTTACAGGAAGGTCGCGCCAAGGGACTGCACGAGCGCTATCTTTGCCGCCATCGCAGCGTCTGGTATGCGCAGGAGTTGCGCCCGCCCGCGCCGATCGTCTGCACATATATGGGGCGCGGTGACACCAGGAGTGGGCGCCCTTTCCGCTTCCTGCTCAATCATTCGCGGGCCACCGTGGCGAACGTCTATCTGGCGATGTATCCAACTCCACTGATGGAGCGTGCAATGCAGTTCGATCCAGGCCTCCTGCGGCGGACCTGGGAATTCCTCAACCGCATCAACCCGGAACAGCTTTTGGGTGAAGGCCGGGTCTATGGCGGCGGATTGCACAAGCTCGAACCCAGGGAACTGGCCAAAGTGCCTTTTGGCGAATTTATGGACTGGCTGCCTGTGGCAGACCGATCGGCCGAACAAGGGTCGTTGTTCGAGGCAATCGCGGCGGAATGAGCATAAGCGCAGCGCCGACTTTGCCTTACCCCCGCCGCTCGCGCCGCTTCTTCTCCCACCACTCGATCCGCTCGATCACCTGCCGCTCGAACCCGCGCGGCACCGGGTGGTAATAGGTCTGCGGGGCCATGCCTTCGGGCCAGTAGTCGGCGCCGGAAAAGCCGTCCTCGGCGTCGTGGTCATAGGCATAGTTCGCGCCATAGCCGATGTCCTTCATCAGCTTGGTCGGCGCGTTCAGGATATTGGCGGGCGGGCTCAGCGATCCGGTTTCCTTCGCCGATTTCCACGCCGCCTTCTGCGCGGCATAGGCGGCGTTCGATTTGGGGGCGGTGGCCAGGTACAGGCACGCCTGCACGATCGCCAACTCACCCTCGGGGCTGCCCAGGAAGTCATAGGCGTCCTTGGCCGCCAGGCATTGCACCAGCGCCTGCGGGTCGGCCAGGCCGATATCCTCGCTGGCAAAGCGCACCAGCCGCCGCAGCACATACAGCGGCTCCTCGCCGGCGGTCAGCATCCGCGCCAGATAGTACAGCGCCGCCTGTGGATCGGACCCGCGCAAGGATTTGTGCAGCGCCGAGATCAGGTTGTAATGCCCGTCGCGGTCCTTGCCATAGACCGCCACCCGCCGTTGCAGGAACGCGCCCAGCGCGGCGGGATCAAGCGGTTCGGGGATTTGCGCCGCGTACAGTGTTTCGGCCTGGTTCAGCAGGAACCGCCCATCGCCATCGGCACTGGCCACCAGCGCGGCGCGGGCATCGGGGGTGAGCGGCAGCGGCATGCCCGCGATCGCCTCCGCCCGCGCCAGCAGGGTATCCAGCGCGGCGGCATCCAGCCGGTGCAGGATCAGCACTTGCGCGCGCGACAGCAGCGCGGCGTTCAGCGCGAAGCTGGGGTTTTCGGTGGTGGCGCCCACCAGCGTGACCGTGCCTTTTTCGACGAATGGCAGGAAACCATCCTGCTGGGCGCGGTTGAACCGGTGGATTTCGTCCACGAACAGCAGCGTCTTGCGCCCGGCCTGCGCGGCAACCTCGGCCTCGGCGAAGGCTTTCTTCAGGTCGGCCACGCCCGAAAACACCGCGCTGATCGGGGCATAACGCATCGCTGTGGCATCGGCCAGCAGGCGGGCAATGCTGGTCTTGCCGGTGCCGGGCGGCCCCCACAGGATCATCGACGATAGTCGCCCCGCCGCCACCATCCGCCCGATCGCCCCCTGCGGCCCGGTCAGATGGTCCTGCCCGATCACTTCGGAAAGCGCGCGGGGCCGCAGGCGATCGGCCAGCGGGGCATCGTCATCCGAGGCCGGGGAATCGGGAGCGAAAAGGTCTGCCATCAAAAGGATGCTAGGCCCTGTCGTCAGATTGTTGAAGCCGCCTTCTGGCGGATCAGCCGCAGGTAGGTGTCGGCGACGGCCTGGTTGATCCGGTCCCACGAGAAGTCGTGCGATCGCACTTCGCCGGCGGCCCCGTGGCGCGCCCGCAGGTCGGCGTCCTCGACATAGCCGCGCAGCGCTTCGGCGAAGGTGTGGATGGCGCCGGGGCGGACCAGCCGGCCCGAGACGCCCTGGGTGACAAGGCTTTCGCTGCCGGTGGCCTCCGCCGCCACGACCGGCAGGCCGCAGGCCATTGCCTCCAACGTGACGTTGCCGAAGGTTTCGGTGACCGAGGGGTTGAACAGCACGTCCATCCCGGCCACCGCCTGGCCCAGGTCCTGCCCGGAAAAGGCGCCGGCGAACACCGCCTGCGGCAGTCGGCTTTCGAACCAGCCCCGCGCCGGGCCTTCGCCGATGACCAGGACGCGGTGCGGTATCCCCCGTAGCGCCAGCTCGTCGATCGTGTCGGCGAACACGTCCAGCCCCTTTTCCATGACCAGCCGGCCGAGGAAGCCGATCACCACCTCGCCATCGCCGATGCCCAGGCCGCGCCGCCATTCGAGGCTGCGCCGACCGGGGTTGAAGATCGTGCGATCCACCCCGCGTGACCACAGCGAGATGTCGTAGTTCATCCGCTGGTCGCGCAGCACTTGCGCGAAGCTTTCCGACGGCGCGACCAGCGCGTCGCAGCGGCGGTAGAAGCGGCGCAGCAGCGCGGTGAGCACCGGCTCCAGCCAGGCCATGTTGTAATAGCGCGGGTAGGTATCGAACCGGGTGTGGACGGAAGCCAGGATCGGCAGGCCGCGCCGGCGCGCCCAGGTGACGGCACGATGCGACATGATCTCGGGAGAGGCGACGTGGACGACATTGGGCGCGAACACGGCGAGATCGCGGCGGACGCGCGGCGACAGCATGTAGGGCATCCGGTATTCGCCGCGCCCCGGAATGGCGAACGAGGGCACGCTGACCAGATCGCCGACGGGCGGAAACGCGGGCTGGTCGATGGTGGGCGAATAGACGCGCACGGCCGCGCCCTGACGCAGCAGGTGGCCGACGAGGCGATTGAGCGCCTGGTTCGCGCCGTCGCGCACGTAGTTGTAGTTGCCGCTGAACAGGGCAACGCGCAGACCGGCGCAGGTGGCAGGGGGGGGTGATTGCATGTGCGCGCCCTTAGCGTCCGGGTGGCGTTCTGGCGAGTCGGCAAAGGAAAACGGGGACGGATGCGATCCGTCCCCGTTCACGACCGGGCCGATGCCGGGCTGTTCAGCGGTGGCGCCAGCCGTGTCCATAGCCGTAGCCGTAACCATAGGCGGGGCGATGATGCCAGCGCCAGTCATCGCGGTAATAGTGGCGATAGACCGGGTATGGCTGCGCATAATAGCCCGGATAGCCATAGTACGCCGGGTAATAGGCCGGTTCGTAGGCGCGCTCGCGGTAGTAATAGTGCGGGCGGTCCGACGAGGCGATCGCCGCGCCCACGGCCAGGCCAAGCAGGCCGGCGCCGACCGCGACGCCGGCATCGCCGCCGCCGTGATGGCGATAACCGTGGTAGTACTGCGCCTGGGCAGGCGTGGCGGCAAGGCCGCCGATCGCGGTGGCGGCCAGCGTGGCGGCGATGACCGCCTTGCCGATCGGTTTGTTGCGGGTGAGGGACAACATGTCTGTTCTCCTTGTTTGCTGTTGGTTCGGGTCTGCAAGAAGGATGATTACGCGGGCCTGAATGGTCCCGGCGATCCGACAGGACGTGGCCGGCGCGGGCTGAACGGGCGCCTGGAATGCAAGAGCGCCCCCTTCCGGCTGGGAAGGGGGCGCCGCGCGACTGGCGATCGGTGGGAGGTTACCAGCCGCGACGTTCGTTGCGATCGTAGCCGTAGGGCCGCCCGTCATGGTCGTAGCGGTAGCCGTCGCGATCGTTGTAGTACGCGCGCGGGGCGCCGTTCTGGTAGTAGCCGCCGTTGTAGGCGTTGTAGTTCTGGTACCCGTTGTAACCGTTGTAGCCTTCGCGATAGTCGCGATCCCGGTCGTGGTGCGAGCTGGACGCGATGATCGCGCCGATCGCCAGGCCGAAGATGCCGGCGGCGATGGCGGGGCCGGCAACGTCGCCGCCGCCGTGGCGGTGATAGGGATCGGCCATTGCCGGGGTGGCGCTGGCCAGCGCGGTGGCGGCGAGGGCAGTGGCACCAATGGTCTTCAGGGCGGTCTTCTTGAACTGCGTGAACATGAGCTGTCTCCTGGGCGGTTCGGAGGTTTCTCCCGATTCGCCGTCTTGAGTTCATGTTTGCGCCTCCGTTCCTGAACGGCCTGCGAGCAAGGTTGGCAGCTTTCGTTAAGGTTTCATAAGGTGATCATGAACGCGGCCGATCGGCACGGTTCATTTCCTGAATGCGGGGCAGCGCCTTGTCGGCGAACAGTTCCAGGCTTTTCCAGCCGATTTCGGGCGGCAGGCCCGAGATCAGCGGCATCAGCGACAGGTGACGGGTCCGGGCCAGTTCCACGCACTGGTCGGGGGTGAGCACCTGGATCATCCCCGAAGCGCGGACTTTCTCGATGGTGTCGAGGCCGTGCAGCGGGGAATTCGACTCGTCGGGATCGGCGCTGATCGCGGCATAGGACTTGGCCATCCACAGGATGTATTCGCCGATGTCGGCCCAGGCCTGCTCGACATTCTCGGTGCAGTGGGTGCCGATCGAGCGGCCGAAGATCGGCCCCGGCGCCGTGCCCAGCTTGCGGCATTCCTCGACATAGACGGCATCGAGATCGGGGCTGAGCGGGTTGAAGCCCAGCCCGAACCG
>JAGWVC010000020.1 GCA_018971065.1 Sphingomonadales bacterium | reverse complement strand
TGCCGGCGGCGGCGGTGGGGACAGTGTTCCTGGTGGCGCGGCTGCTGGATGCGGTGATCGACATCGCGGTGGGCATCGCCGTCGATCGCACCCGCAGCCGGCGCGGGCGCACGCGGCCCTATTTCCTGTTCAACGCGCTGCCTTATGCGGCCGTGACCGTGCTGCTATTCCGCGTACCCGCCGCGTCGCAGACCGCACAGATCGTCTACGCGTTCGTCACCTTCAAGGCGCTGGGCATCCTGATGTCGCTCCAGGCCATCCCCTACACCGCGCTGATGCCGATGATGACGCGCGATACCGGCGACCGGCTGAAGCTTTCGGGAATGCGCTCGGTGGGCACCTCGGTCTCGGTGGTGCTGGGCACGGCGGCAACGATGCCGCTGGTGGGCCTGCTGGGCGGGGGGGACGAGGGGCGGGGATTCCGCGCCGTGGCCATGCTGTTCGCCGCGATCGGCCTGATCGCCACCCTCGCGCTTTACCGCAACTGCCATGAGCGCTGCGAGGATGCGGCACCGCCGCGCTTCCCGATCCTGCCCGCCGTGCGCGAGATGCTGTGCAACCGGGCGTGGCTGGTGTGCTTCGGCTATTGCCTGCTCTATTTCATCCGCTTCGGGGTGATGATGGCCGCCACCGCCTATTTCGCCATCGAGGTGCTGCACCGGCCGTGGATGATCTCGGTGATGCTGCCGGCGGTTTCGGGGATGCTGCTGCTGTCCTCGTTCGTCGCGCCGCCGTGGTTTGCACGGATGGGGCTGCGCCGGGGCAGCGCGCTGGTGCTGGCCACCGCCGCGCTGCTGTTCGCGCTGCTGCCGCTGGCGGAAGGCAACCCGGCGGCGTTCCTGGCGCTGTATTTCCTGGCCTGCCTGACCACCTCGGTGACGATCGTGGCCGCGTTCACGATGATCGCCGAGACGGTGGACTTCCACGAGGCCCGCTTCGGCAGCCGCCGCGAGGGGTTGCTCTCGTCCGGCATCAGCCTGGCCACCAAGGTGGGCATGGCGCTGGGCACCGCCGGGTTCGCCTATCTGCTGGGGCATGTCCACTATGCGCCGGGCGCGGTGACCGAAACCGCGCGCGGGGCGATCCGCTGGGCCTGGTACGGCAGCGCGGTGGTGTTGCTGGCGGCGCAGACCCTGGTGGCGCTGGCATGGCCCGATCGGCGCGTTTCCCCTGCTGGAGAACTGGCATGAACAAGACCCTGGTTGCCGTCCTGCTGGCCGGCCTTGCCGCGCCCGCCGCCGCGCAGGTGATCGTCACCATCGACTATCGCCCGCCCGAAACCGTCCAGCGCGTGACCATCCCGGTCAATCCGAAGGAAGCCCGGCTGAAGGTGCTGATCATCTCGGGGCAGAACTCCTACGAACACGACTGGACCGGGGTGAACAACGCGCTGCGCACGCTGCTGACCGACAGCAGGCGCTTCGACGTGCGGGTGACCGAGGATTTCGACCACGGCGATCTGGCGACCCTCAAGGGCTACGACGTGGTGTTGCTCAACTATTCCAGCCGCTGGAATTACGCCGATCCGGTGCAGCACCTCTGGCAACCCACGGCGTTCGCGGCGCTGTACCAGTACGTGCGCGAGGGCGGCGGCCTCGTCGCCTACCACTCGTCGTTCACCTGGGGACGCGACATTCCCGAATACAAGCGGCTGGTGGGCGCGGTGATGGAGCCGGGAACCAGCCGCCGCGCGCCGCCGGGCGCGTTTCCGGTCCACATCATCGACCGCACGCACCCGATCACCGCCGGAATGCGCGAGTTCGTGTGGACTTACAACGACGACATGTACACCGCGATGGCCCGCGACCCGGAGGCGAAGATCCACGTGCTGGCCACCGCGCACGATCCCGCCGCCGCCTACGATCCGAAACTGACCGGCCCGAAATATCCGGTGGCCGCCTACACACCTGACAAGCTGAAGGCGATGCCGGGCATGGACGGCGACCATCCGCAGGTGTGGACCGCCGATTACGGCAAGGGCCGCGTGTTCGCGATCACGCTGGGGCACGACGAGGTGTCGCTGCACTTCCAGCCACTGCAGACGCTGCTGCTGCGCGGCAGCGAATGGGCGGCCACCGGCGCGGTGACCCTGCCGGTGCTGGAAGAAGCGAAGGATTACCCGACCAAATAGCCGGTCGCTACATCAGCCCGAGATTGCCGCCGCCGGCGGCGTAGTCACGGAATGCGGCAAGGCGTGCGGGGGTGGAAACCGCTGCGCGCAGGCCCGGCCGGTCGCCCAGCGCCATGACCCGCGTGGTGTCTTTGCCCACGCGCGGCCAGCCGGGATTGCCGCTGCGCATGAACGCCAGCAGCCGGTCCTGCCATTGCCGCACCACCGCGCGATCCGCTGCCGTGAAAGTGCGGTCGCCGACGAGGTTGCCGAACACATAGGCCAGTTCCGACGAATGGAACGCGCCATAGGCCGCCTGCCCGCGCACCGGCGGATAGGTGTGATCGTGCAGGTAGGCATGGACCGGTTGGCCCGAAGCCCGCACGCGGGCGCGGGACCACAGCAGTAGGCCGGCAAGATAGCGATCGCGGGCAATCAGCCCATTGGCTGCCACGGCCTCGGCGTCGCTGGCGTGCGGGTACAGCGCTAGCAGGCGTTCGGCGAAGGTGCCATAGCGACGGCGGACCGCCTGTTCGAACGCGACCGGCGTGTTCACCGAGAGGTCGATCATTTCCGCCGCGTTGTAGCCGCCCAGCAGCGGCACGTTGACCGCCAGCGGACCGTCGGGCCTCACCGGGTCATACGGCAGCACCGCGCCATCCAGGTGCGGGCGCCACACCAGCGGCGGCGGGCCGCCACCTTCGACCGGCGCCATCCGGCTCGCCGCGATCAGCGCGTCCATTGGCACCGCGCGCAACGCCGCCGGATCGGCCGCGCCCAGCCTGGCTGCCAGCGCCACACCGTCGCGCTCGCCATCGGCCATCGTGCCCACGTCCACCGCCATGCTTGGCCCGCTGAACGAGACCGCGCGGGCGAACAGCCCCTTGGCCAGCGGCGAGACCATCAGGTCGTTGACCGAAGCCGCGCCGGCGGATTCGCCCGCCAGCGTCACATTCGCGCCATCGCCGCCGAAGCGGGCGGCGTTGGCCCGCACCCAGCGCAGCGCGGCAAGCTGGTCAAGCAGGCCGTAATTGCCCTCGCCACCATCCCGGCCCCCGCCTTGATCCTCGCCGCGCAGCGCGGGATGCGCGAAAAAGCCGAACACGCCGACACGGTAATTGATGGTGACGACCACCGCGCCGCGTCGTGCCAACGCGGCGCCGTCATAGACCGGCAGGCTGCCCGCCCCGCCCTGGAACGCGCCGCCGTGGACGAAGACCAGCACCGGCAGGCCGCGCCGCTTGCCGGCGGGCTTCCACAGGTTGAGCGTCAGGCAATCCTCGCTGATCGGCGGCTGGGCGATGAACTCCGCCGAATATGGCCCCCACGCCCCGGCAATCCCCTGCGCGCAGGCCGGGCCGAACCGCGACGCATCGCGCAGACCCTGCCAGCGGGCCAGCGGCTGCGGCGCGCGCCAGCGGCGCTCTCCCACCGGCGCGGCGGCATACGGCACGCCGCGAAACGCCTCGACCCCAGCCCGCACGGTGCCGCGCAGGCCACCGCCGGTGGTCGTGACCACCGGTGCGGCGAGCGCGGTGGAGGAAAGCGCCAGACCAAACAGGCCGGCCAGCACATGCCGCATCGTCGCCTCCTCAATACTCGAACGTCTCGCCGATGGTTCGATAGGGAACCGGCGGCGGCGCATCCAGCACCTGCCCGGTGTCGGTGCGATAGGGATTGTTGCGCATCGTCACCGGGCCGTCGGGTTTCGGCATCAGCACCGGCTTGCCGTCCTCGCCGAAGTACATCAGGTCGTCGCTGAACGGGTTGTTCTGCGATTGCGCGGCGAAGGGAATCCAGCCCAGGCCGAACGGTGAACGGGCAATCTCGAAGCAGTGGAAATGCCAGATCTTCCACTGGCCGTCCTGCCGGATGAAATCGACCCCGTATTTCACCAGAACGGTGTGCATCCACACCCGCTTGCCGTCGACCAGCACGCCCTTCTCGTACATGAAATCGGGGGCATGGGCGGCGGCTTCGGGGGCGGTCAGGCCCGATTCGACGCCCGACATCACCCACAGGCCCTTGGCGGTCTGGCCGTCGCCCGCCACCTCGATCAGCGGCGTGGTCACATAGTGGAAGGTCAGCTTGCCCTTCGGATTGGGGCGCTGCGCGTGGTAGGCCATGATGCTGTCCCACGATGTATAGACGCCATTGTTCGAATACTGCGCCCGGATGCCCGGCGTCCCCCGCTTCGCCCACAGCGGGATGATCTCGGGATCGTGGAAGGCGTTGTGCAGGTACATGTAGCGCGAGAACAGGTTCTCCACCTCGCCGCGATCGCGGCCGGCTTCGGCCAGGTGGCGCAAGCCGGCGACTTCGGCCTTCAGCGCGGAAATCTCGTCAGCGGGGGCGGCCAGCGCGGGAAGCGGCGTCAACACCGCGACCAGCGCGGCCAGGCAGGGAAGGCGAACAATCATGCCGGGGTCTCCTTTGCGAGGGAAAATGGGGCGGGGGGAACAGGTTTCGGCCGGCGGGCAAGGCAGGCGACCAGGCACAGCACCGCGATCAGGGTGAGGTTCTTGGGCAGTTCACCGGTTTCCCCGTGCAGCCAGTGGATCACCGATGAGGGAACCTGCGTGGCCGCCAGCCACAGCGCCGCAATCCGGGTCCAGCGCCAGGCCGCGGGAAACAGCCCGGCCACCAGACCCGCCGCGCCGGCCAGCTCGCTCCAGCCGATCGGCCGTCCGATCCACCCGGGCACATGCGCGGTCCAGGCGTGATGCGCCTGCAGTTCCGCCAGTGGCGCAAATGCCTTGTACCACCCGACAAAACCGAAGAACGCCGCCACCGGCAGACCCGCCAGCGCGACAAGCAATCGCCTTCCGATCATCCCGCAACTCCCGCAATCGGCCTCTGGCGAGCCGGATTTACAGAAGTGGTATATTGATTCTAAAAATCGTCAAGCCGCGATTTGATGGCTTGACGGGCACCGGCAATTATACGAATATTCGTTCCAATAGGGCAAGGTTCCGCACCTCCGGCCCCAGGGGAGAGAGACCGGTTCGCGCGCTGGCGCGCTGCCGCTCGCTACCCGCTCCACGCGAACCCAAGGGAGCGCAGCATGACCAGTAAGATCAAACGTGGCGTCAGCCTCTATTCCTACCAGAACGAGACTTTCCAGGGCAAAATGGACCTGGAAGACTGCATCCGCGTCTCCGCCGAACTGGGCGCGCGCGGCATCGAGATCATCGGCGAGCAGACCTTCTGGGGCTGGCCCGAAGTGGGCGTGGCCGATGCCGACATCGCCAACTGGCACCGCCTGATCAAGAAGTACGACTGCGTGCCGGTCAGCCATGACTACATGCTCGACTACAAGCGCTACAAGGACCGGCCGATGCCGTTCGAGGAGCAGGTTGCCAGCGTCAGGAACGACATCGACTTCGGCGCGCGGCTGGGCATGCCCTACATCCGCTCGCTGGTGTCGATCGCCCCCGAAGTGCTGGTGGCCGCCGCGCCTTATGCCGAGGAAAAGGGCATCATGCTGCTCACCGAAGTTCATGCGCCGCTGCACTTCGACCATCCGTGGATCATCCGCCTGGCCGAGGCGTTCACGAAGTCTGGCTCGCCGGCGCTGGGCTTTCTGCCCGACATGGGCATGTTCCTGCATCATTACCCGCGCGTGTGGTCGGCCAAGTTCCGCCGCCTGGGCGTTTCGGACAAGATCGCCGACTACATCGAGAAGGCCTACGACGAACGCGTGCTGTCGGAATACGTGATCCTCGAAGTCCAGCAGATGGGCGGCACCGGCCCCGCCATCGGCATGGCCGAGGCGATGCGTCACAACGCCGCGTTCGAGCCGAAGCGGATGCTCGACTACATGCCGATGATCCGCAACATCCACGGCAAGTTCTACGAGATGACCGAGGACTGCGTGGAACCGTCGATCCCCTATGACGAGATCGTGCGCGTGCTCCAGCAGGGCGGCTACGAGGGCTACATCTGCTCGGAATACGAAGGCAACCGCTGGATCGAGGACGCCGAGGAGCCGGATTCGGTCGAACAGGTCCGCCGCCAGCAGGTGATGCTGGCCGGCTACCTCGGCGAAACCGAAGTCCCCACCCTCAAGACCCCTGTCGCGGCCTAAGGAGCACCTGCCATGATGGACAACAAGATGATCGTCGAAGGCAGCCTCCAGTCGGTGGAGGGCGGGTTCGCCTTCCTCGGCCGCCTGCCCTACTATCGCGGCCTTGGCCTCTCGATGGTGGAGGACATCGCCGTCACCGTCGATGGCGTGGCGATCCCGCGCGCGGACATCCGCTTCTCGGTGCGCGGCAAGACCTACACGCTCGACGAAATGGAAACCGTCTATGACGACCGCTGGAACTTCGGCGAAAAGGCGCTGATAACCGCACTTAACGGCGGCCTTGCACCGGGCGAGCACCGGATCGAATTCGCGGTGCGCAACCGCGTTTCCTACCTGCCGTTCGTGCCCACCACCAAGGATGCCAAGCAACTCGCGCTCGCCGCGTGAAGCGACGCAGCCTCCTCGCCGCGCTCCCCGCCCTGGCGCTCGCCAGCCGGCTGGGGAGTGCGGCTCCTGCCGGCCCCCGCTGGATCACGCTCGGCACCAGCGGCGGCCCCCAGGTCCAGCGCGAACGCGCCCAGATCGCCAATGCCCTGATAGTGGCCGACGCGGTCTACCTGTTCGACTGCGGCAACGACGTGCAACGCCAGCTTGCCCGCGCCGGCATTCCCGAACGCGCGATCCGCGTGGTTTTTCTGTCGCACCACCACCTCGACCATAACGCCGATCTCGGCCCGGTGTTGATGACGCACTGGCTGTTCGGTGCCGGCCACCTGCCGGTCTATGGGCCGCCCGGCACCGCCACGCTTGTCGCCGGGCTGTGCGCCGCCAATGCGCCCACCGCGCTCGCCTCGTATCCCACCGCCGGTCCTGCCAGGCCTGCGATTGCCGACACCGTCACCGCGCACGACCTCCCCGCCGACGCTGCCGAGCCGGTTCCGGTGTTCCGCGACGAACACATCACCGTCACCGCCATCGCCGTCGATCACTACCAGACCGCGCCATCGGTGCCGCTGCCCGAACGCCCCCGCGCGGTGGCGTTCCGCATCGAAGCCGGCGGCCGCAGCTTCGTCTATTCGGGCGACACCGGCCCCTCGCCCGGCCTGCAAAAGCTGGCGCAAGGCGCCGACGTGCTGGTCAGCGAGATCGTGGATATCGACGGCATCGCCGAACGGCTCGCACGCACCATTTCCGATGTTCCCGCCGCCGCCCGCAAAAGCGTCGCCGACGGCATGAAAGTCAACCACCTCACCGCCGAAAACCTCGGCCGCATCGCCCAGGCCGCCGGCGTCAAGTCCGTCGTGCTCACCCATTTCGTGCCGGTGCCCGAACAGCTCAGGCACCCGGCCGTGCTGATCGCCGGCGTACGCCGCTTCTACCACGGCCCCGTCCACATGGCACGCGACCTGGATTCGTTTCGATGATCGCGCGCCGCCCCGTCCTCGCCATGCTCGCCGCTTCTGCGACAACATTCGGACAAGCCCGGCGCCCACGCGCGGCACCGGCATGGCGCCGCCTGTTCGATGGCCGCAGCCTCGCCGGCTGGACGATGTTCCAGCAAGGCGCCCCGGCGGGCGATCCGCACCACGTCGTGGCGATCGAACACGGCGCGCTGCACTTGCTCGGGCCCCGCTACACCGGACCGGACAGCGCCACCTTCGGCCATCTCGCCACCGCCAGCGAACACGCCGATTACCACCTACGGCTCGAATGCCGCTGGGGATCGCGCCGCTTCGCCCCGCGTGACATGCAACGCCGCAATTCGGGCGTGCTCTATCACCTGGCCCCCGATCGCGATCGGCTGTTCCCTGACGGCATCGAATTCCAGGTCGAGGAAACCGACGTGGGCGATGCCATCACCATCAACACGCGGGCGCTGCAAGGACCGCTGCTCGGCGGCACGCCGCTGTGGCCAAACTGGGTCCCCGCCCTGCCGCGCGATTATCCGCCCGCCATCACTGCCGGCGGCATCGCCCGGCAATGGCTGCGCCACGCCGGCCAGTTCGAGCGACTCGACGGCTGGAACACGCTCGATCTCTTCGCGTTCGACGACCAGGCCGCGCACCTCGTCAACGGCCGCATCGTCAACACGCTGTTCGGCTTGCAGGACCGCGCCGGCGCGCCCTTGCGCAAGGGCCGCATCGCGCTGGAATTTGAAGCCGCGGAAGTGTCCTTTCGCAACGTGATGATCCGCCCGCTCGATGCCGGGGAAATCGCCCGCATCCGCGCCGGAGGCTGAACCCGGAGCTGCCGATGCCTCTCTCCCGCCGCCAGTTCGCCGGTTCGCTCGCCGCTGGTGCGCTGCTCGCCCCGATCGCCCGCGCCGCGCCGATGATCCCCCAGCGCGCTTCGGCCCGCGTCATCATCGACAATGACTTTTCCGGCGATCCCGACGGGCTGGTGGCGCTGGTGCATCAGTTGCTGTCGCCCAAAACCCGCACCACGCTCATCACCACCTCGGCGCTTAACGCCAGGTTCGTCGAGCCCGCGCTGGCCGGGCACAGCGCCGCGATCGCCGCCGACATCGCCCGCGAATGCCTGCGCCGCACCGTTCGCGGCACGCCCATCCCCGTCGCCGCCGGCACGGAAGATTTCAGCCTCGCCCCCTCCCCCGCCGCGCGCGGCATCGTCGCTGAAGCAATGCGCGACGATCCTCTGCCGCTGATCCTCACCTGCGGCGGCCCGCTCACCAACGTCGCCGCCGCGCTGCGCCTCCAGCCCGCCATCGCCGCGCGAATGACGGTGGTGTGGATCGGCGGTGGTGGCTATCCCGATGGCGGCTGGGAATACAACCTCGCCACCGACGAGACCGCCGCGCGCGCCGTGATCGAACAGAGCACGGTCCCGATCTGGCAGGTGCCGCAACCCGCCTATCGCCAGATGCAGTTCTCGGTCGCCGAAATGGCCACCGAGATGCGTGCCATATCCCCGCTCGGTCGCTGGCTATATGACCACTTCACCCACCCGCCCGCGTTCATTGACGTGGGCGGGGCCTGGCCGCTGGGTGACAGTCCGCTGGCGCTGCTGACCGCTGTCTCGGCCGAAAGCAGCCGCGCCGTCGATCGCCCCGCGCGCCGCATCCTTGCCGAAGGCCGCTACGGCGCGGAAATCCCGGGCCGCAACGTGCGCGTCTTCGAGCAGCTCGACGCGCGATTGGCCTGGGCCGACTTCCTCGCCAAGCTACGCCTGCGCGGTTGAGGTTTCCGCCCGCAGCAACTGCATACGCCGCCGTCGCACGCGAATGGCGCCGGCATCGCTGGGCAGGATCAGCGGGCGCAAGTCCCAGAAATCCTCACCGTTCATCGCCTCCTGCTGCGCGCGGATCATCGGCTCGTCTTCTTCCAGGAACACGCGCCGCGCCTGCGCCGCTTCCTCGGCACCGGGCTTGTGGGTGAAGAAGTAATGCGTGCTGGTGGCGGTTTCGGGTGTCAGGATATGCGGGTTGGCCATTGGCGGCACCACCGCTTCGCCTGTACCGCTGCGCCTCATACCGATGAACAGCGCCATGCTGGCGGGCGCGTCCCAGCGGATGTGCAGCCACTGGTCCACGGTCTGCCCTTCGCCCAGCAATGGCGCGGCCCAGCCCGGCGGCGGGGCGTCAGTCACATTCCAGTTGTTCCATATGGCGCCACTTTCGTCCGCTTTTACCGCCTGTTTGCCGTGGCTCATCAGCGAGCCGTTGGTGCCGAAGCTTTCCACGTGCAGGAATTCGGCGTGGCTTAGGTCCATCAGGTTATCGACGATCAGCTCGTGCGGTGCGTCCATTACGTAAACCGCGCGCTCGGTCGGCTCACCGACGTCGATGAACGCGAAATCGGGCACCTGGCGCGGATCGGCCAGCGCGGCATCGCCCGGCCAGAACCACACCCCGCCGTGCGCCTCCACCACCGGCGGCGCATCCACCCGCGCGGCTTCGGGCACCGCGCCGAACGGGTTGTGCACGCAGGCGCCGCGCCCGTCGAAGGTCAGGCCGTGATAGCCGCAGGCGATCCGGCCCCGTCCTGATTCATCGGCGGCAAACCGGCCCCGACTCAGCGGCACGAAACGGTGCGGGCAGCGATCGGCAATCATCGCCACACCGCCATCGCCCTCCCGCCACAGCAGCCACGGCTGGTCAAGCAGTCGCCGGGCCAGGAAGCCGCCTTCGGGCAGTTCCTCGGCCCAGGCGGCCAGATACCAGGCGTTCCGGATGAATTCGGGGCGGATTGCTAACGACATCGGCCATCTCCTGTCTCGCAGGCGCAAGGAATGACCGACTATCGCTGCATTCCCCGCACCCTCCGCAAGGACGACGCCTTGCGAAACGCTGTGGGGCCTGCAGCCGACGCACGGGAACGCCCGCCGCGTCGCCCCAGGCCGGATCGCTCCGGCCACCAGGCTGTGCGAATGGAATAAATGCGAATGCAGGTTCCTGTCAACCGCGCCACACGCAGGTTTTGTTTGTAATTGATATTCTATTTTGTTACGGATGCATCACAAGAGCGGCACAAGCCGCGTACCGGCCCACCGGAGGGGAGCCTGCATGTCGTTCCTGCGCAATTTCCTGTCGTCGCTCACGCTCAAGCCGCAAGGCTTCACGATGATCGTCGCCGCGTTCCTGCCGGTGTTCGCCATCATCGCCATGTTTCCGGTGGTGGCGTCGATCATCGGCCATTTCCACGACGTGCCCGACGCCGCGATCCGCGTACCGGCGATGGTGACCGCGCCGGGCTATGCGATCGCCGTGCTGGCGCCGTTCGCGGGGTTCCTGGTCGATCGGTTCGGGCGGCGACGGCTGTTGCTGGTCTGCACGTTCTTCTATGGCATCGTCGGCGCGGCGCCGTTCTTCCTGGAAAACCTCGACACCATCTTCGCCAGCCGCATCCTGCTGGGGGTTTGCGAGGCGGGCATCCTGACCATCGTCAACACGCTGATCGCCGACTACTGGGACGACACCGGCCGGCGCAACTGGCTGATGCTACAGGGGTTGGTCGGGCCGTTCTTCCAGCCGCTGGTGTTCTTCCTGGTGGCCGGGGTAGCGGCCCTGCGCTGGAACGGCGGGTTCCTTGTCTACCTGATCGCCTTTCCGGTGTTCGTTTCGATGTATTTCAACCTGTTCGAGCCGAAGCGGCCCGAGCCGGCGACGGCGATGGCCGACGATGACGGCACGCCGTTTCCGTGGGGCGCGGCCTGCGCGGTGGGCGCGCTGACGCTGTTCGCCTCGGTCCTCTACTATGTGTTCATCGTCAACGGCAGCATCGCCTGGCGCGAGATCGGCGTGAGCGATCCGATGGCGGTCAGCAAGGCCACCGCGATCCCGGCGCTGTTCATCATGGCGGGCTCGGTGGTGTTCCGGCTGGTTTCGCGCTACGCGAACGGCGTGCAGATCGCGGTGCTGCTGGGCCTGCTGGGCATCGGCCTGGCGGGGATCGGGCTGGCGCGCACCCTGCCCGGTATGCAGGCGGCGCTGATCGTGCAGCAGACCGGCGCGGGCATGACGGTGCCGGCGCTGATCGCCTGGGCGCAATCGAAGTTCTCGTTCCGGCACCGCGGGCGCGGCATGGGCGTGTGGACCAGCATGTTCTTCCTGGGACAGGCGATCTCGCCGATCATCGTCGGCGGCGTGGCCGGCCGGGCGGGAACGATGCAGGGCGCGTTCCTGGCGGCGGGGCTGACGGCGCTGGCCGGGGCGGCGGTGTTCGCGCTGGGAACCCTGCGCCGCGCGCAAGCCCCGGCGATTGCCTGAGCGATATTGCCGACAATCGCATTGGAGGCAGGGCGCGAACCCGCTATGGGGCGGGCCGGATTCTAGTTCTTCAATTCCGATCCAAGGGCGATACATGGCAGACGAACCCGCAGACTTCACCGTGGAAGCCGTCAGCCGCACGCCGCAGCAGGGCCGGTCCAAGGCCTCGCTGGAACGGATGCTTGCCGCCGCGCGCGAACTGATGCTGGAGCGCAGCAGCGAGGATTTCACGTTGCAGGAAGTCAGCAAGCGCGGCAACGTCTCAATCGGATCGATCTACCTGCGCTTCGAAAGCAAGGACAACCTGGTGCGCGCGGTGCTGGCCGACGCGATGCGCGCGCTGGCCGAATCAGAGAATGCAATGCTCGATGCGCTTTCGGCGGAATGCGCCACGCTCGACGAGTTCGTGCCGCGCTATGTGCAGGCTTATGCCGACGTGCTGACCATCCACGCGCCGCTGCTGCGGCTGGCGATGATGCGCGCAGAATCCGACCCGCTGGTTTCCGAGCCCGGCAAGCGCGCCGCGCTGCACGCGGTGGAACAGGCGACGGCGGCGATGCTGCGCTATGCCCGCGAATTCGGCGGCGCCGATTTCGAGAACCGGGCCAGCTCGGCCTACTACATCGTGTTCGCCACGCTGGCCCGCGAACTGAGCCTCGGCTCGTCGGCGGAATCGGTGACCAACTACGACTGGCAGGGCCTGAAGCGCGAGCTGGGCCGGATGTGCCTGGCCTATCTGAAGGCGAAATAGCGGCTGGAGTGCGATGACAAAAAAGCGGGAACCGGTTTTTGCCAGAAAGTCGCACGACAACAACGATTAGAGCATGATGACATTGGTCAATCCGATATCATCATGCTCTGGAGCGGGCCTGTCCCTGCCCCGGCCCTGAATCCGGCCTAGCTTGCCAGTATCCGCCGGCACATCGCCTGGTGGCGGCGCACCTGTTCGAACGCGTCGCGCGTGTCGTAGGCATGGCCTTCCCATTCGCTGACCAGCGTGCCGGTGAAGCCACCGTCGCGAAACAGCGGCAGGATGGTGTCATAGTCGATCGCCTCCTCGACCAGATCCTCGCCGACGCCATAGAACTTGCCGTGGATGTGGATGGTGCGATCGACCAGCTTTGCCCAGCTTTTCGGATCGTTGTTGGCAAGGATGAAGAACGCCAGGCTGGCCGCCTGGATGTGCGCCGGGGCGTGACCGTCCTTGAGCGCGGCTTCGCGCAGCTTGCCGGCCTTGACGTAGCCGGGGCCGTCCTCGAGCCACACCTCCTGAAGCATCGTGATCAGGCTTTCCCGGGCGCCGGCGGCACGGGCGGCGTCGAGCATGCTGGGCGGTATCCGCGAGGCGGTGCCGCTGAAATCGGGAATCCAGCCAAGATACGGCGAGCCGATCCGGTCGTACATCTCGGCATATTCCCGCACCGCCGGGTGGTCCGCATACATCGGCGCGTGGACTTCCACGCCCATGCGCACGCCGATCTCCTCGGCGTAAGGCGCGATTTCGGGAAGCAGGTGAGCGGGCAGCGCGAACTGGAAACGGACCAGCTCGAACCCGCACTTCTTCGCCGAACGAAGCTGGCGCCGATGGTATTCGACCAGCGCGGCATCGTCGATCGGTTGCTGGCCGGGCTTGAGGAAGCGGTCCGAGTTGATCGCGCAGGAGACCGGGTTGAGCCCGGTTTCGGCGATCAGGGCCTTGAATTCATCGGCGAAGCGATCGGAAACGTCGGGGAATTCCTTGAAGTTCTGGAAGCCGATGATCTCGATGTTGGGACCCAGTTCGCGCTTCGCCACTTCGCGCATCAGGCCGCCAAGGTCGAACTGACGGGTCAGCCATTCGTTGGTGAACGAATAGAGGGTGACGCCGATCTGCGGGCCACTGGTCGTGGTCATGGTGCTGGTCATGTCTGGTTCCTCTCAGGCCGCGATCAGGGCTTCGGTCTGCTGGTTCATCCGCTTCATGCCGGGGATGTAGGGCGGGCTGACGAACAGGGTCAGCGCCGCCCGATGGCTTTCGCCAGCGGCGATACCCACGCCGGGCACGACCAGGAAGGCGCTGTCACGCACGAACCAGAACGCATCGACCTGCTCGCCGTTTTCGGAAAGCGGCCACGAGGCGCCGTCGTATTCGATGCGGGCGGCGGACAGGTCAACCGGCGCGCCATCGAGTTCGAGCCCGCCGACTTCGACCGTGGGAAACGGCAGCGAGCGATACCACGGCAGCCGCATCGCCAGTTTCAACCCGCCATCCACGGCGCTGAGCCCTTCTTCCCCGATGATCCGTTCGACCGGCAGCATTTCGCTCTCCCGCTGTTAATTAGAAATATGGTTCTAATTGTCGCTTGACAAGCGGTCAAGCCCCGTGCTCAAGAAACCAGAACATTTATTCCAGTCCTGACGGTGAAAGCCATGCACGAATACGACACCATCATCGTCGGCGCCGGTTCGGCCGGGTGCGTGCTGGCCAACCGGTTGAGCGCCGATCCGCGCCATCGTGTGCTGCTGGTCGAGGATGGCGGCGACAACCAGCACCCGTTCATCAGGATGGCCGGCGGCTTCGTGAAGATCATGGGGAACCCGGCGTATTTCCGGGCCTATCCTTCGGTGCAACAGCCCGGAATGCGCAAGGAAATGCACGCCTATGGCCGGGGCCTGGGCGGGTCTTCGGCGATCAACGGCACCTGGTATCTGACCGGGATGCCGGCCGACTACGACGGATGGAACCTGCCCGGCTGGGGCTGGTACGAGATCGCGCGGTGCCTTGCCACCTTCGAGAACTACCGCGACGCCGGCGCGCATCCGGGCCGGGGCACGCGCGGCGAACTGGAGATTACCGCGTCCACGCACACGTCGCCGGTGTTCGATGCGCTGGTGCAGGCGTTCGGCGCCAACGGGATGCCGTGGGTCAGCGACATCACCGCGCCGGGGATCACCGGGGCGGGGCGAACACAGTATACGGTCAACCGCGCGGGCCAGCGCGAATCGAGCTACGAGGCGTTCGTGAAGCCGATCCGGGGCCGGGCGAACCTGCGCATCCTGACTCACGCCGCGGTGAAACGCGTGCTGATCCGCGAGGGCCGGGCGACCGGCGTGGTTATGGAACACGACGGCGTCGAGGAAACCGCGACCGCCGCCAGCGAGGTGATCCTGGCCACCGGGGTCTACGGTTCGCCGCAGATGCTGCAACTGTCGGGCATCGGCCCGGGCGAGGCGCTGGCACGGCTGGGCATTGCCGTGGTGCGCGAATTGCCCGCGGTGGGGCGGAACCTGGCCGATCACCAGAAGTTCGGCGTCTCGTTCGACCTGCACAACCACCCCGGCACCAACCGCGAATTCGTCGGCTGGCGGCTTTATCGCAATGCCTTGCGCTATTTCCTGACCCGGACCGGGCCGCTGGCGCGCGTGGGGCTGCCGCTGACCGGGCTGATTTCCAGCGAAGGCCGGCCGGACTGGCCCGATTTCCAGGTGGCCGCCGCGCCGTTCGCGATGCGCACGATCAACGAGATGGCCGAGCGCCCGGGCAGCCCGATCACCGACAAGCCGGGGCTGACCTTTTCGGGATACCACCTGCGGCCGCGCAGCCGGGGGACGGTGACGGTGACATCGCCCGATTACCGCGTGGCGCCGCTGGTGGATGCCGGCATCTGGACCGATCCCTACGATCGGCAGAAGGCGCTGGAGCTGTTCCAACTGTTTCGCCGGATTGCCGCCGCCCCCGTCCTGGCGCCCTACATCGGTGCCGAGCGGATGCCGGGCAACGGCGTGCAGGGCGACGATGCGATCCTGCCCGAACTGGCCCGGATGGTCGAAGCCGGGCTGCATGGCACCGGCACCTGCACGATGGGCACCGACCCCGCCGCGTCGGTGGTGGATGCCCGGGCGCGGGTGCATGGGGTGGAGCAATTGCGCGTCGTCGATTGCTCGATCATCCCGGCGCCGGTTTCCGGCAATACCAACGGACCGGCAATGGCGGTGGCGCAACGCGCGGCCGAACTGATTCTCGAAGACCGGTGACCGGGGCGGGGCATTTGCGCTAACGCGGCGACATGGACGACCTGTTTTCCCCTCGCGGCCTGGCCGGGCGGACGCTGGCGCGCGACGACCTGGCGGCGCTGGCCGGCGGGCCACCGCAAACGGTGCGCGAGTGCGAGCTGGATGAAGCCGATCTTTCCGGGCTGGACCTCTCCGGCTGGCGGTTCGAACGTTGCGACTTGCGGCGCGCCGATTGCCGTGGGGCAAAGCTGGAAGGCAGCGCGTGGACCGGGTGCCGCGCGGCCTTCGTCGACTTTTCCGGTGCGAACCTGGGCGAAGCGGTGTTTGCCGGGGGTGACTACAACAACGCCTCGCTGCGCCGGGCAACGCTGACTTCGGCCCGGTTCACCGGCTGCAAGCTGACCGGCGCAGACTTCAGCGAGGCGCGGGCAATGCATGTGCGGTTCGAGGAAGTGCTGTTGGTCAGCGCGACGCTGGCCGGATTCTCGTTTCGCAAGGAAACCCTGCACCGCGTGGACTTTTCCGGCGCTGACCTGCGCAAGTGCGATTTTCGCGGCACCAGTTTCGAGCAGTGCAGCCTGCGCGATGCGATGCTGGCGGGATCGCGGTTCGAGGCGGCGGACTTGCGCGGGGCGGATCTGGGCGGATTGCGGCTGGTGGATGCGGCGCTGTTTCGCGGCGCGACGATCTCGCGCGAACAGGCCGGGCAACTGCTGTCCGAACTGGGCTTGCAGGTGCGCTGAGCCATTCCCGTGGCGTCGATGCCCGGCCATCGACACTATCGCATTGTCGTTGCCGGATCGGCCCGGCTATCGGCAAGCTGCACCAGGAACGACGGGCAGCCACGCCCGCGCCGTGCAGCGGGAGCCAGGATGAACGCACACCACCGTCCGGGGTTGATGACCGGCATTTCGCTGCTGCTGCCGATCACGCTATCGACGATGGCGATCGTGCTGCTCGCGCCGATCCTGCCAAGGCTGCTGGCCGAATTCGCCGCCGCGCCTCATGCCGAATACCGCGTGCCGATGATCCTGACGGTGCCGGCACTGTGCGTGGCGCTGTTCTCGCCGCTGGCCGGAATGCTGGGCGACTGGTTCGGGCGGCGGCGCCTGCTGCTGTGGTCGTTCGTGGCCTATGGCCTGCTGGGCACGGCGCCGCTGTGGCTGCACGGGCTGGGGCCGATCCTGGCCTCGCGCGTGGGCGTGGGGCTGGCCGAGGCGCTGATCATGGTGCTTTCGACGACGATGATCGGCGACTATTACGACGGCGCGGCGCGTGATCGCTGGCTGGCGGCGCAGACGGCGTTCGCCTCGATGTCGGCGCTGGTGTTCTTCAATGTCGGCGGGCAGCTTGGTGCGCTGGGCTGGCGGGCGCCGTTCGCGGTCTATGCCTCGGCGTTCGTGATGCTGGCGCTGGTGCTGCGCTTCACCTGGGAACCGGCCGAACACGACACCGGCGCGGAAACCGAAGCGGCGCCACGTCATGCAAGCTGGGCCGGGTTTCCGTGGGCGCGGATGGCGATGATCATCGCCATCACCGTCTATGGCTCGGTGCTGTTCTACACCGTGCAGGTTCAGGCCTCGATGGGGCTGAGCGCGCTGGGGGTTGGCGATCCCGCCCGGATCGGGTTCCTCACCTCGCTGGCCAGCATCGGCGTCCCGATCGGCACTTATGTCTATTCCCGCGTCGGCCGCACCCCGGTGGCCTGGCTGCTGCTGGTCGAATTCACGATGCTGACCGCCGGATTCGCCCTTATGGCACAGGCGGCATCGGCGACACCGTTCCTGATCGGCTGCTTCGTGAACCAGCTTGGCGCGGGGCTGCTGCTGCCGACGCTGCTGGTCTGGGCGATGAACGGTCTTGCCTTCGAGGTTCGCAGTCGGGGCGCGGGGCTGTGGACCGGCGCCTTTTCGGTGGGGCAGTTCCTGTGCCCGGTGGTCGTCACCGTCGCGGGCAAGCAGGCGGGCGGGCTGTTCGGGGCGTTCGGCGTGCTTTCGGCGGCGGCGCTGCTGGGCGCGCTGGTGGCGCTGGCCGCCGCGCTGCGCCGTGTGCCGGTGCCGGCACATGGCTGAGCGTCTGGCGGGCAAGGTCGCGGTCGTCACCGGCGCGGCCAGTGGCATCGGCGCCGGCTGCGCCGACCTGTTCCGCGCCGAAGGGGCTACCGTGGTGGGGCTGGACTACGCCGAATGCGACCTGACTGACGAAGCCGCGGTCGATGCCGCCTTCACCCGGATCGGCGCGGCGCACGGGCGCATCGACGTGCTGGTGAACGCGGCGGCGTTTGCCGTGTTCGGCTGGATCGACACGCTCAGTCATGCCGACTGGAAACGCACGCTTACCGGCGAACTCGACATCGTGTTCCTGCCGACGCGGGCGGCCTGGCCCTGGCTCAAGGCCAGCGGCGCCGCCTCGATCATCAACTTCGCGTCGGCCAATGCGCGCCACGCGCTCGAAGGCTCGCCGGCGCTGGCCCACTGCGCCGGCAAGGGCGGCGTTCTGGCGATGACCCGGCAACTGGCAATGGAAGGCGCGCCGCACGGCATCCGCGCGAACAGCATCGCGCCGGGCTTCATCCGCACCGCCGCCACCGCAGCCCACCTGGCCGCCGACCCGGCGTTCGAGGCGCGGGTCCTTGCCAGGAACATGCTGAAGCGGCTGGGCGAACCCATCGACATCGCCTGGGCCGCCGTCTGGCTGGCCAGCGACGAGGCGCGCTACGTCACCGGGGCCGACATTCCCGTCGATGCCGGGGCCACGGCATGGTGAAGCGCCGCCGGTTCCCGGCCGGCCCGCCCCGTCGCTGACCGACTGCCGTCGCTGATCAACTGCCGTCGCTGATCACCGTGCCGCCGTCCACCACCAGATTATGGCCGGTGACGAACGCGCCGGCGGGCGAGGCGAGGAACAGCGCGGCGCTGGCCACCTCCCCGGCGGTGCCCGGGCGGCGCAGCGGCGTCATCGCCATGCGCCGGGCCATGAATGCCGCGTCGGCCAGAAGCGGCCCGGACAGTTCGGTGGCGATGAAGCCCGGCGAGATGGCGTTGACGCGAATCGCGCGCGGCCCCCATTCGACCGCAAGGTTGCGCGCAAGCTGGGCCACGCCAGCCTTGGCCAGCGCATAGGCGTTGATGCGCCCGTTGCCGCGCAGGCCCGAAATGCTCGACAGCAGCACCACCGAACCGCCGCCGCTTTCCGCCATGACCGGCAGCACCCGGTTGCACAGTGCCACCTGGCTGTGCAGGTTGATGTCGAACACGCGGGCATAATCGGCCATGTCCACCTCGGCAAACGGACCGGCGCGACCGGTGATGCCGGCGTTGCACACCAGCACATCGATGCCGCCCAGCTCGGCGCAGGCGCCCGCGACGAGCCGGGCCAGCGCGGCGGGGTCGGAAACGTCGCAGGCAATGCCCGGCTGGCCAAGTTCGGCGGCAACGCGGGCCGTGTCGGCCCCGTCCTCGCTGGAGATGACGACGCGGGCACCCGCGCCGATCAGCGCTTCGGCGATGGCGCGGCCGATGCCCCGGGTGGAGCCGGTGACCAGCGCCGCCTTGCCGTCGAGACGGAACGGGCTGCTCACCCCACGCGCAATCCGGCGGCGGCGCACGCCGCGTCGGCCCGGCCGATCGGCAGCCCACCCGCGCCCGATACGCCGATGGCGCCGATGACTCGGCCATGTCGGCGCAGCGGCAGCGCCCCGCCTTCGGCGAACATGGCCGGGGTCAGCCGCGCGGCGGCGGCGGGATCGCGGCGCAACAGCGCACCGACCGCCGCGCTGGGCATGGCGAAGCGCAATGCCACTTCGGCCTTGCGCATGGCGACGAACACGTGGCTGCCGTCGGCGCCATCGGCGGTCAGCATCGCCCGCGCCTCGCCGGCGCTGTCGATCACCACCACGCCGACACGGTGGCCGCTCCGTTCGCAGGCCCGCAAGGCGGCCAACGCCATGCGGGTTGCCGGGCCAAGGCGCGGGCCGGGGGCGGTCGATTCGGGCGGGCCGAACGGCCTGGGCAGCGCGGCGCCGGGCGGCAACGGCGGCGGATCGAGCGCGACCTGTCCATCCTCGGCCAGCATGGCGAACGGCGGCAGGTTGTCGCCGGGCAGTGAGCGGGGGCCGGCAGGGGCATCGCGGAAGGGTGATCCAGGGGCTGCGCCGAGCGGACCGGCGACCAGCAACGCGAGGACTGCCAGCCGACGCATCAATGCTTGCCCTCGGGCTTGTCCTCGGGAAGCGGCTGGCCATCGTGCCGATAGGCCGGCGCCTCGATCAGGATGAAGGCGATGCGGCAGACCCTGTCGGTGGTGTTGCGCCACAGGTGATTGGTGCCGCGCTGGACGATGATCCCGCCCTGCCGCACCGTTTTCGTCGCGCCGTCGTCCAGCTCCAGTTCGATCTCACCCTCCAGCACGATGCCGTAGTCGATCGAGTTGGTGCGGTGCATCGGGCTCTGCTGGTGCGGCAGCATGTCCACCACCCGGATCACCGAACCCTGGTTCAGCGTCAGCCCGGCTTCGCGTTCGCGGCCGTCGGTCTCGTCGTTGTTGTCGGCGGGCACGGTGGCCGTGGTCCAGACCAGCAGGAACGCGGCGTCCCCGGAAGGAATCATCCGGGTGGGCGAAACGTCCTCCGACTTGAACACCGCGCGGCCCTGCGCGTCATGCCCGGTGACGACGCGCTGGATCGGCGGCAGCCCCGAATCCGAAACCTCGCTCACGCCGGCACCACCTTTTGCGCGATCACGCCGAACGGCGCCCGGCCATCGGCCAGCGTGCCCTGCATCCGCACGGTGTCGCCATAGCGCATGAATTCGGTGCGCGGCTCGCCGAAATCGACCAGCTCGATCCCGCGCCGCTCGGCAATGCACGAGGAACCGATCTCGCGGTAGTTCTGGTTCGAGACGGTGCCCGAGCCGATCACCGTTCCGGCGACAAGGTCGCGCGTGGCGCAGGCGTGGGCGACCAGTTCGTGGAAGCCGTGGCCCATCGGTTCGCCGTTGGCGGCACCGAAGCGCTGGCCGTTCCAGTCCACCAGCAGGTCCATGCAGACGCGGCCATTGCGCCACTGGTCGCCGAGTTCGTCGGGCGTCACCGCGAACGGCGCCATGCTGCACGGCGGCTTGGCCTGCACCCAGCCGAAGCCGGTCTTCATTTCCGGCCCGGCCAGCTTGCGCAGCGACCAGTCGTTGATCTGCACGATCAGCCGGATGTGCTTCATACAGTCCGCCGCCGGCGTCCCCATCGGCACGGCATCGACGATCACGCCGAATTCGCCCTCGAAGTCGATGCCCAGCTCCTCGGTGGGGAAGCGCACGTCCTCGGTGGGGGCATAGAACTTGTCGGAAGTGCCCTGGTACATCAGCGGCTTGTCGGTCTTCAGCGGCTCGATGCCCAGCGCCTTGTCCATCAGCTCGCCGTGGCAGGCGAACGCCGAACCGTCGAGCCACTGCCACGCGCGCGGCAGCGGGGCGCGGATCTGCGCAGCGTCGAGCGGATCGGCATAGTTGCTGGCAGCGGCCAGTTGCGGGGCGACCGCCTCCCAGTTTTCCAGCGCTTCCTGAAGGGTCTTCACCGGCGCCGGCGCGCAGGCGCTGCCGTCGGGCGAGACCACCACCAGCCGCCCATCCTTCGTGCCGTCGTTCAACGTTGCCAGCCGCATGGCCCAATTCTCCCAAGATCGTGTGGTCGAAACCGCTAAGCCGCGCCCGGCCGTGTAACAACGGCATTCGATCGATACCACGGCATCGATACTATGCGATGGTAGCGTGCCCGAGGCCGGGGCAAAGGGCGCACCATTCGCAAGAAGCCTGGGGAGTGACATGGCCATCTGGTTGAAGCGCGGCGCAACGGCAGCCGCGAAGGCGGACGCCGATCGCAAGGTGCGCGACATCGTCGAGGCGGCGCTGGCCGACATCGAGGCACGCGGCGATGCCGCCGTGCGCGACATGAGCATCAAGTTCGACGGCTGGGACCGGCCCGACTATCGCCTGAGCCAGGCCGAGATCGATGCCGCGGTGGACAGCCTTTCCCCGCAGGAACGCAAGGACATCGAGTTCGCGCAGACGCAGGTGCGGAATTTCGCGCAGATCCAGCGTGACGGCATGAAGAATGTCGAGGTCGAGACCTTGCCCGGCGTGGTCCTCGGCCACAGGCACGTGCCGATCAACGCCGCCGGCTGCTATGTTCCCGGGGGCAAGTACCCGCTGCTCGCCTCCGCGCACATGTCGGTGATCACCGCCAAGGTGGCGGGCGTCTCCCGCGTCATCACCTGCGCGCCGCCGTTCCAGGGCAAGCCCGCCCGCGCCATCGTCGCCGCGCAGGCGCTGGCCGGCGCCGACGCGATCTATGCGCTCGGCGGCATCCAGGCGATCGGCGCGATGGCGATCGGCACCGAAAGCATCGATGCCATCGATATCCTCGTCGGCCCGGGCAACGCGTTCGTGGCCGAGGCCAAGCGCCAGCTTTACGGCCGCGTGGGTATCGACCTGTTCGCGGGCCCCACCGAGACGCTGATCATCGCCGACGAGATCGGCTGCGACCCCGAACTGGCCGCCACCGACATCCTCGGCCAGGTCGAGCACGGGCCGGACAGCCCCGGCGTGCTGCTGACCAACAGCGAGAAGCTGGCACGCGAGACCATGAAGGAGATCGAGCGCCTGCTGACGATCCTGCCCACCGCCGATCATGCCCGCAAGGCGTGGGAAGCGTTCGGCGAGGTGATCGTGGCCGAGAGCTACGCGGAAATGGTGCGGATCGCCGACGACATCGCCAGCGAGCATGTGCAGGTGATGACCGCCGATCCCGACTACTTCCTGAACGCCATGACCAACTATGGCGCGCTGTTTCTGGGCCCACGCACCAACGTCAGCTATGGCGACAAGGTGATCGGCACCAACCACACGCTGCCGACGAAGAAGGCCGCGCGCTATACCGGCGGCCTCTGGGTGGGCAAGTTCCTGAAGACCTGCACCTACCAGAAGGTGCTGACCGACGACGCCTCGGCGCTGGTCGGCGAATACTGCAGCCGCCTCTGCGCGCTCGAAGGGTTTGCCGGGCATGGCGAGCAGGCCAACATTCGCGTGCGCCGCTATGGCGGGCGCAACGTGCCTTACGCCGGGCAGGCCGACCCCAGCGAACTGACGAAGGCATGATGCCGAAAACGCCCAGCTTCCGGCTCGACGGCAAGCGCGCCCTCGTCACCGGCGCCGGGCGCGGCATCGGCCTGGCCTGTGCGGCGGCGCTGGCACAGGCGGGCGCGGCCGTGACGTTGGCGGCGCGCACGGCGGCGGAGATCGAGGCTGGCGCCGCCGCCATCGGCCAAAGTGCCGAAGCTGCCGTGCTGGACGTTTCCGATCTGGCGGCCGTGGCGGATTTCTTCGCCGCACGCCCTGCCTTCGACGTGCTGGTCAACAACGCCGGCACCAACCGCCCGATGCCGATGTGGCAGGTCAGCGAAGCCGACTACGACATGGTGATGAACCTCAACGTCAAGTCGGCGTTCTTCGTCGCGCAAGGCTGCGCAAAGGCGATGATCGCCGCCGGCACGCGCGGCAGCCTGATCCACATGGGCAGCCAGATGGGCCACGTCGGCGGGCCGAACCGCAGCCTTTATTGCAGCAGCAAGTGGGCGCTGGAGGGCATGAACAAGGCCTTCGCGCTCGATCTTGCCGCGCACGGCATCCGCTCGAACACCATCGCCCCCACCTTCATCGAAACCCCGATGACCCGCCCGATGTTCACTGACGAAGCGTTCAAGGCCGGCGTGCTCGCCAGGATCAAGCTCGGCCGCCTCGGCACCGTCGAGGACCTGATGGGCGCGGTGGTGTTCCTCGCCTCCGACGCATCCGCGCTGATGACCGGCACCAGTCTGGTGGTGGACGGCGGCTGGACTGCCGACTAGAACGTAAATTCGCTTTTGGGAGAATCACGATGCCCCGCCGCATGATCGACCTGTCGATGACGCTATCCAACGACGTGGTCAGCGACCCGCCGTTCCTGAAACCCCATATCGACTACGAGACCCACGCCGACACCCGGCATGAACTCGAAAAGTTCTTCCCCGGCGCGGCGATCGACGAGATCATCGGCGGCGATCCGTTCTGTGCCTCGGAATGGGTGAAGCTGACCACGCACAGCGGCACCCATGTCGATGCGCCGTGGCACTATCACGCCACGCAGGACGCCAAGGCACCGGGCGGCAAGCGCCCCTCGCTGACCATCGACCAGATGCCGCTGGAATGGTTCCTCAACCCCGGGGTAAAGCTGGACTTCCGCCATCTGCCCGACGGCTACGTCGTCGGCCCCGACGACATCGAGGTGGAGCTGAAGCGGATCGGGCATGATCTCCAGCCCCTCGACATCGTCGTCGTCAACACCGCCGCCGGCGAGGCGCTGGCCCGGCGCGACCCGGCCTATGTCAGCAAGGGCTGCGGCGTGGGCTATGCCGGCACGATGTACCTGCTGGAGCGCGGCGTGCGCGTGACCGGCACCGATGCCTGGAGCTGGGACGCGCCGTTCGTCCACACCAAGGACAAGGTGGCCGAAACCGGCGACGCGAAACTGATCTGGGAAGGCCACCGCGCCGGTACCGACATCGGCTATTGCCACATCGAGAAGATGCACAACCTCGAAGCCGTGCCTTCGACCGGCTTCCTGATCTCGTGCTTCCCCGCCAAGATCGAACGCGCCTCCGCCGGCTGGACCCGCGCCGTCGCCATTTTCGAGGATTAACAAGCATCGCGCCAAAAAGTGGGTACCGGTTTTTGGCTTTTCGCAATGCGACCACTAGGAATTTTTCATGGCCCTGTTCGAACCGTTTCCCAACTACGTCTGGAACCTCTCCGTCTCGATCGCGCTGGAAAACGGCGGCCGCATCGGCGAGATCGTTGATATCATCGAGCCGCTGAAGGCGAAGGCCCAGGCCGGCGAGGATGCCAACACCGCCGATTTCATGGTCGAGTGGGTGAAGATGGCCGACAAGCTGGTCGCGCTGGGCGAGGAAGACCTGGCCGCCGGCCGCGCCTTCTCGGCCGGCAACAAGTTCAAGCGTTCCGCCATCTACTACCAGACCGGCGAGCGTATGCAGGCACACGGCCACCCCGGCCGCGCCGCAACCTACGACAAGGCAATCACCAACTTCCTGCGTGGCACGCAACTGGCCGGCGATCCGGTCACCCGCGTCGAGATTCCCTATGAGGGCAAGGTGCTCTCCGGCCTGTTCCATCGCGCGCCCGGCGATGGCCCGAAGCCGTGCGTGGTCTATTGCAACGGGCTCGACAGCATGAAGGAAATGCTGTGGATGGGCGGCATCCCCTATGCGCTGGCCAAGCGCGACATCCACACCCTCTGCGTCGATCAACCCGGCACCGGCGAGGCGCTGCGCCTGCACGACCTGCCCGCCACGCCCTACAGCGAACGCTGGGCCTCGAAGTGGGTGGACTGGCTGGAAACGCAAGCCTGCGTGGACGCCGCTGCGATCGGCATGACCGGCATCAGCCTGGGCGGCCACTTCGCCCCGCGCGCGGTCGCCTATGAACCGCGCTTCAGGTCGGGTGCGGCATGGGGCGCCAACCACAACTGGCACGAAGTCCAGTTCAAGCGCATGAAGCGCGAGGGCGAGAACCCGGTGCCGCATTACTGGAACCACGTGTTCTGGGTGTTCGGCGCAAAGGACATGGATGACTTCCTGGAAAAGTCGAAGGACATGAACCTCAACGGCCACATGGACCGCGTGAAGGTGCCGTTCCTTGTCACCCACGGCGTCAACGACCGGCAGATTTCGCCTGATTATGCCCAGCAGTGCTACGACCAGCTCGTCAACTCGCCGCGCCGCGAGCTGAAGTGGTTCACCCCGCGCGAGGGCGGTGTGGAGCATGTCGGCGCCGACAACCACGCCTTTGCCATCGACTACATCGCCGACTGGTTTGCCGAAACGCTGGGCGGGCACACCGCCTGATGGCCGAATTCGCGTTCCATCACGGCGGCGTCTCGGTCCCCAGCCTTGCGCAAGCGATCGACTGGTACGGTCGCGTGCTGGGCTTCGTGCTGGAACGCGAATTCGTCATCCCCCCCGCCCGTGCGAAGGCGGCGATGATCCGCAAGGGGCCGCTGCGGTTCGAGCTGTTCGAGCCGGAGGACGGCGCCCCCCTGCCCGAAGGCCGCAGCCATCCGCCCAGCGACATCCGCACGCACGGCAACAAGCACGTGGCGTTTTGCATCGCCGATCTCGACGCGTTCATCGCCGAGATGGGCCAGAAGGGGGTGGACGTGCCGTTCGTCGTGCGCGAAGCCTTCGGCAAGGGCTGCTTCATCCGCGACTGTGCGGGCAACCTGATCGAGTTCGTCGAGGAGCCATCCCCGTGAAGTTCAGCGATCCCGCCGTCGATGCGGTCTACCAGCGCTATGAAGTCCGGGCCGAGGCCGACCGGGCCCGCATGGCCGAACTGGGGCCTGCCGGGTTCGCCATTCGAGACGAATTCCTGCTGCCGGTGGGCGCCGACGTCGGGCGCTTCCTCCATGCGCTGGTGCTGGCGCGCAAGCCGCGCCGCATCCTGGAACTCGGCACGTCCTATGGCTATTCCACGCTGTTCCTGGCCGATGCCGCGCGGGCCGTGGGCGCCACGCTCGTCACGATGGAACTGGCGGATTACAAGCAGGCCCACGCCCGCGGCGAAATTGCCGCCGCGGGCCTGACACCGCATGTCGATTTCCGCTGCGGCGATGCGCTCGCCCTGCTCGCCGCCGATCCCGGCCCCTGGGATTTCGTGCTGCTCGACATCTGGAAGGAACTCTACCTGCCGTGTTTCGCGGCGTTCTATCCGAAGCTGGCGGAAGAAGCCGTGATTGCGGCGGACAACATGATCGAGCCGGCAATGGCCCGGCCCGAAGTGCGCCTCTACCGTGAAGCGGTGCAGGCAAAGGCGGACCTGCAAACGGCATTGCTCCCCATCGGCAGCGGCATCGAGATCAGCGTGCGCTGGAGCGCCGATAACGCGAAACTGTGAGGCACTCATGATCCACGAAATCGCCGCCATCACCATCGACCCGGCCCGCGCCGCCGATTTCGAAGCGGCGGTGGCCGCCGCCCGCCCGCATTTCGAAGCGGCGAAAGGCTTCGTCTCGTTCGGGCTGCAACGCTCGGTCGAGCATCCCGAATGCTACCGGCTGGTGATCGGCTGGGAATCGGTCGAAGCCCACATGGTCGATTTCCGCGCGTCGGCCGGCTTCCAGGCCTGGCGCGCGCTGGCTGCGCCGTTCTTCGTCGGCACGCCGCAGGTGGAGCACGTGGCGACGGTGATCTGACCATCGCCACGCGCTCCGACCGTCATAGTGCGTGTTCGTCCGCTTCGGTGATCTCTGCCAACTTGCCTTCCACCGTCCGCTTGCCCGGCACTGTCTTGCGGAACGGCTCGAAGCTCTTGCGATCGGCATCGAAGGTCATGTCCATCGGGATGTTGTCGCCCCGGAAGATCGGCGGCGCATTGTTGCTCCACAGCAACGAGCCGAAGCGGAAATCCCACGCACGCGGAATCCAGCCATCGTCGAGGTAGTCGGTATCGGCATGATACTCGGCCTCGCCCGCCTTCCCGGGAATGTCGCAGTAGTAATAGATCGCGCTGGAAATGCGGTGCCGGCTGATCCCGCCAGAGCTGTTCATGCTCTCGTTCTTCCAGCCTTTCGCCTCCATCTGGTTGGCACCCAGCATCACCTCGTCGATGTCGTCGCAACCAAAGGCAATGTGCATGAACCTGAAGTGATCGGGCGCGATCGGCAGGTCGCAGTTCACCCAGAAGATCGAGTGATGCTCGAACGTGCCGTCGGCGCGGCCGAAGATGCCGGTGCCCTTCGAATGATCGGTGTAGCGGAAGCCCAGATGGCGTTCGTAGAATTCGAAGCTGCCGACATAGTCGGGGCTGAAGAACACCACGTGGTTGATCGTCTTGGGAATGGCGCGGGCACGCCAGGCACGATGCTGGTTGAAACGCGGCCAGTTCGCCGGGGTGTTGACCGGGCTGGCCTCGCTGACCACCGGGCGCTTGTCCCACACCCGCAGCGCAATCGGCTGGCCGTCCGGGCACATGCAACGCACGGTGCCATCCGCATCGCGCGTCACCGCGACGTCACCGGCCAGGCTAGCCGCGATCCGCTCCAGCGCCTCAGCCGTATCGACGCCCCAGACGGTCTCCTTCACGCCGTCCCCGGCGTAAGGATCGGGCGAAGGCAGGCGCGGATCGCCGTGCGCCAACACGATCACCCGGCTGCCCGAAGCCAGCCGGAACACAGCTTCGGTGTCGCTCGCCCTTTCCAGCGGCAACCCGAAGTCGCTCCAGAACCGGGTGTGCCCGGCCAGGTCCGACACCCCGAAAACGACGCTTTCTACCCCAAGAACGCTCATATCTTCTCCGTGAGCCTGTTGGCCACCTTATGGCGACGCAACCGGCTCACGAAAAACGCATAGCTTGGGATCGACGAATGTTGCCCCGTCGATGGATCGTCAAATGGGCTCGGCCAGCGTGCGACGGATGCGGTCGGTCAGTTCCACCGGATCACCGGCGGTTTCAGGGTGCATCTCCCACTCGCCAAGCTGGATCGAGCTGGTGCCCACCAGCCTGGCCCGCTCGAACCGACGGTCCATGAACGCGCGCAACGCCGCATCCACGTCCTTCGCCGCCAGTTCCTCGGCCAGCACCACCGCGTCTTCCACCGCCATCGCCGCGCCCTGGCCCAGATGCGGCGTGGCCGAGTGCGCGGAATCGCCGATCAGCACCACCCGCCCCTTGTACCACGGATCGGGCATGATGCAGGCTTCCAGCGGGCGATAGACCACCAGCGCCGGATCGGTGACCTGCTTCGCCACCTCCCCCAGCAGCCCGCCGAACCCTTCGAGGCGCTTCCGCATTTCCGCCGCCAGCGTCTCGGGCGCGAACCGGGGATTGCCCGGTTCCTCGAACACCGCGAAAATGTACATCTCTTCCGGCGTCAGCGGGCAATAACCGGCCTTGCCCTTCTCCTTGCCGATGTACAGATCGCTCCACATCAGGTCGGCCGGGCGCGGCACGTTGTAGCGCCACACCCCCTGCCCGGTGTACTTCGGCGTCGCCTCGGGCCACAGCACCTTGCGCACCGCCGAGTAATTGCCGTCTGCGCCGATCAGCAGGTCATAGCGGCCGGTGGTGCCGTCGGTAAACGTCACGTCCACGCCGTCACCCGTATCGGTGAAGCTCTCGAAGGTGACGCCCAGCCGCACCGGAATGCCCAGTTCCAGCACGTTCTCGGTCAGCACCTTGTGCAGCGCCGGCCGCGTCAGCCCCAGATCGCCGGGCAGGCCGTCCGCCGCCGAATCCCCCGGCAGTTCGGCCATCACCTGCCCGCCAGTGGTAAGGAACCGCACCCCGTTGTAGGCAAAGCCCGCATCCACCGCCGCCTTGCCCAGCCCGAGCTGGCCCAGCGCGCGCACGAAATTGGCCTGAACGATGATGCCGACGTGATAGACCTTCCAGTCCGCATCGCGCTCGACCACCTCGACCGCGATGCCCTGCTGGTGCAGCCCGATCGCCACAGCCAACCCGCCGACGCCGCCGCCGACCACCAGAACCTTGCCTGCCTTTGCCATTGTTGCTGTTCCCTCTCTGAATTGCTGAAGCGGATTACGCCGGGCGCGGATCGGCCGGCAGAAAGCGGAGCTGATCCTCGCGCGCGTAGGACACGTCCCAGTTGGGCTCGCCCATCATCCATTGCGGCAGTTCGTGCATGAAAATCGCGGTGCCGAACGCGCCATCCCAGACGCGCGGCTTCCAGCCGTCGTCCACCATGTCGCAATCGGCGCCATATTCCATGTCGCCGCCCAGTTCGGGCGCGTCGATGTAGAGGAACGCCGCGGACGTCAGCCGGTGGCGGCCCATGCCCCAGCCCGAATGCCTGTAGCCGCGCCGGTCGAGCCAATTCTTGCCGACCATGATCTCGTCGATGTCTTCCAGCTCGAAGTTCGCGTGGTGGAACTTCAGCGTGCCATCGAACCCGGGCATCCCGGCATGGGCGTCGGCCAGGAACACGTTGTGATGCTCGAAGCAGCCGTCGGCACGCATATAGACGCCGAAGCCCTTCTGCGTGTCGGTAATCCGGAACCCCAGCCGATCGCGGTAATACTCCACCCCCTGCTGCACGTCGGGCAACGTCCAGACGCAGTGGTGGATGCGCTTCGGCACGGCGCGGGCCAGCCACTTGCGCGGCTGGTTGAGCCGGCCGATGAACCCCGGCGTATTGCTGGGGCTGGGCGCGCCGTGCACCGGCAGCGGCTGCCACACCTGCAGCCCGATCGCCTGCCCGAACGGGGTGACGAAGTGGACAACGCCCTCGGCATCAATCACCAGCTCATGGTCGGGCTTCAGCTCCGCGCAGAGCCGGTTCAGCGACGCCGCGCTGTCCACCGCCCACACACATTCGAACACGCCGATCCCGGTCTGCGCGGAGCCTTGCGGCAGATCGGCGTGGCCGCGCTGCAACAGGCGCACTTCCGAACCGTTCATCGCCGCAAGCCGGGCCGAAACGGCATCCGATTCCAGCGGGCGCAGGCCCATGTCGGTCAGGGTCTGAAGCGGCTTCGCCACCTCCTCGACCATGAATACCAGCCTGCGAATTCCGAGTATTGCCATTGCCTGCTCCCGTACCGGTAACCGCAGGCGGAATGCGATCTCGATGCCGGGATTTTCTTGATCCACCGCAACAAGTCACTTGGATTGATCGGGAGCCAATCCATCGATGAAACCGGACGTTGCGACGAAGCAACTGAATTCAGGCTGATTTCCAGTCGAACACCAGCGCCCCTTCGCGAAAGGCGAAGCGGTTGACGTGGTCGGCCACCACGTCCTGGATGCGCGCCTGTTGCTCCTGGCGCTCCACCGTGCAGGTCACGGTCAGGCTGTCGGCGGCCGCCGCAAGCTCGACCACGCCCGACGGCAGCGCCACCCGGCCCTGCTCCGGATCGAACGACACCTCGAACTTGTGGCTCCAGTGCTTGCAGAGCTGTTGCAGATAGCGGCTGGCATGAGCGGTGGGGGCCACCGCGCGCGATACGATCATCGTCACAACCTTTCGATCTGGCGCGCGGTCTCGTCGAGCAACGCGGCAATGCGGTGGACCAGTTCGGCGTCGTCGCGGCCAGCTTCGAGCCGCTGACTGGTGGCCATGCGCAGGTTCATCATCGCCCGCTTCAGCGGCCCGCCATCGCTGCGCGCGGCCTGTTCGGCCATCGCCGCCAGCTTCGCCAGCGCCGCGTCGAGTTCCGCCCGACCGGCCTCGACCGCCTCGCGGCCCGCCTCACTCAGCGCATAGCGCCGGCGGCTCGGACCCTCGGCAGCCACTTCCTCGACCAGGCCCAGCTCGGCCAGCATCGTCAGCAGCGGATAGAGCACGCCCGGGCTGGGGCTATAGGCCTCGCCGCTCTTTTCGGCGAAAGCGCGGATGATCTGGTAACCGTGCTGCGGCGCCTCGGCCAGCAGCCCCAACACCATCAGCCGCAGTTCCTCGCGGGTGAAGCGCTTGCCGTGGCGCCCCCCACCCCTGTGCGGTCCGCCATGCCCGCCACGACCGGGATGTCCACCCCGTCCACCGCGCATCTCGTCATACCCGTCATCGCCGAACCGGCTGCGACCGTGCCGCCCCATGCGGTGGCCGCGCTTGGAATGTTTCATTCCGTGCATGTGTCTTTTTCTCCTTCACAATGCAGATGTGAGGGAGATAGCAACCTATCACGTTATGTCAAGATATATCTTGATTGTTTTTCTATCGCCGAAACAGCAGCGTCAGCAGGAACAGGAAGGTCTTCAGGTCGATCAGCTTCAGCGCCGCCCGCGCCTCCGCCGGGGTCAGCTTCGCCACCATCGGCATCGCCCCGAAGATTTTGCCGCGAATCAGCAGGTTGTCACCATCCCGCCCGATCTGCCGTACCGTCATCAGCTCGCGATCCTGCGCATCGAGGATCATCGCCTGCGGAATTTTTGTCTTGCCCGCCATCACACCGCTCTCCCGCAAACCTTGTCGTATTCCAGCCCCATGTCGTCCATCATCTGGATCGCCGTCGCGCGCCCGGCGCCGAACACACCGCCACCCGGGTGCATGAACGGCCCGACCAGATAGAGCCCCTCCACCTCGGGCACCCGGAACGATCCCAGGTCCGGCGTCGGCCGATGCCCCATCGACTGATAGAAGAACGGCGCGCAGCCATGCGCATCGCCGGCCACCATCGAATTCGGGCTGCCGCGCTCGTGATCGACCGGCGAACGGACGAGCCGCCCAAGGATGTTGCCGTCGTCAAGGTTGGTGAAGAACTTGCGATATTGCGCCAGCGCGCGATCGGCATGGGCCTCGCGCTCGTCGTCCCACGCTGCCGCCCCGCCCGGGTGCAGGTTGTAAGGCGCGAAGTTCACGCCATAGAACACGCCCGATCCCGCCGGCGCGCGGCTGGAGTCGAACACCGTGTTGTCACCGCCGGCGATCAGCCGCGTGCTCACCTCGCCGCGCCGCAGCCTGTCATACTCCAGCAGCATGTCGCGCACCGTGTAGAAGTCCATCAGCTCGGTCATCATCGCGTTGCAGTCGTTGCCGACCTTCAGCTTTGCCTGCTCCTTCAGCGCCAGATGCGTCAGGTTGATCGAGAACGTCGATTGCGTCACCCGCTCGGCCCGCGCCAGCACCGGTTCGGGCGTCTCGCTCACGAACTGCCGCAGCTTGTGCGGATGGATCGCGCCGATCACGCCATCGGCGGCGCGGAAGGTTTCGCCGGTGGTCAGCTCCAGCCCCGCCGCGCGCCCGCTCTCCACCAGCACGCGCCGCACTTGCGCATTGCAGCGCACTTCGCCGCCCCAGTGCTCGATCGCGCGGACCAGCGCATGGCTCAATTGCCCGGAACCACCCTTCGGCATCGAACAGCCGAACGTATGGATGATCCCCGGCATCACGAACGCGCCCATGCCGGTGCCCAGTTCATCGGGCATCTGCAGGTTCTCGGTGACCATCCGGACGATGTGGACCTTCAAGAGGTCGCTTTCGAAATACTGGTCCACCACGTCCAGCGCCGAACGCTGCATCAGGTCGAGCAGGAAGCGGCCTTCGTCGGACTGGTCCATCATCGCCACGAACGCGCCCAGCGGGAACGGCGGCGCGTAAAGCCCGCTCATCAGCATCGGCAGCGCCTGCTGGCTCATCTGGACAAACTTGCGATAGGCCTCGGCATCGCGCGGCGAGGTCACCTGCGCCAGCTCCTGACAGGTGCGATCGAGGTCCTTGTAGCTGCGGATGACGGTGCCATCCTCCCAGATGCTGACATGGACCAGATCGGGGTAGATGTATTCCAGCCCGAACTTCGACAGCAGCCCCAGCTCGTCCTCGCGCAGCATCGGGTTGCCCTGGATCATGATGTGCACGTTCGAATGCTCGTCATGCCAGAAGCCGGGCCGGATCAGCTCGCGCGTGGAAACGCCGCCGCCGTAATGGTCCTTGGCTTCCAGCACGATCACCTTCTTGCCGGCCTTGGCCATGTAGGCGGCGGCGGTCAGGCTGTTGTGCCCGCCGCCCATCACCACGATGTCATATGCGCTCATGCGTGTTCTCCCGAAAAGAAGGCCCGGAACGCGGCGATCCCCGGCACGTGGCTGGCACAGCCGCCATCGGCCACCAGCACCTGCCCGGTCACGTTGCGCGCGGCATCGCTGGCCAGAAACGCCACCGCCTCGGCAATGTCCTCCGGCTCGCCCAGCCGGTCGCGCAGAGTTTCCGCCTCCACCGCCAGCCGCAGCGGCGGCGGAAACGCCTCGCGCAGCGCGGGCGTCATCGTCATCCCCGGCGCCACCGCGTTGCAGCGCACGCCGTGACGGCCGTGGCTGGCGGCAATGGCGCGGGTCATCTGGATCACCGCTGCCTTGCTGCTCGAATAGGCCGCCTGGATCAGGTGGCCCTGCAGCGCCAGATTGCTGACGGTGTTGACGATATTGCCGCGCGTCGCACGCAAGTGTGGCAGCGCCGCCCGGCAAGCGATCATCGTGCCGCGCACGTTCACCGTATAAGTCCGGTCCCACAAGTCGGTGCCCATGTGCTCGACATCGCCGTCGGCCTGCGCGATCTCCGGCCCCAGCAGCGCCGCATTGTTGTGCAGCACATCCAGCCGGCCATAATGCGCGACGGTGTCGGCCACCATTGCCGCGGTGCTCGCCTCGTCGGCCAGGTCCAGCCGAACCGCCAGCGCGCCGGGCAGTTCCGCCGCCAGCGCCTGCGCCCGATCGAACGCGATGTCGGCAATCGCCACCCGCGCGCCGCGCATCGTCAACAACCGCGCCGTCGCCGCGCCGATGCCGCCTGCCCCGCCGGTGACGATCGCCACCTTGCCATCCAGCCTGTATGCGTCCGCCATCGCCCCGCTCTCCCGCTTGTCGTTGTTCGCCAGCGTGGCATAACGCGACGCTGGCAGCGCGGAAGACGGCACTTTTTTGTGCCCTCCAACAGGGAGGTTCGATGCTCGATCTGTCCGAATTCCCCGAAGACCTGCGCCCCGGCATAGCGCGCCTCGCCGCCGAGATGGCGCGCCACGGCACCGGCCGCGAATCGCCGGTGCGTGAGGTCATGGCACTGCTGGGTGATCGCTGGACCACGCTGATCCTGCTGGTGCTCGCCACTGGCGAATGGCGCCATGCCGAACTGCGCCGCGCCCTCGCCCGCCTGTCCGCCGAGCAGGCGATCTCGCAGCGGGTGCTGACGCTGAAACTGCGCGCGCTGGAACGCGACGGCTTCGCCAGCCGCCATGCCACCGCCGACGTGCCGCCGCGCGTCTCCTATCGCCTGACCCCGCTGGGTCGCGGGCTGGTACAGGAAGCCCGCCGCCAGATCGACTGGATCAACGCCCACGCCAACGAAATCGCCGCCGCCCGCATCGCGTTCGACGCGGCAGAGGACTGATCAGCGGCTGCCGGTGGTGTTGATCCACTCCACCGCGATCTCGTCGCGCTTTGCTTCCACCGCATCGGCCAACGCCACCACATTGTCGGCGCCCACCCCGGAATCGTGGGCATAGGCCGACAATCGCTCCACCACCCAGCGCAGCGAACGATCGTTGTTGTTGGTCAGGTGCCATTGCGCGGCCTGCCGGATCGGCGGGATCGTCAGCGGAACCTCGCGCATCACCAACGGCATGTTGCGCACCACCTGCGTCGCCAGCCGCCGATGCATCGTGGCGATGCGGTTGGTGCCCACCACCAGCCCCGGGATCGACAGGAAACTCGGCGCCACCACCTCGATCCGCCGCTGCTGCTTCTGCCGCCGCACGAACCATTCCTCGAACGCCGGCATCCGCGAGCGCGCGAACCGGTGCGTCACGTGCCCCAGCGCGAAGTAGGTCTCACGGCTGATCTCGCCCTGCATGTCCGGGTTCTCGGCCGCGCCGATCACCACGTAATCGTCCTCGAACAGCAACTGGCTGGGATGGTCGGCGGAAATCGCGATGTCGATCGTCACCAGCAGGTCGATCAGCCCGCGCTCGATCGATTCGACCGGGTTGCTCTCCATTGGCTGGATTTCGAAGCGCATCTGCGGCGCTTCCTTCGCCAGCATGGCGATCGCGCCGGCCAGCAGCACCTGCGTGGCATAATCCGAGGCCATGATCCGCACCTGCCGGTCGCAGGTTGCCGGTTCGAACGGCGGCGCAATGGCAATGGTGGTGCGAATCTGCTCCAGCACTGCGCGCACCGGCTCGATCAGTTCCTCGGCGCGGGCGGTCAGGATCATCGCCCGCCCCTTCACCACCAGCAATTCGTCGCCGAAATACTCACGCAGCCGCCCCAGCGCGCTCGACGTCGCCGATTGCGACAGGCACAGCCGGTCCGCGGCAAGGCTGACGCTTTTTTCGGTCAGCAGCGCGTCGAGCGCCACCAACAGGTTGAGATCGAGCCGCTGGAACCGCATGGCACTCTCCCTTTGTTATCCGAGCGTCGCAAGCGCGCTGGCGACAAGTGTAGCAAGATCGCCGTCATGGGCAAACCCGGCGCGCTCTGCGGCCCGCGTCGCCAACGGCGGCTGCGCACCGAACGCGGCTTCCAGCGCGGCATCCGGCTGATAGCGCACCAGCGCACCGGAAACCCCGCACTGCCGCGCAATCTCGGCCCCAAGATCGCCCATCGTCACCCGCAGCGCCGGCAGCGTCACCGCCCGGCCCGACGGCAGCAGCGCGGTGTCCAGCGACAGCGCGGCGATGAAATTGTCGGCGCAGCGCGCCACCGATTCCGCCCAGATCGTCGCCCCGGGCGAGACCGGACAGGTGAATTCCGCGCCGGCCTTCAACGCATGGAACAGGTCGCTCATAAACGCGGATTTCATGCCCGAAGGCCCCTTGGGCCGCGCCAGGATGCCGGGCAGCCGCACCGTCACGCCTTCGATCAGGCTGCGATGGCTGAACATCGCCACCGCATGCTCCATCATCGCCTTGTGGCCGCCATAGATCATCTTCGGCGCCAGCGGCGTCGCGTCATCGACGAACGCCGGCAGCGGATCGCCATAGACCGCGATCGAACTGGCATAGACGAAGCGCGGGCGCTTCCCCGCCGCCGCCGCTTCCAGCAACAGGTCGTACATCGCATCGATGTTGATCCGGCGCGATGCCGCCGGGTCCGCCTCGGCCGCCCCGCCCGGCACCGTCGCCAGATGGATCACCGCATCGCACCCGCCGGCCAGCGCCGCCGCGCGCACCGCGCCATCACCCAGATCGCCGGCCACCACCCGCGCACCGTCGGGAATACCCGCCGCGACGGTGTCGATCGCCGTCACCGCATCGCCCCGCGCCAGCAGCCGCGCCACGATCTGCCGGCCGACAAAGCCCCCGGCCCCGGTCACCACGATGTTCATGGCTGCTCCTGCCGCAATCTGTATTCCCCGTCAGTACTTGAACGAAATGCGGCCACCGAAGTAGCGCTGCGCATCGCGTGCCGGCTGGCCGATCACGACATTCGCAGCCCCCGCCGCGCCACTGGCCGGCCCGAACGCGCCCGAGAAGAAGTCCTCGGCGTTGGTGACATAGAAGTGATCGGTGACGTTGTTGACGAAGAACGTCGCGGTGATCCGCTGGTCCTTGGTCTGCACGCCCACGCTGAGGTCAAGCAGCGCGAAACCGGGCTGCATCGTCTGCGGATTGCCGTTCGCCTGCAGCATGGTGTCACCACGATACGACAGGTTGCCGCCCAGCAGCAGGTTGACGTTCCCCAGCGGCACCACCTGCTGCACGTTGGCGTTCAACTTGAACTTGGGGCTATCGGGCAGCGAATGGCCGGACAGGCTTTGCGCCCCGCCAACGCACCCTTGCGCCACCGTCTGCGTCGGATAGCACTGCGCACCGGGGAAGTTCGTGAACCTGGCATCGATATAGGCGGCCGAAACGCCGATGCTGGTGTTGCCGGCACGATAGTTGGTCTCGATCTCGACACCAGCCGTGCGCGCATCGGCGTTCTTCAGCAGCAGGATGCCCTGAAGCTTGGTGTTATCGAAGATCTGCGCCTGATAGCCGCTGTACCTGGTGTAGAACGCCGCCGCGTTGAACGTCAGGCGATGGTCGAGCAGGCTCGACTTCAGGCCCACCTCGAAGCTGTTGATGCGTTCCTTCTCGGTCGGCGTCAGGAACAGCGCGTCGCTGGCTGCGGGATTGGCCTGCGGAGACTGCCAGTCGTGCGCGGTGTTGTACGCCCGTGGCTTGTAGCCGCGCGTGTACGACGCATAGAGCATGGCATCCTTGCCGGGATGATACTGCAGCGAAACGTCGCCCACCAGCGTGCCCGAGCTGTCATGCAGTATCCACTGGCACCCCGTCCCCGGGTTGCAGGTCGGGCTCATGATCAGATAGCCGCCATCGCCGGGCGCCGTGCCCGGACCGGTGCCATAGACATCACCCGTCGCGAAGTTGATCGGCAGTTCGGTGTTGTTCCAGCTCAACTTGTCCCAGTTGTAGCGCAGGCCGGCAATCACCGAGAACTGCTCATCGAGCTTGGCGGTGACCCGGCCATAGATCGCATAGCTCTTGGTGTCGCTGATGTTGAGCTTGCCCTGCTGGTTGCCCACCCAGCCGTTGTAGCCATGCACCTGCACCTGGGTGTCGGCATAATACAGCCCCGCCAGCCCACTGATCGGCTGGCTGGCATCGGTCGCCACCTTGAACTCCTGCCTCCACTGCTTGACCTTGCCATTGGCGGACTGGAGGTTGTCGAACGTCGGCGGGTTCGGCTGCGCCGCCGCCGGCACGCCAATCGAGGTAAGGAACCCGCGCAGGCCGGCGAACGAGGCGTTCCAGAAGTAGAGGTTCGACAGGAAGATGTCCTGGTTCTGGAACTGGTTCTCGCGGAAATAGGTGGTCGTCGAGCTAAGTGTGGTTCCACCGAGGTGATAGTTCAGCACCACCGAGCCATCGGCATCCTGATAGCGTGAGCGCATGTTGACCGGCGAGCCGACCGTGGTGTTGCCATAATAGATCGGATAGGGATAGGTGGCCGACGGCTGCACGGCGGGCGCAAACACGAACGGGAACACCGTCGCGCCCGGCGTCATGTACTGCATGACGAAGTTGTCACCGTGCGATTTCATCAACGCGTAGTGGCCGGTCAACAGCATGTCGAAATTGCCGGACTCGTACTTCAGCTTGCCACGGATCGAACCGCTGTCCGCCGAGGAATTGAATTTCTGGACATAGTTGTAGATCGGGTAAGTGGTCTTGCCGATATAGCCGGCCAGGCTGAAGCTCAGGCCATTCGCGATCGGCCCGGAAACGGCGGCATCGATGCGCCATTCCTTGTCGTTGGTGACCATGCCGGTCGCCGAGGCCTTGAGGATGTTCGTCGGACCGTTGGTGACGAAGTTGATCGTTCCCGCCGAGGCAGTGCGGCCGCCCAGCGTCGCCTGCGGGCCCTTCAGCACCTCAAGCTGCGCCACGTCGGACAGCGTGTTGGCCGCGAAGCTGTCGGCCGGCACCGGAACCCCGTCGATCTCGACGTTCACGCCCGAAGTCAGGCCGATCGCGCCTTCGTTGGCGTTGGTGGAGATACCGCGCATGCCGTAGGGAACGCGGCCGTTGAAAGTGCCCTTGATTTCGACCGACGGCACCACCTTGTTGATGTCGGAAATGTCGGTGACATGCTGGTCCTGCAGCGCCTTGCTCGACAGCACTGACACCGCGACCGGGATGTCCTGCATCTTTTCGGTGCGCTTCTGCGCGGTCACGACGATTTCGGCGGACGGATCGTCGGCGGCACGGGCAACCGAGGTGCCCAGCGCGAGCGCCAGCACAGACACGCCGAACGCGGCGGAAAGCTTGAAGGTCTGGCGCATGGTTCCTCCCCTTTATGGTGCGCGGCAAGTTGATGCTGCACCTAGCGGGGAGTTCCGTGAACGTCTTACCGATTGAATCGATAAACACCTATTCATGCGCCAGATGATCGAGCAGCCGCCTGATTTATTTACATGTATCAATGGGGTGAGGCGATCACCGCAGCCCGGTCAGGCGAATCGGCCCGCGATTGACTGGATGTCGCGGCGCCCGCTGCAAGCCCGGCTTACCCGCAATCGACGAACTTGAGCTTGGTTCGACATTCCGCCCACTCTGAAGCCGGATTCGAACCGGCGGTTATGCCGGAGCCGACGCCGATCGATCCGACCGGTCCGCTGTCGGCTTTGACAAGGGTCCGGATCAGGACGTTGAACGCGGCTGAATCGGCCGATCGGATCAATCCCATCGAACCGGTGTAAGGCCCGCGCGGCGCTTGCTCGATCTCGGCGATGATCTCCATCGCGCGTATCTTTGGCGCGCCGGTAATCGACCCGCACGGAAAGCAGGCGCGAATGACATCGAACGCGTCCTTGTCGGCCAGCAGTTCCGCCGTCACCAGCGAGGTCATCTGGTGAACGGTCGGATAGGTTTCGACGGCGAACAGCTCTGGAACCTTGACCGTGCCGGGAATGGCAATCCGGCTCAGGTCATTCCGGATCAGATCGACGATCATCAGGTTTTCCGCGCGTTCCTTGCCGCACGCCACCAGCCTTTCGCGCGCCGCCCGGTCTGCTGCCGGGTCCGATGCGCGGGCACTGGTGCCCTTCATCGGCCGCGACTGCACCCGCCCGCCCTGCATCGAGAAGAACTGCTCCGGAGAAAACGAAAGCAGCCACTGCGCGCCGGTCCAGACCAGCCCGCCCCAGCCCGCCTGCTGGCGGCTGCGCAGGCGAAGGTAATGCCCCACCAGGCTGCCCGGACCGAATTCGACATCGGACTGGAACGTGAGGTTCGCCTGATAGATGTCGCCGTCGTCGATGTAGCGAAGCACGGACCGGATCGCCTGCTGGTATCCCGTGCCAGACGACGCCCTGCCGACGGCCACGTCCGGCTCCCGGGGCACCCCGCTGGCGTGACGGTCCAGATTCAGCCGGGCGATGCTCGAGAAACAACCCAGCCAGACCAACGGTTGCCCGGGCGAAAGCGGCAGCCTGCCGTCAAGGCGGGGCTCGAATGCGATCCCAGCCTCATAAGCCAGATACCCGGCGACAAGGGCGCCATTGCGAACCGCTTGCCTGGCCTCATCGAGAACGCCCGCCACCTCGTGCGGCGCATGGGCCACCAGCACGCGAAACGGGTTCGCGAGGACGAACGCGCCGCCCGCCTCGCGCGCGTCGTCAAGGATGATGAAGGGCGTACTCGCGCCGATGTCGTCGGCGTCCGGCAACGATTCGTCGTCCAGGAAATCGGCCCAGCCTCGCGGGCTCCTTGTCGATGGCTGGTGATTTCGGGGCAATTCGGGCACGGTCCACGCCGCTCAGGATCGCAGATCGACGAGATCGACCCCGGGCAAGGTCCCGGAGCCCGGCTGCTCGCTCCAGTCGCGCGCGTTGAGGACACTGCCCTCGCGTCGCAGGTGCGCGGTCAGTTCCAGGTCAATATCGGCGAACAGCCATTCAGCCGCATTCATCGACCCGACAGCGAGCACGCCGTCTTCCGGCAGCCCCCGATCGGGCGGACCGTAGACCCCGGCCGCGCCGACGTTGACATCGACCGCCGGGGACCACGCGGCATGGCCCACGGTTGGCGACTGGATGACATGGCACTGCGCTTCCAGCGCCCTCGCCTGGCAGCCAAGGCGGACACGCCAGTAACCGTGCGCGGTGTCGGTGCAGCTCGGCACCAGGATGACCTCCGCGCCGGCTTCGCACGCCGCGCGCGCCAGCAGCGGGAATTCGCTGTCATAACAGATCAACACCGCGATGCGGCCCAGGTCCGTCTCGAACACCGTCAGACGGTCTCCCGCCGATACGTGCCATGCCTCGCGCTCGAAGCGCGTCATGATGAGCTTGTCCTGCCAGCCGGATCGACCATCGGGCGCGAACAGACGCGCCGTGTTGCGATAGCGACCGTCCGCACACCGGCGCGGCGAACTCGCGGCCAGGATGTACATGCCGTGCTGCCGGGCAAGCCTGGCGTGCAGGTGATCCACGCGCGGCAGCAGCGCGGCCACCGCTGCCAGCGATCCCGCCAGGCTGCCGCTGGTCGCGGGATCGAGCGAGGCCAGCTCCATCGCCCCATATTCGGGAAACATCGCCAGCCGGGCGCGCCCTGCGGCAGCCTCACCCACCCAGCGCGCGATCTTCGCTTCATAATCCGCCCAGTCAGCCAGCCGGTCGATCGGGTACTGCGCCGCCGCGATCCGCCAGTTCACCATCGCCGCAGCCAGTACTGCATGCGCTTGGCGCTTTCCCCTGCCTCGCCGTGCTCCTTCCAGTCGAGTTCGGTCAGCAGGCCGGGGATCACCGCATAGCCGCGCCCGGTCCAGAACCGGTCCAGCGGCATGTAGTCGGCCGGGCGTGCCGGATGATCGTCCTCGCGCACCACGGCGGCGAAGCATGTCGCGTTCGCGCCGCGTTCAAGGGCGTGTGCCTCACGCTGGTCGAAGAAGGCATGACCGATGCCCTTGCCGCGATATTCGGGAAGCAAGACGCTTTCACCGAAATAGAACAACCGGCCCGTGTCCACTCCACGGGCCTCGAACGGCGCGCGGAATTCCGGCTTCTGATGCGCCATCGGCGCGGCGGTCGCTGCCCCCACCATGCGACCGTCGGCGAACGCGGCAATCAGCACCGCATCGGGTGCCTCGACATATTCGGCAAGGTAACGGGCCTCGTAGTCGCGTGAACCGTCATAGAGGTAGGGGTAGTCGGCAAAGACCGCGATCCGCAGCCCGGCAATGGCATCCAGCGCGGCGGCAATCTCGCTTCCGGTCAGGCGGCGAACCTCGACGGCCATCAACCCGCCACCTGTCGCGTCCAGTCCTCCAGATTGTAGTACATCGTCAGGCGCGTGATCCGCCCCTCCGCCACGGCCAGAAACGCCCCCGCCGGCAACACGTAGGTCTGCCCGTCCGCATCCGGCAGCCCCTCGTCGGTGGCAAGATAGGTGCCGTGGACCACGAATTCGGCGGCGGCGCGGCTGCCGTCCCCGGCCACCATCAGCACGATGTCTTCAAGCCGTTCGCGATAGCAGCGCTCCATATGGCCAAGAAATTCGCGGAACGCCGCCTTGCCCACCTGCCGGTCACCCTGGTTCAGGTCGTGCGCGACATCCTCGGCAAGGCAATCGAGCATCGCCTCCCAATCGCCGGCGTTGAAGGCCGCGTAATAGCGTTCGAGCAGGCGGGTGGTTGCATCGCGGTTCATTGCGGTTCCTGCTGTTCGACCAGCCGCTGGAGCGCGGCCCGGGCGATCGGGGAAAGGCCCTCGGGCGCGGCGCGAATGCCGGCTTTCATGCGCGGGTCCCAATAAAGCCGGATGTGCTCGGCGGTTTCGGCAATCGCGGTTTCCTCGCCCCGGGCGGCAAGGTTGGCGGCAATCTGGTTCGCCATCCGCACGAGATGAGCGGTGGTTTCCCCACTCATTCGGCCGCCTCCACCCGCCGCGCGGACATTGCCTGGGCCGCATACGCGCGCTGCCATTCGGACGGACCGTTCGATGGCGCGACCTGGACGGCGGTCACCTTGTATTCGGGGCAGTTGGTGGCCCAGTCGCTGTTCTCGGTGGTGACGACGTTGGCCTGCGTGTCGGGGTGGTGGAAGGTGGTGTAGACCACCCCCGGCGCCACGCGGTCAGTGATCAGCGCCCGCAGCGTGGTTTCGCCGGCGCGGCTGGCCAGGCGCACCCAGTCGCCCGATTGCAGGCCCCGGTTCTCGGCATCGAGCGGGTGGATTTCCAGCACGTCCTCCTCATGCCACGCGATGTTCGCGGTGCGCCGGGTCTGCGCGCCGACGTTGTACTGGCTGAGGATGCGGCCGGTGGTCAGCAGCAGCGGGAAACGCGGGCCGGTCCGCTCGTCGGTGGGGATGTATTCGGTGACGATGAACTTGCCTTTTCCGCGCACGAAACCATCGACGTGCATGATCGGGCTGCCGTCGGGCGCGGCGTCGTTCACCGGCCATTGCAGCCCACCCTCGGCATCGAGCCGGGCGTGGCTGACCCCGGCGAACGTGGGCGTCAGCCGGGCGATCTCGTCCATGATCTCGCTGGCGTGGCGATAGGTCCAGTCCAGCCCCATCGCGTTGGCCAGCAGTTGCGTCACCTGCCAGTCCTCGAATCCATTGGCCGGGTCCATCACCCTCCGCACCATCTGGATACGGCGCTCGGCGTTGGTGAACGTGCCGGTCTTCTCCAGGAACGTGCTGCCCGGCAGGAACACGTGCGCATAGTTCGCGGTCTCGTTCAGGAACAGGTCGTGGACGATCACGCAGTCCATCGCCGCCAGCCCGGCGGCCACGTGGTGGGTGTTGGGGTCGGACTGGAGAATGTCCTCGCCCTGGATGTAGAGCGCGCGGAAGCTGCCATCGACCGCCGCATCCAGCATGTTGGGGATGCGCAGGCCGGGCTCGGGGTCCAGCGCGGTGCCCCATTCGGCCTCGAACAGCGCGCGGGTTTCGGGGCTGGATATGTGGCGATAGCCCGACAGTTCGTGCGGAAAACTGCCCATGTCGCAGGACCCTTGCACGTTGTTCTGCCCGCGCAGCGGATTCACGCCGACGCCGCGCCGGCCGATGTTGCCGGTCGCCATCGCCAGGTTGGCAATGGCCAGCACCGTGCTGGAACCCTGGCTGTGCTCGGTGACGCCAAGACCATAGTAGATGGCAGCGTTACCGCCGGTGGCGAACAGCCGCGCCGCCCCGCGCACCTGATCGGCGGGAACCCGCGTCACCGCTTCCAGCGTCTCGGGCGAATGGCGCGGATCGGCCACGAAGCGCGCCCAGTCCTGATACTCGTCCCAGTCGCAGCGCTCGCGCACGAACGCTTCATTCGCCAGCCCTTCGGTGACGATGACATGCGCCAGCGCGGTCATGATCGCGACGTTGGTGCCGGGCTGCAGCGGCAGGTGGAAATCGGCGGCGACGTGCGGCGATCGCACCATGTCGATCCGGCGCGGATCGATGACGATCAGCTTCGCCCCCTGCCTCAACCGCTTCTTCACGCGACTGGCGAACACCGGGTGCCCGTCGGTGGGGTTCGCGCCGATGATCAGGATGACGTCGCTGTCCTCGACGCTGTCGAAGTCCTGCGTCCCGGCGCTGGTTCCGAACGCCTTCGACAGGCCATAGCCGGTGGGCGAATGGCAAACCCGCGCGCAGGTATCGACGTTGTTGCTGCCGAAGCCGCCGCGCACCAGCTTCTGGACCAGGAACGCTTCCTCGTTGGTGCAGCGGCTGGAGGTGATGCCGCCCAGCGCGCGCGCGCCGTGTTGCGCCTTGATGGCGTGCAGGCGGTCGGCGGTGAACGCGATCGCCTCGTCCCAGCTCACCTCGCGCCAGGGCTGGTCGATGCGTTCGCGGATCATCGGCGCGGTTATGCGGTCCTTGTGGTGGGCATAACCCCACGCAAACCGACCCTTGACGCAGGAGTGGCCGCGATTGGCCTTGCCGTCCTTCCACGGCACCATGCGCACCAGTTGCTGCCCGCGCAGCTCTGCCCGGAAGGTGCAACCGACGCCGCAATAGGCGCAGGTTGTCACCACTGCGCGCTCGGGCTTGCCGATCTCAGCCACCGCCTTCTCGTTCAGCGCCGCCGTCGGGCAGGCCGCCACGCACGCCCCGCACGACACGCATTCGGACGACAGGAAATCGTCCGATGCCAGCCCGGCCGAGACTTGCGAACCGAACCCCTTGCCCGCGATGGTCAGCGCGAAAGTGCCCTGTTGCTCCTCGCAGGCGCGCACGCAGCGCGAGCAAACGATGCACTTGGCCGGGTCGAAATCGAAATAGGGGTTCGAGCTGTCCGTCGCCGCTGCGAGGTGATTGGCCCCGGCATAGCCGTGCCGCACATCGCGCAGCCCGACTTGCGCGGCGGTGTCCTGCAATTCGCAGTCGTTGTTGGCGCTGCACGTCAGGCAATCGAGCGGGTGGTCGGAGATATACAG
>JAGWVC010000019.1 GCA_018971065.1 Sphingomonadales bacterium | reverse complement strand
TGCTTGCCCAGCGCCAGCGCGAAGAAGCCGTCGCGCCCGGCATCGGGCACCCGCCGCCGCAGCGCATCGAGGATGGCGGCATCCAGCGCGCGATCGGCGAACGCGGACAGCTCGCCGACCACGCGCAGCAACGGGAACGCGCCGCACAGATCGCCCACCGCCAGCGCCAGCGCCATTGCCCAGCGTTCGCGCCGCAGCGCCGTGCCGACATCGGGCGCATCGGCGCCGGCTGCCCTGGCCCAGGCCAAAGCGGCCTCACCATCGCCCGACGCCAGGATGTCAACCAGCGCCGGCTGCTTCTGCATCGCCAGCGCCAGAAACGGCGCGTGCGCCTCGGCCCGCGCCAGCGCGCCCTGCCAATCACCAGTGCCGTTTCTCTGCAAATCAATCATGTGTGGCCGCCAATCCCAGGTCCTGAGCGACCAGTGCCAACCGCCGATCTTTCGTCCACAGCGAAGCACCCGGCGTTGCTGCCGTGGATGCCAGCAGGTGGGCATCGACCAGGCCAATTCCGCGCCCCGCAATCGACCGCTCGTCAACGAAGTCCAGCAAGGCATCACCTTCTATGATTTGCGGTGCTTCCAGCAAGCGCAAGGGTTCCAGCAAATCACCGCGCCGTGTGACGGCGCCCAGCGCCAACTCGCCCGTCACGAACGGATGCTGCAATACCCGACAGTCGGACAGCAGCTTGACCAGATGCGGATCGCCACGTCGCAGATGCTCGATCCAGACCGATGTATCGACAACGATCATCATTCCGAACGTTCGCGCGGTGCCGCCACGGCGTCCGGCATTGATCCACCCAGGCTGGCCAAGCGGCGGGAGGCTTCCGTCCGGATGAGCGCCAACACCGCCGCTTGTTCCAGGGCATCCCTGTCACAAATCCCGGTCAGCTTCTCGGCCTGCGCCCAAAGCTCCGCGCGCGGCGCGTTCACATCCGTCTTCTCAGCCAGCGAGCGGCGGGTAGACCGCTCGAATCGGACACGGCAGCGGGTCTGGTCAACATCGCGCGTTTCCCAGCCCGCCGCGATCCACCCTGCGGCCTGGCTATGGCCGGGCGTCTGCTGGTTGGCCCACCAGGCGCGATGACGATAGGCGCTTGCCGGCAGGGAAAATGCCAGAATGCGCTCAATCTGACTGAATGACGCTTCCCAACTATTTTCGTTGATCGAATTGAGATAGCTGGCGAGAGGCTCATACTTTCCCATCAACGTTCCTTTTCCTGACCGGGGATGGAACTAATTTATATAGTTCCGATCCTATGTCAAACTATCGCCTTCTCCCCGAATTCGCCCCGCAGGACTGGCTGTGGATCGGCTTTCCGCATGATCCCGAGGAATGGCCCGGCTTCCTTGATGCCGCGCAAGTGCAGATTGCCGCATTTGCCAGCGCCGTTGCCGAATCGGGGCAGGAAACCCGGCTGATCGTCCGCAACGAAGCCAATGAAGCCCGCGCCCGCGCGCTGTGCTCTTCGAAAGTGCGCATCGAACGCCGCGTCTATGGTGACGTCTGGCTGCGCGATACCGGGCCATTGGTGATGACGAACGCCGCCGGCCAACGCCGGGCGCAACGCTTCGGCTTCAACGGCTGGGGCGGCAAGTACCTGATGGATGGCGACCAGACCATCGGCGCCGAACTGGCCGGCGATGCCAGGCTGGAAGTCGCCACCGCCGACTGGATTCTGGAAGGCGGCGCGCTGGATGGCGATGGCACCGGGCTGGTTGTCACCACCGAACAGTGCCTGCTGAACCCCAACCGCAACCCGCACCTGACCCGCGCGCAGATCGAGGCCAACCTTGCCCGCGACCTGGGCTTCGGCCGCGTGCTGTGGCTGGGCGACGGCCTGATCAATGACCACACCGATGGCCATGTCGATAACCTGGCCCGCTTCGTCAGCCCGAACACGCTGGCCCTGCCCCGCGCCACCGGCAGCGACGATCCCAATGCCGCGATCTATGCCGACGCGAAGGCCCGTGCCGAGGCCTTCGGCGTCACCGTGCGCGAGGTGCCGTCCCCCGGCCGGGTGATGACCGGCGACCGCATCGAACCCGCCAGCTACATGAACTTCGCGATCACCACGAACCTTGTCGTCGTGCCGATCTATGGCACCCCGCACGACGCCGACGGCATCGCCGCGATCGCCGCGCTGTTCCCCGGGCGCGAGACGATCGGCGTGATGGCCGATGCGGTGCTGGCCGGCGGCGGCAGCTTCCACTGCGCCAGCCAGCAGATGCCGTCAGTCTGAGGCCACTTCGGCCAGCGCCCGCGTCTGCGCCAGCGAGGTGCCGAACGAGTGGAAGCAAGTTGCGTGCAGGCCGCCCAGACCGCCGGCCACGAACACCAGCATGTCCTTCGGCTCGGGCGTGGCGTAGACCCGGCCATCAGCGCGCACCCTGCCTTGCGCCTCCAGTTGCCCGCGATGCAGCGCGTTGAATTGCCCGGCATCGACACTGGCAAAGCGCCACAGGCATTCCTGCACATCGGCGATATCGGGCATCTCCCGCCCGACGATTTCCGCGCAGATCGGGTTCAGCGCGATCAGCATCTCGGCAAACGGCACCGCACCCGAAAACGCGTTGCAGCCCGCATAGGCGGCGGACCTGCCGATCATTTCCAGAAAATCGGTGGCGGAATGCGACGTGGTGTCGATCACGTTCTGCGTGCCCATCGTCCCGAATGACGTCACCGCGTTGCCGGCAATCCCTGCCCGCCGCTGCGCCAGCGGTGCCCAGGGCGATTTCTCCTCCCACTCGCCGGTGACGATTCCCGCCACCCGGCCCGGTGAACCGAACGTCGTCTGCGAGGTGACGCCCGCCACCTGCCCGGCGATGTTGCGCATCGCCAGCCGCAGCGCCCGGCCCACCGCCGCCGCCGGACCCGGCACGCCGCCCAGGCAGCCATAGCCATAGGGTACCGGCAGCGCATCGCGAATCGGCCCGTTGACCACGAACGCGGGATAGACCGGCGCGGTGGTGGCGTTGACGCCATACAGCTCGAAATCGGGGTCGGCGATCGACGCCATCATGGCAATCAGCAGTTCCAGGCTGGCCGCCGGCGCCCCGGCCATCACCGCGTTGATGACCAGCTTCTCGATCGTGCAATCCACCTCGCCGGGCAGCACGGCCACCACCTCGTCGGGATAGCGGTGATTGGCCGCCAGGAAGTGCCGCACGCGCGATTCGGTCGGCGGCACCAGCGGCAGGCCATCGCCCCAGCCCTGCGCATCGGCAAAGGCGGTGAATTCGACGATGTCGAGACCGGCCTCATGCCGGTCACTGGCCAGCCAATCGACCTCGCACCCCTCCGGACCGCAATCGCGACCGGCCAGCGGGCGGGGCCGCGCGTCGCCGTGATGGCGGCTGGGCCGGATCAGTTCGATGGTCACGCCGCCAGCTCCTTCGCAGTCAGACGGGCGCCCATCGTTTCCAGCATCCCGTCGAAATGCGCCGCGCCGATCGGCAGCACGTCGGCCCGCACCTGCTCGTTCAGCGGATACGGCAGCACATGCACGCGCAGGCCCGACCGGCCACCGCGCCGCGCCATCTCGTGCGCGAACACCTCGAAGTTCTTCGTCGCAACCGCCACCGTCGGCAACCCGGCGTTGGCGGCGGTGATCGCGTCGCGGATCGTCCAGCCGGTGCAAGACCCGCAATTCGCCAGGCCGACCACGGCAACGTCGATCTGCTGCAGGAATGCCGCATATTCGGCCTCGCACTGCACGCCTTCCTCGCCCGAGCGTCCGGCCGAGCGCCAGAACGAAACCTCTGCCCCGGCGGCGCGGAACCGTTCCGCCCATTGTTCACTGATCCAGTCCCACGCCCGCCACATCCGATCGACGCGAAAGCCGATGCGCTTGCCCGCCAGCACGCCCGCATCCGGGCCGGGGCTGGCATTGTCGGCGGCGCGCCGCGCGGTGGGGTCAAGGACGGTGCCCAAGGTCATCGTTGTCTCCCGGATTCGTTTGAACACATGGTCAGCTATTCGCGCCGCCGGCGCAAGCACCAACAAGCCCGGTGCAATGCTCTTCCAATCCGGGCCAAGTTGCGCCAGATCATGCCCGGTTCATCGCGCCGCCGGCATCGGCGGCGCAGTATCATCGGCAAGGATCACCCCGTGGCCCCGTCCCTCTCCCGCGCCCGCCTCATCGCCCTCTTCATCCCGGCGGCGCTGCTCGCCGGTGCCTATGCCTTCCAGTACCTCGGCGGCCTGTTCCCGTGCGAGATGTGCTGGTACCAGCGTTATGCGCTGTTTGCCGCCCTCGCCTTCGCTGTGCTGTCGCTACTGGCCCCGCGCCACCGCGCGCCGGTGCTGCTGGCGGGGCTGGGCCTGGCGGCATCGTCACTGCTGGGCGGCTATCACGCCGGGGTGGAATACAAGTGGTGGGTGGGGCTGACCGAATGCACCAGCGCGGTCAGGTTCGGCCAGGGCAACCCTCTCGACGCGATCATGAACGCCCCCGCCGTGCGCTGCGACGAAGTGCAATGGTCGTTGCTGGGCATTTCGATGGCCGGGTACAATTTCCTGATCTCGGGCGTTTCCGCCCTTGCCGTGTTCATGCTGGCCAGCCGCAAGGGAGACTGATCGATGACCACTTCGGCAAAGGCCCAGCGGATGCTGCGCGTTGACCAGGCCGGCGAATACGGCGCCACCCGCATCTATGCCGGCCAGCTTGCGGTGATGGGCGATCGCGGCCCGCACACCGCGCAGATCCGCGCGATGGCCGCGCAGGAGGCTGACCACAAACGCGACTTCGATGCCATGCTGGCGGCGCGGCGCGGCCGGCCCACGCTGTTGCAGCCGATCTGGAAGGTGGCCGGCTTCGCGCTGGGCGCGGCCACGGCGCTGCTGGGGCCGGAAGCGGCGATGGCCTGTACCGCGGCGATCGAGGAAGAGATCGACAACCACTACACGAAGCAGCTCGACGATCTCGGCGACGAGGACCCCGAACTGGCAACGCTGATCGAACAGGCCCGCGACGACGAGCGCGAGCACCGCGAGACCGCGCTGGCCAACGGCGCCGAACGCGCGCCCGCCTATCCGCTGCTGTCGGGCGCGATCCGCCTGGGATGCAGGCTGGCGATCGGCCTTTCCGAACGCATCTAAATCAGGCTGCTGAATCCGGCAGCGGATTGCGCCAGCGCAACGCCCTCGCGCCGGCTTCAGCTATCATTCAGCGCACGGTGTCCCTATATCGACGCCGACAGGCCCGTTTCGCCGCAGGGAGATTCCAGATGCGTCCGCTTCTCATCGCCGCCATTGCCCTTGCGGCCAGCGCCCACCCCGCTTTCGCGCAGGAATCGACCGGCCGGGAAAAGATGAACATGGTCATCGTCTACGGCAACGACGCCTGCCCCGAATCGAAGGAGGGCGAGATCACCGTCTGCGCCCGCAAGGACGAGGGGGAGCGCTATCGCATTCCGCAGGAGCTGCGCGGATCGGCATCACCACAGAACGAGGCGTGGACCAATCGCGTCCAGACATACGAGATGGTCGGCGCCACCGGCACGCAGAGCTGCTCGCCCACCGGCCCCGGCGGCTGGACCGGCTGCGCCAACCGCTTCGTGCAGAACGCCTATGCCGAGAAGAAGCAGGGCACCGACGTCCACTTCAGCGACATGCTGGCCAAGGAACGCGAGAAGCGCGCGGCGACGGTGGATGCCGATGCCGCCGCCACGCAGGCTCGTGTCGAACAGGCGGAAAAGGCTTACGACGCCCGCCAGCGCGCCAATGCCGAGGCAGCGGAAGCCGCAAAGGCGGGCGCTCAACCGGCGCCCGCCACCCCCGCGAAACCCTGATGGCGTATCGCGCTCAGGGCCTGCCGATGCAGGTATAGGCAAAGCCCTTGGCGCGAACTTCCTCGGGTTCATAGACGTTGCGCAGATCGACCAGGACCGGCGTGCGCACCAACCCCTTCACCCGGTCCAGATCGAGCGCACGGAACGCGTCCCACTCGGTGACGATGACGACCGCATCCGCGCCTTCGACGGCCGCATAAGCCGAATCGACCATCCTCACCCCCGGCATCGAGGCCCGCGCGGCTTCCATGCCCTCGGGATCGAAGGCAACGATTTCGACGCCGGCATCGCCCAGCGTCTGCGCGATACTGATCGACGGGGCGTCGCGCATGTCATCGGTATTGGGCTTGAAGGTAAGGCCCAGCAGCGCCACGCGCTTGCCGCGCACCCCTTCAAGGCCATGCGCGTTGCCCTCGGCCAGCGCCTCGATCACCTTGCGGCCCATCGCACGCTTGCGGCTTTCGTTCACCTTGACCACCGCCTCGACGATGCGGGACGGCGCGGAGTAGTCCTCCGCCGTCTTGAGCAGCGCCAGGGTGTCCTTAGGAAAACAGGAACCGCCATAACCCGGTCCGGCGTGCAGGAACTTGCTGCCGATGCGATTGTCCAGCCCGATCCCGCGCGCCACGTCCTGGACGTCGGCGCCGACCTTCTCGCACAAGTCCGCCATCTCGTTGATGAAGGTGATCTTCGTGGCCAGGAACGCGTTGGCGGCATACTTGATCAGCTCGGCCGTGCGCCGGCTGGTGAACAGGATCGGCGCGCGGTTGAGGAACAGAGGGCGATAGACCTCGCGCATGGAATCGCGCGCCCACTCGTCCTCGGTGCCGATAACGATCCGGTCCGGCCGCTTGAAATCGGCGATTGCCGCGCCTTCGCGCAGGAATTCGGGGTTCGAGGCGACGGCGAAGCGCACGCCCGGCCCCTTCCCGCCATTCGCTTCGGCAATGATGCGCTCCACCTCGTCACCGGTGCCGACCGGGACGGTCGATTTGGTGACGATCACCGCAGGGCCGGACAGGCAATCGCCGACTTCGGCAGCCACGGCGTGGACGAACGAGAGATCGGCATGGCCATCGCCACGCCGCGACGGCGTGCCCACGGCAATGAAGATAGCGCCGGCGCCGGCGATTCCCGCCGCCAGATCGGTGGTGAAGGTCAACCGGCCAGCGCGCGAATTGCCGGCCACCAGTTCAGCAAGGCCCGGTTCGTATATCGGCATCTTGCCGGCCTGAAGCGCCGCAATCTTTTCCGGGTCCTTGTCGATACAGACGACATCATGTCCGAAATCGGCAAAGCAGGCACCGGAAACCAGGCCGACATAGCCCGAACCGACCATCGCGATCTTCATAAGACCTCTGAAAAATAGGGGAAACAATTGTAAGGGGCATCTAGAGCAAAATCGGGATCAATGCAAAATGTTGCCTGCCCATGACATGGTCCGGACAGTGGCCGAAAACAGAAACGCGCGAACCCGGGGCTCGCGCGTTTCTGTCATGATCGGTGAACGATTGCGCGATCAGCGATAGAACACGTGGTTCTCGATCTGCGCGACCTTGTGAAGATGCCAGGCCGGCGCCACGCGGGCAGCGTGGAAGTAGAGCGCGCCTTCGGCTTCGCTCTGCCACGAGCCGTCGTTGGCAATCTGCGCCACCGCAACGGCGTTGTGCCACAGGCGCTGGTTCATCCCGCCGCGCGAGCCGTGCACGAACGAGAACTGCGACGGCTGGTAGACGACGCCGCAATAGGAATTGGGAAAACGTCCGGAACGCGACCGATTGACGATCACGCGGCCCACGGCAAGCTGCCCGGAAAGCGGCTCGCTGCGCGCTTCGTAATAGATGGCGCTGGCCAGGCACTTCAGCTCGGGCGAGATTTCCTCGCTCACCGTCTGCGCGGCGACGAGGGCGCTCAGCGATTCGGCGGTGGGCTGGGGTGCGACAGCAGGGACCGGGGCGGGCGCGGATTCACCGGAAAGTTCGGTGGGCAACGGCTGCGTATCGACAGCGGTACCGAAACCGGGAACGGCCTGCGAAAGCTGGTCTGGGGAAAGTTCGGCCGGGGCGGCAGCAGGAGTCCTGCTGGTGGCGCCTTCAGCGGCTGCGCCGGAACTTGCGGCGGAAAAGATCGTTATCAGAACAGTGGCCGCCACAGAAATCAGGCTGGCCTTGCGAAGATTATTACTCATTGAACCGCAATATTGGGCGGTTGGCGCGCCTGCACAGGCCGGGTGCTTCAGGCGAAATGCCCGATGGCGCCGAAAGACCTGCCGGTTACCCCCCGTCTGCGTGCTGCCTGTCCGACCGTATTGCCGAAACGACTGCCTGCGCGAGAAACGTGCCGCCCTTTCGTTGTGCAGTGCGGTGAAGTCAACCCTGCAACGGTGACGGGACGATGAACCGTTCTGCCTGCGGGATATCCAGTTCGACTATCCACAGGTCCGGATCCTGCTCGCGACGCTTCGCCAGGAGCGCGTTAATCTCCTGATAACCGCTGTTTTCATCGCGCGTGCAAATCCACTTACGCTCACCCGATAGCTGCGGCATCCGCTCGTAAAGCCGCGCCTTCCCGCCGTTTTCCAGCAGCAGCAGCACGATGGTGCCGGCGTCCGGCTCTCCCTTGGCGATCACCGTGGCAAAGCCGCCCTGGGCCTGAACCGCGCGCACCAGCGCCGAAACCTCGATCTTCGCGGGCAACCGGTCGTCCGTCATCACGATTCCGGCCGCAACGCACGGGCATAGCCGTCCAGCCCGGAAAGCGCGATCCGCGAACGCATGAACGTGCCGGTGCCGCGCCCGATTTCCTCGCCGTCGTGATCGACCAGCCGCGATTCGGCAACCAGCACACGCCGCCGGCCACTGACCCAGCGCCCTTCGGCGACGATCCGCCCCGCCTTGACCGGCCGCGAGAAGTGCAGGTTGAACGAGGTGGTCAGCAGGAACTTGTCAGTGACCAGCGTGTTCGCGGCATAAAACGCTGCATCGTCCAGCATCTTGAAGTAGATCGTGCCGTGCGCGGCGCCGGCGGCATGGTGGCTGGTTGCATCCACCTCGAACTCGATCCGCGACCGCCCTTCGCCGGTGACGGTAAGGTGCGACCGGAACAACGCGTTGATCGGCGCCGAAGCGTAAAGGCTTTCCAGCGCGCGCCAGTGCAATGCCGCGCCCGCGACCGGACCCGCGCCACTGCCTTCGGCATCGGGAGAATCAGGCAGCGTCACGATCGATGACATTGGACAGCAGCCCATAGACCGCTTCGTCACCCGGCGCCTGGCTGAGCGCGACATGCATCCGCTCGTCACGCATCATCCGCGAGATAGCGGCCAGGGCATGAAGGTGCGCCGCGCCGGCCTGATCGGGCGACAGCAGGCCGAACACCAGATCGACCGGCATGTCGTCCGCCGCATCGAACGCCACCGGCTTTTCCAGCCGCAGGAACGCGGCGACCGGCATCGCGATTCCGGAAATGCGGGCATGGGGAATGGCCACACCCCGGCCGAAGCCGGTGCTGCCCAGCCGCTCGCGTTCCTCGATCCGTTCGCGCACGGTGGCAGCGTCCAGCCCGTAGACGCCGGCAAAACGCTGCGCCAACTGCTGAAGGATGGCCGCCTTGCTGTCGGCCTCGATCGAGCCGACAGCTTCGGGCAATAGGGTGAAAAGCGCCGTCATTGCTGGTTTCGACTTGTCCTGTGAACCGCCGCCGGTAGTCCCGGGGCGGCGTACTGAATCCAACTTCCCGACAATACGCTCAACGACCGCTTCCGGTTGCATTCTCCCGTCCGGTCATGCGCGCGCTTGCCGATCCTGCCGGAAAGCGCACGCAATCATGCCGGGAGAAATGCAATCGCGCCTGTCAGGAAGGTTCGACCCAGCCGATCGACCCATCGCCGCGGCGGTAAACCATATTATAGGTGCCGGTGCCAGCGTTTTTGAACAGCAGCGCATTGGTGTTGCGCAAGTCCAGCATCATCACCGCATCGGACACCGTCGCCTCGGGCACGTCAACGCGCATCTCGGCGATGACCAGCGGCGCATCGACGGTGATTTCCTCGGCTTCCGCCTCGGGCTCGGCGAACACGACATAAGCCGCCTGTTCCTCGCGCTGGGCGTGGGCGCTTTCCTCGTGCCGGTCCTTCAGGCGGCGCTTGTAGCGGCGAAGCTGCTTGTCGATCTTCTCGGCGGCCTGGTCCAGTGCGGCATGGGCATCGGTGGCGATGCCGGCGCCCTTGAGGATCAGGCCATGCATGACGTGAGTGACGATGTCGCAACGGAAATGCCCGGCCGGCGCCTTGCTGAACGTGGCTACCGAAGTCAGCGCCTTGCTGAAATACTTGCCGACGATGGCGCCAAGGCGGTCCTCCGCATGAACGCGAAGCGCTTCGCCGGTTTCCATCTGATGGCCGGACACGCGAATTTCCATATGCAGGTACTCCTTCTTCACGCCGTGGCTCAACTGAGCCACAACGGTTCCTTGATCGTGGCGAGAAACGTGGCGTGCGCCGCCAATTCCTCGGCAGTGGCGCCATGCGGCCGGGCCGGCCGGAACCGGCGTTCGCGCGTGACAGCCACCGTCACCTCGGTTTCCACCACCACCGCCTCGCGGCTGGCCGCCAGTTCAAGCCCGATCTGCCGCCCGCCGTTCAGCTCGACATAGACTTGTGCCAGCAACTCGGCATCGAGCAACGCGCCGTGTTTCGTGCGGTGGCTGCGATCGATGCCATAGCGCGAGCACAGCGCATCCAGCGACAGCTTCGCCCCCGGATGCCGCACCCGCGCCAGCGCCACGGTATCGACCATCCGGTCCAGGCTGACCGCCACCATGCCGCAGATAGCCAGTTCGGCATTGAGAAAGCCGAAATCGAACCCGGCATTGTGCGCCACCAGCGGCGAATCCCCGAGGAATTCCAGCAGTTCCGCCGCACGCGCACCGAACTTCGGCTTGTCGGCCAGGAACGCGTCGGACAAGCCGTGGACGGCCTCCGCCGCCGCCGGCATCGCGCGTTCCGGGTTGAAGTAGGCGTGGAAGGTGGCGCCGGTGGCCACGCGGTTGATCATCTCGATGCAACCGATCTCGACCATGCGATCGCCGCTTGCCGGGTCGAACCCCGTGGTCTCGGTATCGAAGATCACTTCACGCATTATGCGAACTGTATCGGCCTGCCGCGCGGCGGATTCAAGGGGCCATGAACGCCTATTTTGCGTCCGATTGCATCGGCTGCCGGCCCGACTGACGGATTTCCGCGACCATTCGCCCGACAGCCGCGCGCGTCTCGTCCAGCGTTGTCCCGGTATCGATCACATAATCGGCGCGCGCGCGCTTTTCGGCATCGGGCACCTGCAACCGCAGGATCGATTCGAACTTTTCCACCGTCATCCCTGGCCGCGCCAGCACCCGTGCGCGTTGCGCCTCGGCCGGTGCCGAAACCACCGCCACCGCATCGACACCGGCAGCGCCCTTTTCGAACAGCAACGGAATGTCGAACACCACCAGCGGCGCATCGGCATGGTCCACCATGAACTGCCGCCGCATGGCCGCCACCGCCGGATGAACGATGCCTTCCAGCCGGGCCAGTCGGGCCGCATCGCCGAACACGGCGGCGCCCAGTTTCGGCCGATCGACGCCCGCCGGGCCGGTCGTCCCCGGAAACGCCGCCTCGATCGCGGGCAGCAGCGCGCCATTCGGCCCCTGCAGTTCATGGACGGCGGCATCGGCATCGAACACCGGCACGCCCCCGTCGCGCAACATCGCCGCCACCGCCGACTTGCCCATGCCGATCGAGCCGGTCAGCCCCAGGATGAAAGGCCCGCTCATCGCATCAGCAACCCGCGCAGTTCGGCGTCGCCATCCTTCGGCGGCTCGGCGCCATAGAACCGCCGGAACGCCTCGCGCGCCTGGCCGACCAGCATCTCCAGCCCGTCGTGCGTGCGCAGGCCCCGCGCCGCCGCCGCACGCAATGTCGGTGTTTCGTGCGGATGCGTGACGATGTCGTAGAAAATGGCGTCATCGCGCAGCACCGCCACATCCAGCGGCAGCGGCGGCAGGCCGTTCATTCCCAAAGACGTGGCATTCGCCACCAGCCGGCTTTCCCCGGCCAGCGCATTCGCCCGGTCCCAGCCGGCGGTCACGACGTCACAACCGGCAAGCGTCCCGGCAATGTCGTCCAGCAGCCGGGTCGTCGCTTCCGGTGAGCGGTTGACCACCGCCACGCGCGCGGCGCCCAGTTGCACCAGCCCGGCAATCACCGCCGCCGCCGCGCCACCCGCGCCCAGCACCGTCACCTGCTGCCCGGAAAGGTCCAGCCCGGCCAACGGCTCGATGAACCCCGGCAGGTCGGTGTTCTCACCGGTCAGCGAGCCGTCATCCTCGACAATCACCGTGTTCACCGCGCCCAGCGCCTTGGCCGCCGGCGTATGATGATCGACCAGGTCGAAGCAGGCGCGCTTGTGCGGCATCGTTGCCTGGATGCCGGTGAAGCCCAGCGCCACCATGCCCTTGAATGCCCGCGCCACCTCACCCGGCCGCACCGGCAGCCGCACATAATGCCCGTCGATGCCCAGCCGCCTGAGCCAGAATTCGTGAATCACCGGCGATTTCGATTGCGCCACCGGCCAGCCGATCAGCCCGGCCAGCAGCGGAAACGGCCGATCCTGGCGGCCGGCCAGATCGGGATTGGTCAACGTGATCTTCTGGCCTTCCGCGCTCATGCCGCCACCATCCCCTGCCCGCGCAGTGCCGTCAGCACCGCCAGCAGCGGCATCCCCAACACGGTGAACTGGCTGCCCTCGATATGGTCGAACAGATGCACCCCCAGCCCCTCGATCCTGAAAACGCCGACGCAGCCGCTCACCGCGGGCCACTCGGCGGCGAGATAGCGCTCGATGAAGGCGGGCGATAGCGCCCGCACGCGCAGACGCGCGCATTCGGCATGACGCCACACCGCCGCGCCATCGCGCACCAGCGCCGCCGCGCTGTGCAGTTCCATGTCCTTACCCGAGAACGATGCCAGATGCGCCGCCGCCTCGTCGCGATCGCGCGGCTTGTCGAACCGGCGTCCGCCGCACACCACCAGGCTGTCGCTGCCCAGCACCAGCCGTCCGGGCAACCCGGCCGAAACCGCGCGGGCCTTGGCCTCGGCCAAGGCCACGGCCACGTCACCCGGCGCGCGATCGGCAAGGCCTGCTTCCAGCGCGCGCTCGTCCAGATGCGCGGGCAGCGCCTCGAACGTGATCCCTGCCGCCTCCAGCATCGCCTTGCGCGAGCCGCTTTGCGACGCCAGCACCAGCGGCGCATCCCCGTTCATCATTGTCGCTTCCATCAGATCGGTTTCGTTCCCGCGCGCCCTTCGCCCGGCGAATCCAGACGCTCGTTGTAGAGGTTGATGATCGCCGCCGCCGTTTCCTCGATCGACCGGCGCGTCACGTCGATCACCGGCCAGCCATTGTCGGCAAACATGCGCCGCGCATACTGCACTTCCTTGTTCACGCGATCGTTATCGACATAAGCGGTATCGGGCGTCTGGTTCAGCGACAGCAGCCGGTTGCGCCGTACCTGCACCAGCCGTTCGGGCGCGGTAGTCAGCCCCACCACCAGCGGGTGCCGCAGCCCGAACAGGGCATCGGGCGGGGGGCTTTCAATCACGATCGGGATATTGGCCACGCGAAAGCCGCGATTGGCCAGATAGATGCTGGTTGGCGTCTTCGAACTGCGCGACACGCCCGCCAGCAGGATATCGGCTTCCTCCCAGTCTTCCCAGGCCACGCCGTCATCGTGGGCAATGGTGAACTGGATCGCCTCGACGCGCGCGAAATAGGCGGCATCCAGCACGTGCTGGCGCCCCGGCCGCGCCCGCGCCTGCTGGCCCAGCAGATCTTCCAGCGAACCCACGACGGTATCCAGCGCCGCGATCGTCGGCAGACCCAACCCGCGACAACGCTCTTCCAGCATCTGGCGGTTCTCGGTGCTGGCCATCGTGAACAGCACCAGGCCGGGGTTGGCATCGATATCGGCCAGGATACGTTCCAGGTGCTGCTGCGACCGCACCATCGGCCAGAAATGGCGGATGACGTCGGCATCCTCGAACTGCGCCAGCGCGGCCTTGGCGATCATCTCCAGCGTTTCGCCGGTCGAATCCGATACGAGATGAAGGTGATGCCGGCTCATCCGCGCGCCTGTCTGGCCCCCTGTGGATAGTTTCCCGCATAAACCACGGGACGGGTCCGGTGACAACTTTGCCCCCCGGTTTCACCCCCGATACCGGCACATCGCACCCCCATCGCTCCACATGTCGATACAGCTACCCACAGGCTGGGGATAAGCGGGACAACTCGTGCTTGACGCTGACTCGGTGCGATTCGATTGCCCCAATCCACTGGCGCGCCCGGTACAAATCAGGCAAGGCGCGGCAATCCCCGTTATCCACACGCCTACAGACTCCTTCATCCTTATATTAAAAAATCCATTTTTTTGATTGGATACCCGATGCCCGGTCTTCTGCTCCGTACTTTGCGCGGTGAAAATGCCAGCCAGCGCCCGATCTGGATGATGCGCCAGGCCGGTCGCTACCTGCCCGAATATCGCGAACTGAGGGCTGCCAAAGGTGGCTTCCTGGCGCTGGTCTACGATACCGACGCGGCCGCGGAAATCACCCTGCAGCCGATCCACCGCTATGGTTTCGATGGCGCCATCCTGTTCTCGGACATCCTGATCGTTCCTTATGCGATGGGCCAGAACCTCGAATTCCTCGCCGGCGAAGGCCCGCGCCTGTCCCCCCCGCTGGTGGATAGCGCGCTGGCTGCCCTCAGCGCCGTGCCTGAGCGCCTGTCACCCATCTACGAGACCGTGGCCAAGGTCCGCGCCGGACTCGATCCTGAACGCACGTTGCTGGGCTTTGCAGGCAGTCCGTGGACGGTGGCCACCTACATGGTCGCCGGCGAAGGCAGCCGCGACCAGCACGTCACCCGCGCGATGGCTTATCGCGATCCTGTGGCATTCCAGGCAATCATCGATGCCATCGTCGGCGTTTCGGTCGAATACCTGTCAGGCCAGATCAAGGCCGGCGCCGAGGCGGTGCAACTGTTCGATTCCTGGGCGGGCAGTCTTGCCCCCAGCGAGTTCGAGCGCTGGGTTATCGCCCCCAACGCCGCCATCGTCTCGCAGCTCCGCGCGCTTCATCCCGAAACCCCGATCATCGGCTTCCCGAAGGGCTCGGGCGAAAAGCTTGCCGCCTATGCCCGCGAGACCGGGGTGGACGCGGTCGGCATCGATGAGACGGTAGACCCCCTGTGGGCCGCGCGCGAAATCCCGGCCGGAATGCCGGTTCAGGGCAATCTTGACCCGCTGCTGCTGCTGGCCGGCGGCGCCGAGCTGGACAAGCAGGTCAACCGCATCCTTGATGCCTTCGCCGATCGCCCGCACGTGTTCAACCTTGGCCACGGCATCGGCCAGACCACGCCGCTGGAGCATGTCTCGCAGGTCTTGAACGCCGTGCGCGGCTGGCGCCGGGGGTAGGCAAGAAAAGGGAAGATGCGAGGGCGGGGGCCCTCGCGCTCCCATTACCTTTGCGTGGGTGCACGATTTCAGCGTCCCGCACCCCCGGCGAAGTCGGAACAGTTTGCAGGCGGCTTCGCCGCATGGCGCTGCCCTTGCAAGTATGCACCACGCCAAGGGATCGTGGGAGCGCGAGGGGCCAAAGCCTTTCGCTCGCGAAAGGCGTCTTACCAGACTCCCCCTCGCATCTGCCTTCTTCGTTCTTGCAAACCAACCAACCGGGGTTCAATCCCGCCCCCGCAATCCCTACAATGCACATATGGCCTGGGTACTCGCGATGACCTATCTCTGGCTCAAGGCGGGCCACATCATCTTCGTGATCTTCTGGATGGCGGGGCTGTTCATGCTGCCCCGGTTCTTCGTCTACCACCAGGAAGCCGGGCCCGGTTCGCCGGAAAACGCCGTGTGGATCGACCGCGAACGCAAGCTGATGAAGATCATCATGTGGCCCTCGCTGGTGGTGGTGTGGGTGCTCGGGCTGGCGCTGGCGATGACGATCCATGCCTTCGGCCAGGGCTGGTTCCATCTCAAGCTGGCAGCGGTGCTGGGCCTTACCGGCTACCATTTCTGGCTGGCGTCCTATGCCGAGGCGCTGTCGCGGGGTGAGCGCAAGCTGACCGGCCGCCGCCTGCGAATGCTGAACGAGATCCCCGGGCTGGCCGCCGCGGTGATCGTCGTGCTGGTCATCGTGAAGCCGTTCTGACCGGCAATCCTTGACGAATGCGGGTTTTGCGCCTATCCGCGCAGGCCTCTCCGGTATGGGTTGCCCCGTCTCCGCACGGCAACCGGGTCCGCTTTCTCCAAGCCCCTTGACCTCGCCGGCCGAACCCCAATCCCGACGGATTACAATGATATGCACCTGAAAGAACTCAAGAAAAAGACTTCGGCCGAGCTGGTCGAAATGGCCGAGGAACTCGAGGTTGAAAGCGCATCGACGATGCGTCGCCAGGACCTGATGTTCGCCATCCTCAAGGAAGTGGCGGATGATGGCGAGGAAATTCTCGGCATCGGAACCATCGAAGTGCTGCCCGACGGCTTCGGCTTCTTGCGCAGCCCCGAGGCGAATTACCTTGCCGGCCCTGACGACATCTATGTCTCGCCGAACCAGGTCCGCAAATGGGGCCTGCGCACTGGCGACACCGTCGAGGGCGAGGTTCGCGCGCCCAAGGACGGCGAACGCTATTTCGCCATCACCAAGCTCATCAGCGTCAATTTCGACAGTCCGGAGGCCGTGCGCCACCGCGTCAACTTCGACAACCTGACGCCGCTCTATCCCGATGAGCGCCTGAACCTCGACACCATCGACCCCACGGTCAAGGACAAGTCGGCCCGCGTCATCGATCTGATCAGCCCGCAGGGCAAGGGCCAGCGCGCCTTGATCGTGGCCCCGCCGCGCACCGGCAAGACCGTGCTGCTGCAGAACATGGCCAAGGCGATCACCGACAACCACCCTGAGGTGTTCCTGCTGGTCCTGCTGGTCGACGAACGCCCCGAGGAAGTCACCGACATGCAGCGCTCGGTGAAGGGTGAGGTCATCTCCTCCACCTTCGACGAACCCGCGCAGCGCCACGTCCAGGTGGCTGAAATGGTGATCGAGAAGGCCAAGCGCCTCGTCGAACACAAGCGCGATGTCGTCATCCTGCTCGATTCGATCACCCGTCTCGGCCGTGCCTACAACACCGTGGTGCCCAGCTCGGGCAAGGTGCTGACCGGCGGTGTTGACGCCAACGCCCTGCAGCGCCCGAAGCGGTTCTTCGGCGCGGCGCGCAACATCGAGGAAGGTGGCAGCCTGTCGATCATCGCCACCGCCCTGATCGACACCGGCAGCCGCATGGACGAAGTCATCTTCGAAGAGTTCAAGGGCACCGGCAACTCGGAAATCGTGCTGGATCGCAAGGTTTCCGACAAGCGCATCTTCCCCGCGCTCGATGTCGGCAAGTCGGGCACCCGCAAGGAAGAACTGCTGGTCCCCAAGGACCAGCTCACCAAGATGTGGGTGCTGCGCCGCATCCTCATGCAGATGGGCACGATCGACGCGATGGAATTCCTCCTCGACAAGATCAAGGACACCAAGACCAACGAGGATTTCTTCGCGACGATGAACCAGTAAGGTTCGGCAAGAAAAGGGATACATGCGAGGGGACTATCCCCTCGCGCTCCCTTTACCTTGCGTCAGGCGCGTCCTCAAAGTCGCGCACCCCCGGCGAAGCCGGAACAGTCCCAGAGCGGATTTGCCGCAGTGCGCAAGGCTCCAACCTTCCGCGACCAAAAGGAATCCGGGAGCGCGAGGGGGTCACCCCCTCGCACCTTCCCCTTCTTCTTCAAATCACCCCACGAACTCGGCAAAAAACGCTGCCGTCCGCTCGTCGGCCAGCTTCGCGCCCGCCTCATCGCGCCGCGCGCCGAACGTATCGGCAAAGCCGTGGTCCAGCCCGTCGTAATCATGCAGCGTCACATGCGGGTTGCCGTCCAGCCCCTCGTGCATTGCTTTCTGTGCTTCGGCCGGCACGAACCCGTCGGCAGTGGGCACGTGCAGCATCAGCTTCCTGGCGATCGCGTGGCTTTCGCCCAGCATCTGGTCGATGCCGACGCCATAGTAGCCCACCGACGCATCCACGTCGGTCCGCGTGGCCGCCTGATAGGCGATCTTGCCACCCATGCAGTATCCGACCAGCCCGACCTTTGCCACGCCCTGTTCGCGGCGAATCCAGTGAATCACCGCTTCCACGTCACGAATGCCGGCGTCGAAATCGTGCTTCATCATGTAGCCGACCGCCTGCTGAAATTCCTCCGGCACATCGGGGTTGAATTCCAGGCCGGGTTCCTGCCGCCAGAACACGTCGGGCGCCACGGCCAGGTAACCGGCAGCGGCCCAGTCCTCGGCCTTCTTCATGATGCCCGGGTTCACTCCGAAGATTTCCTGGATCACGATCACCGCGCCGCGCGGCAGCCCTTCGGGGCGAACGACGTAGGCGGGAATATCAGCCTGCCCGTCCAGAGTGGCGATCTGCGTGTTGGTAGCCATGTCACATGCTCTCCTGCAAAATGTCGGTGTCCGGATTACGCCGGTGTGGTGGACTTTGCCAAGGCCGTGTGTCAGCGTTGCGGACCAACAAAGGTTGCCGTGCCATGAAAGTGAACGTCTCGGTCGATTGCACGCCGGAAGAGGCTCGCGCCTTCCTGGGTCTGCCCGATGTTACCCGGGCCAATGAAGCCTATGTCGATGCCATGCTCAAGACGATGCAAGGCGGCGGGCTTGATCAGATGCAGGAAGTGGTCAAGCAGATGGCGCCGATGGGCCAGATGGGGCTGAAGCTGTTCCAGCAGATGATGGACGTGGGCACGGGCAAGAAGCCGGGCTGACGGTTTGTCTGACGCCGTGCGGTTGCTGCGATGAACGATACGATCTTTGCTCTTTCCAGCGGCACGCCACCGGCGGCTCTGGGGGTTATCCGCGTGAGCGGCCCGGCGGCCGGGGATGCGCTCACCGCGCTTGCCGGTCGGCTGCCGCTGCCGCGCCGTGCCAGCCTGGCCCGCCTTTACGACCCGGCCGGCGCACTACTCGACGAAGCGCTGGTTCTGTGGTTTCCCGGCCCTGCCACCGCCACCGGCGAAGATCTTGCCGAACTGCATTGCCACGGTGGCCGCGCCGTCATTGCCGCCGTTGAGGCGGCGCTGGCTGCCCGGCCTGGTCTGCGGCGCGCCGAGCCCGGCGAATTCACCCGCCGCGCTTTTGCCAATGGCCGCATCGATCTGGCGCAGGCCGAAGGTTTGGCCGACCTGCTGTCGTCGGAGACTGAACTTCAACGCCAGTCCGCACTGGCCCTTGCCGGTGGCGCCTTCTCGCACACGGTTCATGGCTGGCGCGAACGCCTGCTTCATGCTTCCGCGCTTGTCGAAGCCGTACTGGATTTCGGCGACGAGGATGATGTCGCCACCCTCCCCGCCGACTTCGCGCCGAGCCTCGAAGCCTTTGCTGGCGAACTGGCCGACTGGCTGAGCCGCCCCCGCGTCGAAGCACTGAAGGAAGGCTTCCGCGTCGTTATCGCCGGGCCGCCCAATGCGGGCAAGAGCACGCTGTTCAATGCGCTGGTCGAAAGCGACGCCGCGATCACCGCCGCCATCCCCGGCACGACCCGCGATGTGCTGACCCGGCCGATCGCGCTTGCCGGGTTGCCGTTCGTGTTTGTCGACACCGCCGGCTTGCGTGACGAGACCAGCGATCCAATCGAGGCGATCGGCATCACCCGCGCGCAATCCGAATTCACCCGTGCCGATCTGGTCCTGTGGCTCGGGCCGGAAGGAGACGGCCCGTTGGGGGCGTGGGAGATCGAACCTCGATCCGACGATCCGGGCCATCCCGCGAAGAGCACACCCCGCCATCGCCTTTCGGCAATCCGTGGCGAGGGCATTGCCGCGCTGCGGGCCGATCTTGTCGCCACGGCGCGCACCGCCCTTCCCCGGCCCGGCGAAGCGGCACTGAACGAGCGGCAATCAAGACTGCTGGCTGAATCCCAGCGCGCCATTGCCGTTGCCACCCATCACCGCGACCCGCTGTTGGTGGCCGAAGCGCTCCGTCAGGCGCGGGTTGCGTTCGATGCCCTGCTGGGCCGCGCCGCAACCGAAGACATGCTCGATGCGCTGTTCGGCCGGTTCTGCATCGGCAAATAACGGGTGATGTTTCACGTGAAACATCCCGCCTTTGACCATGCGGCCGGCTTCGCGTAACGGGCCAGCCATGCACAGCTTCGACATCATCGTCATCGGCGGTGGCCATGCCGGCGTGGAGGCGGTCACCGTTGCCGCCCGTATCGGTGCGCGCGTGGCGCTGGTCAGCTTCGATCTCGATGCGATCGGCGCGATGAGCTGCAACCCGGCGATCGGCGGCCTGGGCAAGGGGCACCTCGTTCGCGAGGTCGATGCTTTCGACGGCGTCATCGGGCGCGCGGCGGATGCGGCGGCGATCCACTATCGGATGCTGAATCGTTCGAAGGGCAGCGCTGTGCAAGGGCCGCGCGTGCAGGCCGATCGCAAGCTGTTCAAGGCGGCGGTACAGCAGGTGGTGCGTCACCAGCCGAACCTGACACTGGTGGCCGGCGAAGCGGCGGCACTTGTTCTGGAAGGCGGTCGCACCACCGGCGTTACCCTCGCCGATGGTTCGCGTCTGAATGCTCGCGCGGTCATCCTCTGCACCGGCACCTTCCTGGGTGGCACGCTGTTTCGCGGCGAGGAACGCCTGGTTGGTGGCCGTATCGGTGAGGCGTCGGCACAAGTTCTGGCTGCGCAAATGCGTGACGCGGCGTTGCCGATGAGTCGGCTGAAGACCGGGACCCCTGCCCGCCTCGACGGCCGCACCATCGACTGGGCGCGACTGGAGGAACAGGCCAGCGATGCCGAACCGTGGTGCATGTCGCCACTGACCGCGCAGCGAGCTAACCCGCAGGTGTTCTGCGCGATCACCCGTACCAACCCGCGCAGCCACGATGTCATCCGTGCCAACCTGCACCGGTCACCGATGTTTACCGGAGCCATCGGCGCGTCCGGCCCGCGCTATTGCCCGTCGATCGAGGACAAGATTCACCGCTTCGCCGATCGCGATGGCCATCAGGTGTTCCTTGAGCCAGAAGGCCTCGACACACATCTGGTCTACCCGAACGGCATTTCCACCTCGCTCCCCGCCGATGTCCAGCTTCAGATGTTGCGGACGATGGACGGGTTGGAATCGGTCGAGATGGTGGTTCCGGGCTATGCTGTGGAATACGATCACATTGACCCGCGCGCGCTGCGGCCCAGCCTCGAACTGCGCGCCATTGCCGGACTCTATTGTGCCGGGCAGATCAATGGCACGACCGGCTATGAGGAAGCCGCGGCGCAAGGTCTGGTTGCCGGGATGAACGCCGCCGCCGCCGTGCTGGGCCGCGAAGCCGCAGCGCTCGATCGTGCCAACAGCTACATGGCGGTGATGGTCGATGACCTCACGCTGCATGGCGTCAGCGAACCTTACCGAATGCTCACCGCCCGCGCCGAATACCGCCTGCGCCTGCGTGCGAACAACGCCGCCACCCGGTTGACCCCGCTGGCGATCGTCGCCGGTTGCGTGGGGGTGGAGCGCCGCGCGTGGTTCGAGCGCCGCAGCGAACAACGCGCTATTCTCGACAGCGCCCTTTCCCGGGAAGCCAGCGCGGGCGAACTGGTTGCCGCCGGTCTGCCGGTTCGCCTCGACACTGGCCGCCTGCCCTTGCGTGAGTGGCTGCGCTTCGACGACGTGACGATGGCGGCCCTCGCACCCTGGCTGGACGAAGCCGCGCCGGCCGATCCCGGTCTGGTCGAGGAAATGGCCGAGGATGCGGCGTATGCCCCGTACCTTTCGCGCCAGGAAAACGAACTGCGCGAACTGCGCGCCAGCCAGCAGCTTCGGTTGGGTGATCACTTTGCCTACGGAGAAATTCCCGGCCTCTCGCGGGAAATGGTTGAACGCCTGACTTGCGCCCGGCCGGCGACGCTTGCCGATGCCGGACGCATTCCCGGCATTACCCCGGCCGCGCTGGCCGCATTGCTGGTTCAGGCGCGGCGGGCGGCGGCATGATCACCGATGAAGCGGAAGCGCGGGCGTGGCTTGAGGCCCGCCCGGAATGGACCCCCGACGCCCGGTGGCGGATCGACACCTTGATTGCGCTGCTGATCGAGGAAAATGGCCGGCAGAATCTGGTGTCCGCTGCCAGCCTTGCACAGGTCTGGCAGCGGCATATCGTCGATTCGGCCCAGCTCCTGGCGCATGTTCCACGTGAAACATCCGGCCCGTGGCTCGATCTTGGCACCGGCGCCGGGTTCCCCGGACTGGTGATCGCGGCACTGCGACCCGATCTGGAAGTCGTCATGGTCGAATCGCGCGCACGCCGGATCGAATGGCTGGAACGCGCCCGGCTTGCGCTGGGCCTCGACCGCGCGCGTATCGAAGGGGCGCGGCTGGAACTGATTCCGGCGTTTCCGGCGGCGGTGATCTCGGCGCGCGCGTTCGCACCGTTCGACAAGTTGCTCGATTTGTCCGCACGCTTTTCCACAAGCACCACGATCTGGGTGTTGCCCAAGGGGCGGTCTGCGCGCGATGAACTCGCATCCCTGCGCGGCTGGCAGCATAGGTTCCACGTGGAACAATCGCTGACGGACCACGATGCAGGCGTTATTGTCGGCACGCTCAACGGCCAGACGGGGAAACGCAGATGATTCGCGTGGCGATTGCCAACCAGAAAGGCGGCGTGGGCAAGACCACCACCGCCATCAACATAGCCACTGCGCTGGCTGCCACCGGCTGGCGCACGCTGCTGATCGACCTCGATCCGCAGGGAAATGCCTCCACCGGCATCGGCGTTCCGGCTGCGGATCGCGTCCGCTCGACCTATGATCTTCTGGTCGATGAGGCCCCGCTCGCCGACTGCATTTCATCAACAAAGATCCCCGGCCTCGACCTCGTCCCCGCCACCGTCGATCTTTCCGGGGCTGAAGTCGAACTCGTCGCGGTCGACAACCGCACCAACCGCCTGGCCCATGCCCTCGATGACGCCGCGTCCAGCGGCTACGATATTGCGTTCATCGATTGTCCGCCTTCGCTGGGCCTGCTGACGCTCAACGCCCTTACCGCTGCCGATACCTTGCTGGTCCCGCTGCAGTGCGAGTTCTTCGCGCTTGAAGGGCTCAGCCAGCTTCTCCAGACGGTCGAGCGGGTCCAGCAGCGCTTCAACCCTGATCTTGGCATCATCGGTGTTGCTCTCACCATGTATGACCGGCGCAATCGCCTGACCGATCAGGTGGCGGAAGACGTTCGCTCCTGCCTGGCCGATCTCGTGTTCGAAACCGTCATTCCGCGCAACGTCCGGCTTTCGGAGGCACCCAGCCACGGCTTGCCGGCGCTGGTCTATGATCACACCTGCTCGGGCAGCCGTGCCTATATGGCGCTTGCCCGCGAACTGATTTCCCGTCTGCCCGAAAAGAGGAAAGCGGCATGAGCGATGAACCGGCAATCCGCTTCGATACCCCTGCCCCTGCCGGCAAGCGCCGCCCCAGCCTGGGTCGTGGCCTTGAAGCGCTGCTTGGTGAAAGCCGTCGTGAGGAGCCGGTTGCGCCAGCAAAGGTCGATGGCGCCAACGTGCCCGCCTCCGGCAGCCTTGCCTCGCTGCCGGTGGCGCGGATCGAAGCCGATCCCGACCAGCCGCGCCGCCACTTCGACGATGCCGCGCTGGACGAACTGGCGGCTTCGATTGCCGCGCGCGGGGTGATCCAGCCGGTGATCGTCCGGCCGCTCGCCGGCGGACGCTATCGCCTGGTTGCCGGCGAACGCCGCTGGCGTGCGGCGCAGCGCGCGCAGTTGCACGAAATTCCCGCCATCGTCCGCGAACTGTCCGACCGCGAGGTCATGGCGCTGGCGCTGATCGAAAACCTTCAGCGCGAGGATTTGAACCCCATCGAGGAGGCGCGCGCCTACCAGCGTCTTTCCGAACAGGAGGGCATGACCCAGGCCGAGATTGCCCGGATGGTCGATAAGTCGCGCAGCCATGTCGCCAACCTCCAGCGCCTGCTTGCGCTGCCTGAATTGGTCATGACGATGGTTGAGCAAGGCACGCTGTCGATGGGGCACGCTCGCGCATTGATCGGCGCCGATGATGCGGAAGCCCTGGCAACGGCGGCAGTCGACAAGCAGCTCTCGGTCCGCGAGGTGGAGCAACTGCTGCGCCGTCGCTCGCGCGATGCCGGAACCGGTCCGCGTCGGGCGCGCGATTCGCGCCATTCGGCTGACGAGGCCGATATCCTGGCGGTGCAGAACCATCTGGAGGAGTTTTTGGGCCTTTCGGTCAAGATCCAGACCGATGTCGATCCCCGCTCGGGGGCGGTGACGATCCGCTACAAGACGCTCGACCAGCTCGACCTGATCTGCCAGCGCCTCACCGGCGGGGGCATCTGACGCAGAAGTCGCGCCGCGCGACTTCTACATGCGTACGCGCTTGTCATGCGCCTTGGGCCTGCGCGGCATGGGGGCGCAATCACACGGTTTCGCCATGATCGTGGTGATCCGCGTCTCGGTCGTCACGCGCACCGGAATCGCATAGGCAAAATCATACCCTTGCGACGTGGCGCCGATGTTGTCGTAGTAATCGAGCCAGGCCCGGCAGGTGTTGTCGAACCCGATCCCGGCATCGGCATTCCGGTTGGCTGCTACCAGCCGCCGGCTGCATTCGCCGATCCAGTCTGCCCTTGTGGCGGGATGTACGGCATAAGCAGCCGGTCTGGCTTCGCCATCGCGCAGGATGCGGCCGCCTTCGGTAACCCAGCCGTCGGGTCGCTGCATCAGTGGTTGTGCCGATGCCATGCCCGTGCCCAGCATCGACAATCCGATCCCTGCGATCAACCAAAGACGGTGCAGCATTGCCAACTCCTGCTGTCGGGAAGGAATTAGGGGTTTCTACCACCGATTCCGCTGAATGGCTGCCTATATTGCCAGATTGCCGGCAATCGCTGCTGCCAGGCGTTCGATTCCTTCAGCATCGTCACGATCGAATCTGTTTAGCACCGGGCTGTCCAGATCGATCACAGCAATCAGCTTGCCTGCCACCCACACCGGCACCACCAGTTCCGAAGCGCTTGCGGCATCGCAGGCGATGTGCCCGGGAAAGGCGTGGACGTCGGCGACCAGTTGCGTCGTGCCCTGGGCTGCTGCCGCCCCGCACACGCCCTGCCCGAATGCAATGCGGATGCAGGCCGGCTTGCCGATGAAGGGGCCCAGCACCAGCCCGCCATCCACCACGCGGTAGAACCCCGCCCAGTTCAGGTCGGGCAACCATTGCCACAGCAACGCGGCCACATTCGCCATGTTGGCGATACCATCGCCCTCCCCCGCCACCAGTGCGGACGCGGCATCGACCAGTTCGCGATAGAGCGCCGGCTTGGCCAGATCGCGATCAGGTGCAAAATCGAACAGGCTTGCCTCCCGGGATCGAGTGCCCCCGTTTGCCGGGCGCGGATGCCATGCTATGCCTTCGGACCATGAGCACGACAATCCGCAATATCCTGGTCCTTCTTGGCATGGTGGTGGCCATTGCCATCGGTTTCGCCGTCTATGTCGCCTACGGCAATCCTTCGCATCAGCCGATCGAGTTGTTCGAAGGCAAGCGCCCCAAGCTGGCTGACGTGGACATCGAGCATGTTCCCAGCGTCTCGCTGCTGAATACGGTCGGTTGGGGTGCCGGTGAAGCACCCGTGCCTGCGGCCGGCCTTGCCGTCAGCCGCTGGGCCGAAGGCCTGCAACACCCGCGCACGATGCTGACGCTGCCCAATGGCGATGTTCTTGTGGCTGAAACCGCCGCTCCCGATTCGGGAAGCTGGAAGGGCGTGACCGGCTTTTTCGCGAAGATGTTCATGAGCCGGGTGGGCGCGGCCGAAGCCTCGCCGAATGCGGTTATCCTGCTGCGCGGCGCTGAAGGTGCGGACAAGGCCGGTGAGCGCCATGTTCTGCTGACTGCCGATCTCGCCTCCCCTTCCGGGATGGCCTGGACGAACGACACGCTCTATGTGGCCAATCATAACGCTGTGCTGGCCTTCCCGTACAAGCTGGGCGACCTGGCGGTGACGGGAAAATCACGCAAGATCATGGATCTGCCCGGTGGGGGCAACCACTGGATGCGCAATCTGCTGCTGAGCGAAGACGGCAAGCAGCTTTTCGTGGCTGTCGGCTCGTCCTCGAATATCGGCGACAACGGCATGGCTGCCGAAAAGGGTCGCGCCGCGATCTACCAGATCGATCTCGCCAGTGGCCACCCGCGTCAATATGCCGCCGGGCTGCGCAATCCCAACGGCATGGCGTGGAATCCCGCCACGGGTGAGCTGTGGACGGTGGTGAACGAGCGCGACATGCTTGGCCCGGACCTGGTGCCCGATTACCTGACCAACGTGCCTGTGGGCGCGCATTATGGCTGGCCGTGGGTCTACTGGAAGGATGTCATCGATCCGCGCGTCGATGCGCCGATGCCCGATTACCTGACTGATTATTCGCGCAAGCCCGAATATGCGTTGGGCCCCCACGTTGCCGCGCTGGGCCTGGTGTTCACGCACGGTGGTGAGCGGATGGGCGCCAATTTCGCCAACGGTGCGTTCATCGCTCGCCACGGCTCGTGGAACCGCAAGCCACCGGTCGGTTACGACGTGGTGTTCGTGCCGTTCGATGCCCACGGCAACCCCCAGGGCAAGCCGGTGCCGGTGCTGACCGGATTCATGACCGGTAATGGCAGCACCCACGGAAGGCCCACCTGGGTCACCTGGGCGAAGGACGGCACCCTGCTGGTCAGCGACGATACGGCGGGCATTATCTGGCGCGTTTCCGCTCCGGGCGCCGCGCCCTCGCAGGGTATCAAGCCGGTTGTCACCGCGCACCTGCCGCCGCAGCGCAGCCTCGATAGCGAGGCAACGATCAAATACGGCGCCAAGTTCGGCGAGGACGAGAAGGTCAGGCAGTAAGCGCCGGCGCGGGGACAGTCAGAGGCACTTCCCCGCGCGCCCCGCCAGTTCGGTCACGTAATGCCAGGCCACCCGTCCCGAGCGGGCGCCCCGGCGGCGTGACCATTCCAGCGCGTCGCCCGGCTCGAATGCCAGGCCCAACTGTTCGGCATAGCCGCCGATGATGGCCAGATAATCGTCCTGCGAACAGGTGTGGAAGCCGATCGACAGGCCGAAGCGATCGGCTAGCGCCAGTTTGTCGTCCACGACATCGCGCGGGTTGATGGGGTCGTCCTGCTCCGCCGCGTGGCGAGCGACAATGGCGCGGCGGTTCGAGGTGACCGCCAGCCGCACATTGGTAGGCCGCGCCTCAACGCCGCCTTCCAGCCATGACCGCAGGAGGCGCGGGCCGGCGCCATCGGCATCCTCGAAGCCAAGGTCATCGATAAAGACCAGGAAGCGACGCTCGATCCCGCCAAGCTGGCCGAACAGCGCGGACAGTCCCGAGAGCGCGTCCGGGGCCACCTGAACCAGCGCGATGGACTGTGGGCGGGTGGTCTGCTGGCTGGCGACCGAAGCGCGCAGCAGCGCCGACTTGCCCATGCCGCGCGCACCCCACAGCAGCATGTCGTGCGCGGCGTGTCCGGCGGCCAGGCGGGCGACATTGCCGGCTACCATGTGCTTCTGCATGTCGATACCGCGCAGCAGGGCCAGCGCCGGTGCTTCGAGGCGGGCGACGGCGCGGGTGCCGGCGCGATCGTGGACGTAGGCGGGTGCGGCCAGCCAATCGACCGGCGGCACCGGCGGCGGGGCCAGTCGTTCCAGCGCGGCGGCGATGCGGTTCAGGATTGCGTCGTTCATGCGGTGAGCGCCTCGGCGTCGAGTTCGTAAAGCAGGGCGGAACCGGCGGTGGCGGCGCCGCGCAGTCCCAGAGCTTCCCCGACGATGGTGGTCAGGAAGAACCGCGCCGTCACTGCCTTGCGTCGCGCTTGTGGGGTATCCTGTCCGGCCAGGGCCTGCGCCTGCCGCAGCAGTTGCCAGCCGGCAACCGCGACCGCGCACATCGTCTGGAACGGAACGCTGCCGGCCAGACGATCGTCAAGGCTGGCTTGTCCCAGCATCCATTGGCCGATGGCGTCGCACGCCCGGGCAATATCCGCCAAGGCGGGCTGCTCCGCCGCATCGCGAGCGATCTCGGCCATCAGCGTTGTCAGCACCCCGCCGCTTTCCATTCCCAGCTTGCGCGTTACCAGATCGGCCGCCTGAATGCCGTTGGTGCCCTCATAGATCGGCGTTATCCGCGCATCGCGATAATGCCGCGCGGCGCCGGTCTCCTCGATGAAACCCATGCCGCCATGCACCTGCACGCCCAGGCTGGCGACCTCGCAGCCGATGTCGGTGCCCCAGCTCTTGATCAGCGGCACCAGCAATTCGGCCCGCGCCTGCGCGGCGGCATCGCCCAGCGCGCCGCGATCGACCTGCCCGGCGGTGTAGTACAGCAGCGCCCGCGCGCCTTCGGTAAGCGCGCGCATCCGCAGCAGCATCCGGCGCACGTCGGGGTGCTCGATGATCGCAACCGGCGATTTGTCTGCCGAGCCGGCGCGGGCCGATTGCACCCGTTCCCGCCCATAGGCCATCGCGCGTTGCAGGGCGGCCTCGGCCACCTGCACGCCCTGGCTGCCGACATTGATGCGCGCCGCGTTCATCATCGTGAACATCGCCCGCAGTCCTTCGTTCGGGCCGCCGATGATCTCGCCGATGCATTCGTCGTGGTCGCCATAGCTCATCACGCAGGTCGGCGAGGCGTGGATGCCCAGCTTGTGCTCCAGCTTGATCGCCTTGACGTCGTTGGCGGCACCGGGGTCGCCGGCCGCATCGAGATGGTAGCGCGGCACCAGGAACAGCGAGATCCCGCGCGATCCGGCCGGGGCGCCAGGCAACCTTGCCAGCACGAGGTGGACGATATTGTCCGCCAGTTCATGCTCTCCCCAGGTGATGAAGATCTTGGTTCCCTTGATCCGGTATTTGCCCGAATGCTCGCCCGCCTCGATCGGCGTCGCGGTGGTGCGCAAGGCGCCCACGTCACTGCCTGCCTGCGGTTCGGTCAGGTTCATCGTGCCCGACCATTCGCCGCTGACCAGTCTGGGCAGCCACGTATCCTGTTGTTCCGGCGACCCATGCCGATGCAGCGCCTCGATCGCGCCGACGGTCAGCATCGGCAGCAGCGAGAATCCCAGGTTGGCGGCGCCCAGGTTTTCCATCACGCAGCACGACAGCGCGAAGGGCAGCCCCTGCCCGCCGAATGCCTCTGGCGCGGAAATCGCGTTCCAGCCTGCCGCGACGTAGCTCTGGTAAGCCTCGCGATAGCCGGCTGGCAGGCGCACCACGCCGTTTTCCAGCCTTGCGCCCTCGGTGTCGCCAGCTTGGCTCAACGGTGCCCACTCGCCGGCGGCAAAGGCGCCGACGCCCTCCACGATCGCGGCAACGACATCATCGCTGGCGGCGGCGAAGCGCTCATCCGTGGCAAGCTGGTCGATTCCGGCGCAAACCTGTAGGGCCAGCAGTTGATCGGCACTGGGCGGGGCGTATGTCATGCGCTTTTCCTTGGCTTGTGCGGCTTCGGCCTATAGCGCGACGGTGAAATGGACAACACGCCCGTTCCCGAATCTCCGCTGGTCAAACACGCCGATGCCGTGGCCGACGCGGCGTGCGTGCTGGTTGGCGGTGGGCTGGTCGCGCTGCCCACCGAGACGGTCTACGGCCTGGCCGCGCGTGCGGATAGCGATGCAGCGGTGGCTGCGATCTATCGCGCCAAGGGCCGGCCGGATTTCAACCCGCTGATTGTTCACGTGCCCGATATGGCGGCGGCAGAGCGGCTGGCACTGCTGGACGATCGTGCCCGCTTGCTGGCGGCGCATTTCTGGCCTGGCCCGCTGACGCTGGTGCTGCCGCGTCGTGGCGATGCGCCGCTCGCCGCCGCCGTCACCGCCGGCCTGCCGACCGTGGCGCTGCGTTGCCCGGCGCATCCGGTGATGCGCGCGGTGCTGGCGGCAAGCGGTCTGCCGCTGGCCGCGCCGTCGGCGAACCGCAGTGGCGGCGTCAGCCCCACCACCGCCGCGCATGTTGCCGCTTCGCTGGGAAGCCGGGTCGATCTGATCCTCGATGGCGGTGCCTGTGCCCAGGGTCTCGAATCGACCATCGTCGCCCTGCGCGACAGCGGCTGGGACATGCTGCGCCCCGGCCCGATCATGGCTGCCGAACTGGCGGAGGTGCTGGGCACCCCGGGCGGTGGCAGTGGCGACAAGATCGAGGCACCCGGCCAGCTCGCCAGCCACTATGCGCCGGGCAAGCCGGTGCGGTTGGGTGCCGAAACGGCAGCGGCCGACGAATTCCACATCGGCTTCGGCGCGATTGCGGGGGACGTGAACCTTTCGCCTGCGGCCGATCTCGCCGAAGCGGCCGCCCGACTCTACGCCTGCCTGCACGAAGCGGCATCGGCCAGGCATCCCCGCGTCGCGGTTGTGCCGATTCCCGAAACCGGGATCGGTGTCGCCATCAACGATCGCCTGCGCCGCGCCGCCGCCTGAACGCGCGGGCAGAACCGTTCGTCGCGCGCCAACCCTGCCGCGTGAATTTTCCACAAGTATGAATCATGCCGCCGGCCGCGTGCGGGTGGACGCTGCGCCGCCGCATGGGGCAAGGGCATTGCATGTGGCAGCTTTACCAGTTCCCCCTGTGCCCGTTCAGCCGCAAGGTTCGCCTGCTGCTTGGCGAGAAGGGCATCGGCTATGAACTCTGGCGCGAGAACCCGTGGGACGGGCGCGAGGAGTTCCTGGCGATGAGCCCGGCGGGGCGCACCCCGGTGTTGAAGCATTCCGAAAAGGGGTTTGCCCTCGCCGACAGTCGGGCGATCTGCGAATATATCGAGGAAACCCACGACAAGAACCCGATGATCAACGGCACCGCGCAGAACCGTGCGGAAATCCGCCGTCTGGTCGCGCTGTTCGACGAGAATTTCTTCGAGGACGTGACCGCGCCGCTGCTGAACGAGCGGATGAAGAAGCGCATCATCCTGCGCCAGCCGCCCGATTCGAAAGCACTGCGCGAGGCGATGCGGCTGGCGCACGAACACCTCGAATACATCGATTTCCTGATCGACCATCGCCCCTGGCTGGCCGGTTCGCAGATGAGCCTGGCCGATCTTGCCGCCGCCGCGCAGCTATCGGTGGCGGATTATCTGGGCGGGCTTGACTGGTCAGGCCACGAACAGGCGCGCGGCTGGTATTCCGTGTTCAAGAGCCGGCCCTCGTTCCGCCCGCTGCTGACCGAACGGATGGAGGTTATCCAGCCGCCCAGCCACTATGCGGATGTGAACGCCTGACTTTTAAGCAGCGGCTTTCTTGCCGAACCGCCCGAACTTGCGGAAGCGGGTCATCCAGCGGTCGAGGAACAGCCCCATCGGGCGCGGTGTCACGCCCAGCGCATCGCAGCCCGGGCATTCGCCCGAAGCGACGTTGCCGGCCTGCAGCAGCTTCCACTGCGACCGCGTGATCGGCGCGAAGGGCAGCCAGCCGGTCAGCGTGGCAATGGCGCCGCCAATCTCGTCCGGCAGCGACACCAGCATGGGATTCCGCCCGGCAGCGGCGGCGATACGCTGATTGAGCTGCAGCATCGTCACCACTTCCGGCCCGGCCAGTTCGTAAACCCGGCCGCCGTGGCTTGCGGAATCGGCCAGCGCGTTGGCGACGGCTTCGGCGGCATCGTCCACGAACAGCGGCTGCAGTTTTGCCTGAGGGGCGAACACCGGCAGCACCGGCAGGGTTTCGACCAGGCCGCCGAACATCGACAGGAAACTGTCATCGGCGCCGAACAGCAGCGACGGACGGACGATGGTGGCGCCGGCAAACGCCGCGCGAACCGCCGCTTCGCCCTCACCCTTGGTGCGGGCATAAGCGACGGGGGATTCACTGTCGGCACCGATCGCCGAGACGTGGACGAAGGCCTGCGCCCCGGCCGATGCGGCGGCAGCGGCCACGGTGCCGGCACCCTTGCCCTGCACCTTGTCGAGATCGCCGGCAAATGCGCCGACCAGGTTCACCACGGCATCGGCACCGGCCATCAGCGTGGCCAGGCGTTCCGGCTTCGTCACGTCCACGCGGGCGAACTGCACCTGCCCCAGGTTGCCCAGCGGCCGGATGGCATAGGCGCGTTCCGGATGGCGGCTGGCGATGCGCAGCCGGGCACCACGTGCCAGCAGTTCCTGCGCCAGATGGCGGCCGAAGAAGCCGCTGCCGCCCACCAGAACCACCAGCTTGTCGCGCAGGGAATTGTTGCCAGCCATCGTGCGAAGCCTTTCGAATAGGACCCCGCCCCTTTGCACAGCCGCGCGCGCCGGCGCAATACGCGAGATCACCCCGTCGTTTGCGGAAGTGCCGCCACCTTGCCCGCCGTATCATGGTCCAGCATCGCAATGCCGGTGCGCATGGCGTTGGCGGTGTTCACCGCCTCGGGCTGGTAGTGCGATTCGGTGGTCAGCCAGATGAAGTGGCCATAGACCTGGAACACCGCGTACTGGTGCATCGCCGCATCGAACGCGGGCGCATCGGCGCCATGCCGCGCCAGTTCGTCCAGATAGTGCCGAACCAGCGTGCCTTCCCAACCGGCGCGGTCGGCCACGTCCACCGATGCGGCGATGTGATAGGCCACTTCCAGCATTCCCGGCCCCCGGCTGGCCAGCGTGTCGAGGAAACCCGGCGTGCCGTCGGGCTCGATGTACAGGTTGCCCAGGTGAACGTCGCCGTGCAGCACGCAATAGGGCAGGCGCTGGCCATAGGCGCTGACCCGGTTCCATGCGTCGATCATCCAGTCGCGGCTGCGGAACCGCTCCGAAACCGCCAGCCCGCGCGGCAGTGCGGTCAGTCGCGCCCAGTTTTCGGGCGATGTCTTGTTGTCGAAGAACCCGCGCATGACATCGAAGAAATCGACCAGATCCGCCCACTTGCCGCCCGGCGCAATCACGGGGCTGACCCATGTGCGTGCATGGAAGGCCGCCAGCAAACCGAGCCGGCGCGACACCTGCTGGTACGACTGCGGCTTGGTGGCATGGCAGAATTCGACGCCGCGAACCGACAGGTCCTCCATCACCAGGATGCCCTGCCGCTCGCCCTCGTCAAAGCCGGCGAACCAGCAGGCGGGATGGGGCAGCGGCACTTCAGGGTAGATGTCACGATAGCCGCGCACTTCGCGCAGGTGCATGTGATCCATGCCCCGGCTGTGTGCCTGGAAGCCGCCCTTGACGATCACCTGCGGCGCGATCCCGGCCGCCTTCCCGGCTTCGTCCAGTTCCAGTTTCATGCGGATCTTGGTGGTGGTCGAATGGATCACCTCCAGCACGTTTGCGCGCAGCACCGGCACGCCCAGCGCCGCCGTCAGCCATTCGGCGGTCACGCCCTCCACGGTGACCGGCAGCGGAAACGCGCTCACGTGTAGGTCCGCAGCGCGTTGACCGCTTCGTGGTCGGCTTCGTCCTCTTCCAGTTGCATCCCGAAGCTCTTGGTGATCATCGCCATCGTCAGGTAGCAGCCGGCCAGCATCACCAGTTCCATCGCCTGCTCGCGGATGTAGCCGTCCAGCAATGCCGTCCAGGTGGCATCGGAGACGAACTGGCTGGTTTGCAGTTCCTCGGTGGCGCGCAGGATCACCCGGTCGCGCGGGGTCAGCGAGGTGCCCTCGCCGGCGGTCATGTCGGCGATCTCCGCCTCGTTCAGCCCGGCCCGCTGCGAAATGGTGACGTGATGCGTCCATTCATAGACATCGCCGCACAAGCGCAGCATCCGCAGGCACACCGCCTGCCGGTCGCGCGGTGGCAGCGTGGTTTCGGCAACGCAGGCGCGCAGCCAGGGCACGAACGTGGCGTACATCGCCGGATTGCGGACCAGCACTTTCGAGAAGTTCAGGTGATGCCACCCGCCGACGATGCGGTCCTGTTCGGGGGTAAACTGCTCGTAAGGCAGCGGCGGAATCCGTTCAGCGAAATCCTTGGTCGAAGCCATGCTCAAAATCCCCTCACCGCGTGGTCCAGGCGCCATCGACCGGGATTGCCTGGCCGGTGACGAAGCTGGCTGACGGATCGCACAGCCACAGCACGGCGGCGGCGATTTCCTCCGGCTGGCCCTGCCGCCCCATCGGGCTTTCATCGAGTAGCGCCTTCAGCAGGTCGGGCGGGATGCTGGCCGCCATCGGCGTGTCGATCATCCCCGGGCACACGGCGTTCACCCGGATGTTCTGCCGCGCATAGTCCAGCGCCGCGCCGCGCGTCAGGCCGACAACGCCATGCTTGGCCGCGCAGTAGGCGGAAAGATGCGGCGCGCCGGTTATCCCAGCGCTGGACGCGCAGTTGACGATGGCGCCGCCGCCCGAAGCCAGCATCGCCGGAATCTGGTAACGCAGGCACGAGAACATGCCGGTCAGGTCGATCGCCAGAACGCGGTTCCAGTTCTCCATGCTGCCTTCGGCCAGCGGTGCGGCCGCGCCATCGATGCCTGCGGCGTTGAACGCGGCATCCAGCCGCCCGAAAGCGGCAACGGTCTGCGCCACCGCCGATTTTACGCCGGCGTCATCGGTGACGTCGCAGGTCACGGCGATGGCGCCCTGCCCTGCCGCCGCCGCCTCGCGCTCCACGGCGGCGGTATCGCGATCGACGAAGGCCACCGCATAGCGGGCCTTCACGAAGGCGTGCGCGGTTGCCCGCCCGATTCCCGAACCGGCGCCGGTGACGAATGCCACCCGGCGTGTTGCTTGCTCTCCCATGTCGTTCTCTCCGTTGGTTCAGGCGATGATCGGAAACCCCGCGTCGGGGAACCGGCCATAAGGCGTCATGCCATGTGCGGCAGGGTCGAACGCCTCGGGCGGGGCGCCGTTCCAGCGGGCATCGGCGGGTTGAGGCAGCACCAGGTACGCCCAGCGTGGCCGGTTCAGGTTGTTCTTGCCCGCACCATGCACGGTCAGGTGGTTGTGCGCGGTGACATCGCCCAGCTCGTACGTCATCTGCGGCGTTTCGGGCAGCGCGTTCAGCTCCGGGTAGACCGCGCGAATGTCGCGCCCGTCATAGCTGGTGTAGTTGCCCAGTACCCCCAGCCGGTGCGATCCGTCGATGAAGCTCATCGTTCCGGCTTCCGGACCATAGGTTTCCAGCGGCATCCAGAAGGTCATTCCGCCCGAGCGATCGACCGCGAAGGTGATGTAGTCCTGATGGAACGAGGTGGCCCCGTTGCCCTGGTTGCGCGTCTTGATCGCCGCCGGCAGCTTCGGGCCATAGAAGTCGTTGAACAGCCGCACCCCGGTGCCGTCCAGCCGGTTCAGCAGCCGCTTCGCCGCCCGTCCGACGCCGAAATGCAAGGGGCGGATGTCCGGGTTGGCGTAAAGCCCGCCATACTGCGCGTTGAAGTAGGGCTGGTCGATGCCATAGGGCGGGTTGCTGTCGCCGTCCTCGCCCATGATCGCCTTCGCCGCCGCCAGCACCCGCGCCAGCATCGCCGGATCGACGAACCGCCGCAGCATCACCCAGCCGTGTTCGGCATAGTGGGTTGCTTCTTCATCGGTCACCTCGCGGCACGGCATCACTACAGACTCCGTTTCCATGCATCGTCTCCCGTGAATGTCAGCCCAGCCGCCGGATTGGTTCGCTGCCGTCCCAGCCCTCGGCGGCGGCGCGGAATTGCCCGAAAACCATCTCGGCAATCGGGTTGGCGGTGATCAACTCGGTCATGAAGCCCAGCGAAGCCAGCGTATCAATGTAGCAGGTGCGCGCGCCCATCATCAGGCCCTCGAACACCACCTCGTGCCCCGCCGCCACATAGGCCGCGCGTTCCGCGTCGTAATCGGTGCAGTAAAGCCCGGTATGATGCAGCCCGAAACCGCCAGTCGGCACGACATCGCGCCAGATGCCCTGGTGATCGCCCAGCGGCTGGATCAGTTCGATCTGCATCGGCCCGTTCTGCCCGATCGCGGCGCGGTGCGGGGCAATGTCGGCCGGCGCGCCGCGATACGTGGCGTCGTCGAAATGCACGTCCTTGAATACGAAGAACGGTCCGGCGCCGGTTGACTTCACCCAGTTGTGAATCGCCACCTCAAGGTCGGGCACCACCCAGCAAAGCTGCATGTAGTCGCGGTTGCGGTCGGTCATGCGGTGTGGCTCCCCAGCCGGTTGATCGTGAATTGTCCGTCGCGCATGACGGCCTTGAGCGCGGTTTGCGGCCGGGCCAGCAATGATGGATCGGCCACCGGGTCGCCATCCACCACGATCAGGTCGGCCACCGCGCCGGGCACCACCTGCCCCACGGTTTCCCCTGCCTGCGCCAGCAGCGCCCCGGCATTGGCCGTGCCCCAGCTCAGCACCTGCTCGGCAGTCAGCCCCGGCACCCCGGCATAGTATCCGAACTCCAGACCATACCGCCCCACCTGGTGGTCCAGCGGATCGTCCGGGATCAGGTCGCGGAACACCCCGGAGTAATCGTCCCCGGTCAGGATGCGTACCCCGGCGGCCTGCGCCCTGGGCAGCATGGCGCGCAAGTTGGCGAGGTGTTCCTTCATCCCCGGCTCGTCCCAGCCCAGTTCGATCAGCAGGCGCGGGTACGTCAGGCTGGGCACCCAGAACGTGCCGCGTTCCGCCATTGCCGCGATCACCTCGTCGTCCATGCCGTCGCCGTGGTCGATCACGTCCACGCCCAGTTCGATGCATTCCAGCATCATCGCCTTGTCGGCCACATGGCAGCGCACCAGCGCCCCGCGCCCGTGCGCCGCCTCCACCAGCGCGGCAATCTCGTCGCGGTCCATGTTGCGGACGGTGCGGCCGTTGAAACCCCGCCCGCTGCTGGCGAAGAACTTGATCATTTCCGCCCCGCGCCGCACCTGTTCGCGCACCACCTTGCGCATGTCGTCCACACCATCGACGAAAATGTCGGTCCCCGGGGTTTCCATCCGCCGCCACCACTTGCGGCTGTCGTTGACATCGGCGGTGGTGCCGATGTGCGGGCTGCACGCGCGGATGCGCGGGCCGGGCATGATTCTGCGAGCGATCGCCAGCTTCAACTGGGCGTCGATGTCATGCCCGCAGGCCGCGCCGACATAGCCGGTGAAGCCTGATTCGAGCAGCACACCGGCATTGCGCACCGCAATAGCCATCAGCACACCCGGCGGCAGTTCCTTGCCCAGCGGATCGCCCGCCAACCCTTCGGCCAGCGTGAACTGGAAGAAATCGGCATGGTAATGGCAGGTTATCAGCCCCGGCATCAGCGTCATGCCTGCAAGGTCCATGCCCTCCCCCGGCTCCTCGCTGACCGTCGCGATCCGGCCTTCGGCCAGCGTCACCGTGTGCAGGCCGGGCAGGAGTCGATAGCCGTCGAACACCCGGGCGTTGGTCAGGACCGTCATGCCAATGCCTCCGGTTGCGGCACTGCCCGCAACGGTGTTGCCAGCAGGTCCAGCAAGGTCGTGGTGAACGCCGCCGCCTGCTCGTACATCACCCAATGGCCGCCGCCGGCGATCACGCGGAAATCGCACTCCGGTTGCACCGCGTGGATCACCGCCTCCTGCAGCGCGGGATCGGGATGCGGCCGGTCGAATTCGCCCCAGATGGCATCGACCGGGCAGGCGATGTGAGGCAGTGCCCGCTTCAGCTTGTCGGGCACCACCAGATCGGGCGTCACCCACCGCGCCTTGCGCGCATTGGCCACCAGCAGGTGCAGGGCCAGATCATCCACGGAATCGGGGTGATGCAGCATCAGCCCCAGCAGGTTCGCCTTCAGCCGCGCGGTTCGCGCCTCGCCGGTCAGCCCTTTCACGGACCCGATATCGATATGTCCGTGCGGCGTATCCAGCCCGCCGCAGCCGATCAGCACCAGCCGCCGAACCAGCGTGGGATGGTGGGCCGCCATCCAGGCGAACAGGGTGCCGCTCATCGAGAATGCGGCAATGTCCACCGGCTGTGTGCCGACGATCGCGCGCAGACCGGTGGCCAGCACATCGGCAATGCCGCGGTGCGTCCTGTCCGCCGGCACCGCCGAATCGCCCTGCCCCGGCAGGTCCACGGCGATGACCATGCGCGTTTGCGCCAGCGCGGGGATGTTTCGCACCCAGTGCGACCAGGCACCCTGGGCGCCGTGGCCCAGCACCAGCGGTTTCCCGGCGCCCCACACTCGCCACACCAGCGTGCCATCGCCGCACGGTGTTTCCACCCGCCGTGTCGTGGCTTCCAGATCCTCCAGCGCCCTCATCGGCGGGCAAACTGCAATGGCAGCCGCTCCAGCGTCTGCGTGGCCAGCGTCGGCAGGTAGCCAAGTTCTTCCGGCGCGCAGTCCAGCCGGATGTCCTTCAGCCGCCGGATGATTTCCTGCGCTGCCACCTTGATTTCCATCCGGGCCAGCGCCGCGCCGATGCAGCGGTGGATGCCGGCGCCGAACGTGACATGATTGCCGACGTTGCGGCGCCCGGCATCCAGCGTCCGCCCTTGCTGGAACTCCCGCTCGTCGTCGTTGGCGGAGGCATAAAGGATGCAGACCTGGGCCAGCGCCGGGATCACCGTGCCGCCCACGTCCACGTCCTGCATCGCCGTGCGGAACAGCCCGTGTACCGGCGGCGCGATTCGCAGCACTTCCTCGACGAACCGCATCATCGCGCGGTCATCGTCCACCTGGGTGTAGAGGTCTTCGGCCAGGCCCGGGTGGGTTGCCAGGATCAGCAGCAGGTTGGTGATGGCCGCCGCCGTGGTGTCGTTGCCGGCAATCAGGAAGGCGCGAACGCAACTGACCTTCTCGGCGAACGACAGCGTCGGGTTCGCTTCCGAATCGAGCCGGGCGTGGACCAGATCGGAGATCATGTCCTCGCGCGGGGCGCGCTCCCGCTCCGCGATTTCGGCGATGATCATGTTCTGCAGTTCGCACATCAGCGCGGCGTTGGCGTGCATCTCCTCGCGGCTCTGCATCCGGCCGATCTGCGCCAGCAGCGCGGTGGTCCACGCCGCCACTTTCTCCACGCCGATCCGGCCGTAATCCAGTCCCAACTGGTCGCAGATGATGTGCGCGGTCAGCGGTGCGGCAAAGTCCTTCATGCCGTCGCAGGCGCCGGCATCGGCCACCTGCTCGATCAGATCGACGCAGATCGCGCGCACGCGGCCTTCCAGTTCCTTCACCCGATGCGCGGTGAATGCCTTCTCGATCAGGCGCCGCAGCCGCGTGTGCTCGGGGGGATCGCAGGCGATGATGTCGCGGATGAAGCCGCCGCCGTCGCGCTCCATGATTTCGGCCAGTTCATCGACGAAACCGTTGGCGTAGCGATCCTGGTAGCCATGCTCCAGGCTGAAGTTCGCATCGTCGCGCAGCACCTGCAGGGCATCGGCGTACCGCGTCACCAGCCAGACATCGAGCCCCGGATCGTAGTAGACCGGCCGCTCTGCCCGCAGCGCCTGGTAGAACGGGAAAGGGTTGTTGCGGATGTCCGGATCGAGCCGGGTCTCGCGTCCTGTCAGCGTCAGCGTGTCGCGCATTGGTATCTCCCGCCGGGCAAGCTAGCAGCCCGGCGGGTGCGGGCAATGCCTGGGCCATCGCCACCCCGGCATTGCGCAAGTCATTTACAGGAACGCATGGCGGGATCGTTCCAAAATTTGCCGTGGGCGGCACATCGCGGCCATACTACCCCGGTGCCCATGCCAGACGCCGATCCGCCTTCGACGATCCCCGCGATGCTTGCCGCCGTCGTTGCCGCGCATGGGGGCGATGATGCCGTGGTCACGCGGCAGGAATGCCTGACGTATGCCGGGCTGGATGCCGCCACTGCGCGGATGGCTAGGGCGCTGATGGCGGCGGGGCTGGGCAAGGGCGGCCGCGTGGCGCTGCTGGCCAATGACGGGCCGTTCTGGATCACGGCGTTCCTGGGGGCGTTGCGCATCGGGGCGCTGGTCACCGTGCTGAGCACGCTGGCGACGCCGCCAGAGCTGGCACACATGCTGCGCCATTCCGATGTGCAACTGCTGGTCGCGGCACGTCGGTTCCTGGGGCACGATTATGCCGCCACGCTGGCGGCGGCGCTGCCGGGCATCGACCGGGCCGAACCGGGCCGGATCGCGCTGGCCGACGCCCCCCACCTGCGCTCGGTGTGGTTCGATGATGCCGCCGGTCTGCCGTGGACCGAGGATCATGCCGCGCTGCTGGCACAGGCGGACAGGATCGAACCCGCCCTGCTTGCCGCTGCCGAAGCGCAGGTCATGCCGGGTGAGGATGCCGTCATCGTCTACACGTCGGGCAGCACCGCGTTGCCCAAGGCCGTGGTGCATACCCAGTGGAATATCACCCGCCATCCGCCGGCGTTGGCCAAGCTGTTTCTGGTCAGGCCGGGGGACCGCATGTTGCCGATGCTGCCGGCGTTCTGGCTGGGCGGCATGGCGATGGCGTTGCAGGTGTTGAGCCAGGGCGCCGCGCTGGTCTATCCGCTGACGCCCGATCACGACGAACTGCTGCACACGATCCGCGCGTGCCGGGTCAACCGGCTCAACGGCTGGGGCGATGGCCTGACCCGCTTGCGCGTGGCGGCGGCGGGTGACGGGATCGATGTCGATGCCATCGTCGGGCTTGGCCCGTTTCGCGATGCCACCGGCGCGCTGATTCCGCCGCACCTGCAATCGAACATGCTGGGGATGAGCGAGACGTTCGCCCCGCACAGCGCGGAGCCGATCGATTTTCGCTTGCCGGATGACAAGGCCGGCGCATCGGGGCGCGCGGTCAACGGCTATGAACGCCGGGTGGTCGATCCCGAGACCGGCGTGGTTCTGGCGCCTGGCGAGGCGGGCGAACTGCATTTGCGCGGCAGCGCATTGATGAGCGGCTTCTACAAGAAGCAGCGCAGCGAGGTGTTCACCGCCGACGGGTTCTATGCCACCGGCGACATCGTCACCATCGATGCCGACGGCTGGCTGACGTTCGTGGCCCGGCGCAACGACATGATCAAGACCCGCGCCGCCAACGTCTCGCGGCTGGAAGTGGAAGCGGCGCTGAACGCCTTGCCCGACGTGGCGCTGGCGGTGGTGACGGGGCTGGCGGATGTCGAATTCGGCCAGATTGTTGCCGCTGCGGTTGTTCCTGCCGAGGGCGCCAGCCCGACCGTAGAGGGCCTGCGTGCGGCGCTGCGTGAATCGCTTTCCAGCTACAAGGTGCCGCGCCGGATCGTTTTCATTCGTGAAGACCGGATTCCACGCACCGCCACAGGCAAGTTGCGCCTGCATGAGCTTGGCGCGTTGATCGAGCAGGGCAGTTAGCGCACCGCGAACACCTGCAATCCGCCCGTGAATGAAGGTTGCGGGATCAGCCAATCGGGATGCTGCCCCGCCATCAGTTCGGCAGCCAGTCCGTCTGGCCGGCGCCCGGCGTAGATGCGGGCTTCGTCGTCGGAAGGGCAGAACACCAGGTAGCGCGCGCCGTTACGCTCCACGATCGCGCGGGCGCGGGCTTGATCGCCACTGAACGCATCGATCACGTCGCGCATCCGGGCGCTGTTGCGGTGGTACGATCCGGCGACAACGCTGTGCGGCGTGCGCACCAGCAGTTCCGGTCCCAGATCAAGCAGGCTGAAAAGTTGCGACCTTGGCAGGGTGTTCAGACGGGCCAGATCGCACGATCCGTGCGTCAGGAGGGCGGATCGCGGTGACGTCACTGTCGTTGCGGTGACGGCGAGCGTCTGGTCGATCAGCTTGCCGCCGCTGGAGGCCAGACTGGGGGTGAGCAACAACAGGCACGCCGCCATTCCCGCGATCCGGGCGGGTGCCGTTGGCCGGGATGCGGCGCGTGGAAACCAGTGTGCCAGCAGCAGTGCGGCGAAGGGCACTGTCAGCAATTGTGCGGGAAGCGATATCCGCATCAGCAGCAGCGACAGCGCGCCGGCAATCAGCGCCAACAGTGCCAGTTCGCCCCACGCCGTGCGGGCCGGATCGGCGTGGCGGACGTGTTTCCAGCCTGCCAGTACCAGCAAGGGTGTCCACACCAGCATGGCCCGCGTTGACCAGTCCTGCCGCCAGATCGGCATCCCTTCGCGTACCTGTTCCAGCCAGACTTGGCGCACCACCGGGTCCAGCCCGCTGAAGGGATCAAGCGCGGCACGCCCCAGCCCCAGCAGGATTGCCGCGCCGCCCGCTGCGGCAATCAGCGCCAGCGTGAGCAGACGCCCGCCGAAGCGCTCCTGTCCCGGCATTTTCGGCAGGCATGACGCCAGGCCGCCTGTCACGGCGAATGCCAGCAATTGCGGCCAAGAAAGCTGGTCCACCGTTGCATGTCCCAGCCCTGCGGGGCCGCGCGTGATCAGGCCGAGTAAGGTGCCCGATGCGGCAAGGGCCAGGCTGAACGGCGCCAGATCATTCTGCCGGGTGCGCAGCCAGCGTAGCGCCATGATTCCGGCGAGGGCCAGGGCCAGCAGCAGGCCTTCCAGCGAAATGGTCAGCCAGAGCCCGGCGATCAAGCCTGCCACAAGCGGGCCGTAGCGGTGCTGCAAGGCCACCATGCAGCCCAGCGCGCAGATCGCCTGCCAGCCGTGATGGTCGATGCGCATCGGCATGAAGTTCGAGGTCAGCATGGGGAACAGCAGCACGATTCCCGCCGCCGTCAGGGCCGTGCCGTCGCCTGCCCCCAGCGCGCGCATCAGGCGGTGCAGCAGCAGCATTGCCGCCAGCAGTTGCAGCAGCGGAACGGTTGCCATCGCCACTGCCGAGGCGGCTGGTTCGGGCAGGATCAGCCGGGCGGCCCACAGGATCGCGGCGATCGGCAGATCGACCAGCCGTGACCAGTGCATGTCGGCGCCGTGGGGCGGGTCCATGCGGTATTGGCGGACGTCGGCCCAGCCCTGTCCGGCCAGCCAGTCGCGCACTTCCAGAAGGCGCATGTAGTCATCGGGATCGGTGGCGCGCAGTGCGTGGATTTGCGGCCATGCAAACGCCAGCAGCGCGATTGCCAGTGCCAGCCAGATCAGGATGACCGGGCGGGTGTGCCTGCCGGTGCCGGATCGCAGCAAGGGTTGGGAATGTGCCATCGTCATCGCGCCTGCCGATCACCTTTCCGGCAGGTGAAGGAAAAGCACTAAACAAGCATTAAGCCACGGCGGTCAATGGCCCCAATAGCGCAAATGAAGCACCTGCTTCTGCGGGGTTGCGCCATGCGTGAAGGCCGCGTCCTTCCACTTCGGCGGGCTGAACACGATTCTGGCATCGCGCGAGAAGCCGAAGCCTTCCTTGGGAATGCCGAACAGGCCGCGGTCCATCTCGTCGTTGTTGTTCTCGTCGTGAAAGGCCTGGATCGCGTAGTCGCCCGGCGGCAGGTCCTCGATCGTGAGCGCAGTGGTTCCGGCGTGCGACGGCACCGAGGCGTGCCATTGGCAGCCATCGTCGAGGAACTTTGCCTGCGGGCAGACATCGATGCGGACATGGCCCCTGGCGTTGCGGACGCCGGCGACTTCGACTGTCAGCGGGGCATTGGCGGCGAGCAGGGCAAGGGCAAGCAGGCTCATGTCATGTCCTTACGATGGCTTGCCTTAACCGCCGATGGCCGGGCAGAAAACCGGGCGCCTCAAGCCCCCGCCGCTGCGACGCCGGCCTCGTTCCAGCGCAGGGCCTTGAGCACGGTCTCGACGATGTGGGGGGCGTTCAGGCCGGCCTGGTCGTACTGCCGGTCCGGCGCGTCGTGGTCCTGGAACATGTCGGGCAGGCGCAGCGTGCGGATCTTCAGCCCGGCGTCCACCAGCCCCGCGTCGCTCGCCAGCGTCAGCACGTGCGCGCCGAGGCCGCCGATCGCGTTCTCCTCGATCGTCAGCACCACCTCGTGCGTGGTCGCCAGTTTGCGGATCAGCGCCTCGTCCAGCGGCTTGGCGAAGCGCAGGTCGGCCACCGTGGTGGCGAGGCCCCTGGCTTCCAGTTGGTCGGCCGCCTTCAGCGCTTCGGCCAGCCGCGTCCCCAGGCTCAGGATCGCGACCTTGCCACCCTTCTCGGAACCGCGCACCACGTGGCCCTTGCCGATCTCCAGCCGTTCGGGCGTGGTGGGCAGCGGCACGCCGGTGCCGCCGCCGCGCGGATAGCGGAACGCGATCGGGCCGCTGTCATGGCAGGCGGCGGTATAGGTCATGTGGACCAGCTCGGCCTCGTCCGACGGCGCCATCACCACCATGTTCGGCAGGCTGGCGAGGTACGTCACGTCGAAACTGCCGGCGTGGGTCGCGCCATCGGCGCCGACCAGCCCGGCGCGGTCGATCGCGAAGCGCACCGGCAGGTTCTGGATGGCGACATCATGCACCACCTGATCATAGGCGCGCTGCAGGAACGTGGAGTAGATCGCGCAGAACGGCCGCATCCCCTGCGCCGCCAGCCCCGCCGCAAACGTAACCGCGTGCTGTTCGGCAATACCGACGTCGAAGCTGCGTTCCGGGTGGGCCTTGGCAAACTTGTCCACCCCGGTGCCGCTGGGCATCGCGGCGGTGATCGCGACGATGCGCTCGTCATCGTTCGCCAGCTTCGCCAGCGTCTCGCCGAACACGTTCTGGTAGCTGGGCGGGCCGGCGGGCGCCTTCACCTGCTCGCCGGTGACGACGTTGAACTTCTGCACCCCGTGGTACTTGTCCGCCGCCGCCTCGGCCGGGGCATAGCCCTTGCCCTTCTGGGTGACGACATGGACCAGACACGGCCCTTGCGCGGCGTCGCGCACGTTCTCCAGCACCGGGATCAGGTGATCGAGGTTGTGACCGTCGATCGGGCCGACATAGTAGAACCCCAGTTCCTCGAACAGGGTGCCGCCCATCGCCATCCCGCGCGCGAACTCGTCGGTCTTGCGCGCGGCGATATGCAGCGCCTCGGGCAGGTGGCGCGAGATGCGCTTGGCCAGTTCGCGCAGCTCCAGGAACGGGCGCGACGACACCAGCCGCGCCAGATAGGCGGACAAGCCCCCCACCGGCGGCGCGATCGACATGTCGTTGTCGTTCAGCACCACCACCAGCCGGTTGCCGGCGGCGCGCGCGTTGTTCATCGCCTCGTAGGCCATGCCCGCCGACATCGCGCCGTCGCCGATCACCGCGATGCCCTTGCCCGGCTGGTCCGCCAGCTTGTTGGCGATGGCAAAGCCCAGCGCCGCCGAGATCGAGGTGGACGAATGCGCCGCGCCGAACGGATCGTACTCGCTCTCGGCCCGCTTGGTGAAGCCCGACAGCCCGCCGCCCTGGCGCAGCGTGCGCATCCGCTCGCGCCGGCCGGTCAGGATCTTGTGTGGATAGGCCTGATGGCCCACGTCCCACACCAGCTTGTCGTCGGGCGTGTTGAACACATAGTGCAGCGCCACCGACAACTCCACCACGCCCAGCCCCGAACCCAGATGCCCGCCGGTGCTGCCCACCACCGACAGCATCTCGGCACGAACCTCGTCCGCCAACTGGCGAAGGTCGCTCGCCGGCAGGCGCCGAAGGTCCGCAGGCCAGATCACGCGATCAAGCAGGGGGGTGGCGGGAAGGGGGCTT